>CAINDP010000021.1 GCA_903847405.1 uncultured Myxococcales bacterium | reverse complement strand
GCCTGGGACGGGGGGACAGCCTGGGACGGGGGGACAGCCTTCAGGCTGTCCCCCACGGCAGGCGCGCTGATCTCGGCGGGGGGACAGCCTTCAGGCTGTCCCCCATCAAGGCATGGCCCCTGCTCCTGTCGCTCCTGCTTGCCTGCGGCGGCGCCTCCGGAACCGCCGCGGACCCGGGCCCCGCCGACGTCCCCGACGTCGGTGCGGCTGACGAGGCAGCCCCGGATGTGCCGGCCCTGGATCTGCCGCCGGATCCGTCCCCGGACGCCACGCCCGACGAAGCCCCGGTGGATCTGCCGACCGACGTTTCCCCGCCGGAAGACGTCGCGCAGGACCTGCCGCCCGCGGACGTCCCGGCCCAGGAATGGGCGTCCCTGTTCGACCCCACGCCGATCCGCGATCCCGCAACGGCCGACTGCCGGTTCACGAACCCCCGCACCGCCCTGAAGGACGGCGTGATGCTGGACGTGTGGAACGTGTCCTACCTGTCCTGGGAGTCCGTCGACGGCCACCTGCGCCCGATCCGGATCCGGGGCTTCGCGGCGCGGCCCCAGGGCGTGGCCGGCGTGCTGCCCGGCGTCGTCCAGGCCCACGGCCTGGGGGGCATGTCCGAGGAGACCCACGCCACGGGGACGGCGGCGCTGCTGGGGATGTTCGTCCTGGCCTACACCGGCCCCGGGGGCGGGGACGTCGTCGACAACACCTCCGAGGGGCTTTCCGCGGGGGACCGCAACGGCTACCGACTGTTCGACACGCTGCCCGATCCCCGGGGCTCCTGGTTCTGGGGGCATGCCGTGGCCGGCCTGCGCGGCCTGACGTGCCTGGCGGCCCGGCCGGACGTGGACCCGGCCCGCCTGGGGATGACGGGCTTCTCGGCGGGCGGCGTGGTCACGTTGATCGACGCGGCGGTGGACGATCGGATCAAGGCCGCGGTGCCCCTGTCGGCCTGCGGCGCCTGGGACGTGGCCGTCCAGTCGCCCAAGGCCTGGCAGCTCACCCTGCTGGAAGAGGCGGGCCTGACGACCGCCAGCCCGGAGTGGACGACCCTGAACGCGAACCTCGACTCGGCGCGCCTGCTGACGGCGACGACCGCGGAAATCCTGATGGTCAACGGGTCCGCCGACGAGTTCTTCCCGCTGACGGCCCACGTCGCGACCTTCGACGCCATCCCGGGCGATGCCAAGCGGACCGCCATCGCGGGCAACTTCGACCACGGGTGCTACCAGGTGACGTCCGTCGAGGACAAGGACAACGTGGAACTGCGGGCGACCGCCTCGGCAAAGGGCGGCCAGCGCATGTGGTTCCGGCACGTCTTCGGGACCGATGCCGATTATTCCTACGTGCCGCTGGCCCCGATCAACCTGACCTTCGGCCAGCCGCTCCCCGGGGCGTGGGTGGCCGGCGTGGTGGTGGACGGCGGGGGCGGCAACCTGAAGGTTGCCGAGGTGCGCCTGTGGGCCAGCGTCGACGCCAAGCTGTGGTTCAGCCTTGAACTGGAGTCGAAGGGCAGCGGCCTGTACGGAACGAAGGGCACCGAGTTCCTGCCCAACGACCCGGCGACCGTCCCGTACTACGTTGACGTGACGTACTCCACGAAGGACCTGATCCTGCCGGAAACGTTCGCGATTTCCACACGGCCCTCCATCCCGGCAGGCTTCGTCCCCGATATCCGCGGCATCACCTCCTGCTGGTAAATCGCATTCCCCGCTGCTAGGCTGCCCTGCATGGAAGTCCAGCCCCGCACCGTCGATGTCCTTTCGGTCGCCCAGGTTTCGCGACTGGTCAAGACGCTCCTGGAAACGTCGTTCGCGCGCATCCGCGTCGAGGGCGAGGTGACCGGCTACAAGCGCGCCGCGTCCGGCCACTCCTACTTCGCGCTGACCGAGCGGGATCCCGAGGGGGGCACGCTGAAGCTGGAGTGCGTGATCTACCGGTTCGCCCGCGCCGCGGCGTCGGTGGACCTGCGGGACGGCCAGCGTGTCGTGGCGTCGGGCCGGATGACGTCCTACGGCGGGACCAGTCGCTACCAGTTGACCGTCGATGCCGTCGAGGAGGCGGGAATCGGCGACCTCCTGCGTCGCCTGGAGGAACTGCGTCGCCGCCTGGCCCTCGAGGGCCTGTTCGACGCGGGCCGCAAGCGGCCGCTGCCGTTCCTGCCCCGCCGGATCGGTGTCGTGACGTCCCTGCGCGGCGCGGCGGTGCGGGACATCGTGCGGACGATCCTGGCGCGCTTCCCGGCCCGCATCCTGCTGGTGGACAGCGTGGTCCAGGGCGACGGGGCGGCCCAGGGCGTGGCGCGGGGGATCGACTTCCTGAACCTGGTGTCGGACGTGGACGTCATCATCATCGGGCGCGGCGGCGGGTCCCTGGAGGACCTGTGGGCCTTCAACGAGGAGGTCCTGGTCCGGGCCGTGGCGGCCTCCCGCGTGCCGATCGTGTCCGCGGTGGGGCACGAGGTGGACCACGTCCTGACCGACGACGCGGCCGACGTCCGGGCGCCGACGCCCACGGCGGCCGGTACCCTGGTCGTGCCGTCCCTGGAGGACATCGACGCCTCCCTGGCCGACCTTCGCAGCCGTCTTGCCTCCGCGTTGACGCGTCGGGTGGAGGTGGCCGGCCAGCGCCTGGACGACCTGGATGCCCGGTTGCGTGCCGCGGGCGTTCGCACCCTGGAGCAGCCGCGCCGCCGGGTGGACGACGCCGGCCAGCGCCTGGCCCGTGCCGGGGATCGGTTGCTGAAGGATCCGCGCCAGGGAATCGAGGTCCTGGCCGCCCGCCTGGCCGCCGCCCACCCGGCCCGGCGCCTGGGCGAGGAGCGGCGTCGCGCCGTGGGCCTGGCCGATCGCCTCCGCGCCCTGGGTCCCCGCCTGCTGGATCGGTCCCGGGTCGCCCTGGGCGTCGAGGCCGGGCGACTGCGCGTCGTGGGGCAGCGCCTCCTGGATCCCCACGCCGCGGCGCTGGAGGCCTGCCGCCTTCGCCTGGTTCCCCTTTCACCCTTCGGGCCCCTGGAGCGCGGCTACGCCCTGGTCCGCCGGCCCGATGGCAGCCTGGTGCAGCGCCACGACCAGGTGGGCCCCGGCGATTCGATCGGGGTGCTGCTGGGAACCGGCGCCCTGGATGCCACCGTCACCGCAACGCGCCCCGAGCGCCAGTCCTAGGCCTCGTGGTATCCTCCGGTCGTTCCGGATGCAGCCAGCCTGTGAAGGGAGGTCGTGATGGCCCCGCGCGCGGTCCCGGCGATCCTGCTGCCCGTGCTGGCCGCGCTGGCCGTGGCGTGCGGCGGTGCCGGGCGCGGAACCGACGGGACCCCGGATTCCGACGTGGCGACCGCCGATGCCCCGGATGTTGCCGATTCCCCCGACGGGGCCTTCGACGACGACACGCCCTCGCCGGACCTTCCGTCGGATCCCGGTCGCGACATCGCCGCCCCGCCCTCGGGCTTCCCCCCGCATGTCCGGTTGCTGTCCCCGTCGTCCCGGTCCCTGGTCGGCACCCCCGACGCGCGCATCGTGCTGGGCGGCCTGCTGACGGGCCGGGCCGATTCCATGTCCTGGGAGGGGGCCGGGACGTCGGGCTCCATCGCGCCCCAGATCTGGTGGTCGTCGGGCCCCATCGACCTGCTGCCCGGCGACAACCTGTTGACGGTCACCGCGCGGCAGGGGGACCTCGTCGCCACGGACGCGATCCGCATCGTCTTCACCCCGGGACTCGACTGCCCCGTGCCCGCGGCTGCGCCCGACATGGCCTTCGTGGGGGAAACCGTCACGGTGCGGGTCACGTTCCCGCTGGGCCTGGCCGCGCCCGTGGACACCCAGCGACTGGCCCTGTACCGGGTGGGAGCCGACCTCCAGCCGTCGGGTATTGACGATTTCGTGGGCCGGCCCCGGGACGGCGGGCAGGCGGGCGAGCGCGGGGACGAGATCGCGGGGGACGGCGTGTTTTCGGTCCGTGCCACCGTCACCTGCCTGGCGGACGGGCCGGTGCGGTTCCGGGTCGAGGTTCCGGTGGACGACGGCATCGTGAAGTACGTCGCCCTGTCGCCGCCCGTCGAGGTGGACTGCGTGCCGCGCGTCACGCCCGGGGAGTGCAGGGCCGCCCTCGACGCCCTGAACGCCGCCCGCGCCCGCTGGGATGCCGGACGTGCCGTGGATGCCGTCGCCGCCCGCGCGGCGGCCCGGGACCTCCTGCCCACGCTCCCCGGCGTCGCGGAATCCGGCATGGGCCCGGGGCAGGGTGCATGGGTGCGCATGGCATCCGGCCTCCTGGGCGTGGTGTCGCTGGCTCCCGACGGGTTCAGGGCCGGCCCCGTTTCGCACCCTGCCGCCCGCCGCGTCGCCCTGCTGGACCCGGTGACGGTCAGCCCCTCGGGGGTGGACGAGATTTCGGTCTTCGAAACCGCCCTGCGCGCCAACGACTGCCCGCGGTGGGTCCGGTCCGGCCCCTTCCACGGTGCCGAGGTCGGCCCGGAGCGCCTGGGCCGTTCCCTGGACACCGGCGTCCTGGCCCTGGCCGCCCACGGGGATCTCTGCTTCGAGGGGCTGTCCCGCGCGTTCCGGAACGGCATCGGGTGGACCCACGACTCGCCCGTCGAGGCCCTGGACCTGGGCGCGGCCCTGGACTGCGATGCCCTGCTGACGGGCCCCGTCGCGTGCTCGGATCGCGTCGCCTGCCCCGGAGGCACCGCGTGTGTCGCCGTCGGCATCGCGGGCCAGGACCTTTCGGGCGTGTGCGTGGACACGGTGCAGGCCGATCTGCGCCGGGGGCGCCTCGCCGTCACCCCCGGTGGACTGGCGATGCTGCCGGGCTTCCTGGAACGCCACCTGCGCGTCCCGCTGCCCGACAGCCTGGTCTACCTGGGCGCCTGCCGCAGCCTGGACGCGGGCGTGCTGGCCTCCGAGTTCATCGCGGCCGGGGCCCGCACCGTGATCGGCTGGTCCGGCTACCCGACGTCCGCGGGTGCAGTGGCCGGGGGTTCGGACGCGCTGGCGCGGATCGCCGCGGGAACGTCCGCGGGCGTCGCGGTCGCCGGGGCCCCCGCCGATCCCGGGTCGCCCGACGCCCGCCTGGTGCTGCTGGGCGACGAGTCCCTGACGCTGTCCGGAGGCGACCTCCTGGACGGCGATTTCGAACGCGGCGCGCTGACGTCCTGGCAGGTGGAAGGCGACGGCCGGGCCATCGCGCGCCTGGGCATCAGCGAACCCGTTTCCGGGAAGTTCATGGCGATCCTGTCCACGGGCCTCGGGTACACGACGGAGGCGGGCGCGATCCGCCAGCCCCTGTGCCTGCCGACGGGAACGCGCACCCTGTCGTTCTGGTGGCAGTTCTACTCGGAGGAGTTCCGTACGTACTGCGGCAGCAAGTACCAGGACTCGTTCGTGGCGCGCCTGGTCAACGATGCCGGCGTCGAGGTACCCCTGGTCCGCAGGACGATCGACGACCTGTGCGACGCGTCCGACTGTTCCGGATGCTGCTCCGCGGAAGCGTGCGTCGGCCTGGTCGCCAGCGAGATCGTGTTCGATCAGGGGACAGCCTTCCGTCTTCCCGCCTGGCAGAAGGTCGAGGTGGACGTGTCCGCGTTCGCGGGCCGGGGCCCCGTCGACCTGGTGCTGGAGGCCCGGGACCGCGGCGATTCGATCTACGACACGGCAGTCCTGGTGGATTCGATCGAAATCCGCTGACCGATCACGGCGTGCCCTGCCGGACGCTGCACACCGGCGCCAGCGGGCAGTCGGGACAGGCGTTGCCGGCCTTGCCACTGCACTTGCCCGAAATGCCCAGGTGCGACAGGGCAAAGTCGAACCGCACGGGATCGTCCGGGTCGAAGGCCCGCAGGGCGGTCGTCAGGGCGAGGGCGTCGCCCAGGCTGGGCCCCGAGGTCCGATCGGGGATCAACCCCAGCAGGCGCGCGATCCGGCTGACGTGGACGTCCATCGGGAAGACCAGGGCTGCCGCAGGGATTTCGGGCCACGCACCCAGATCGATGCCGTCGTTCCGGACCATCCACCGCAGGAACAGATGCAGCCGCTTCAGGGGGCCCGTGCGGCCCTCCAGGGGGACCAGGAAGCCGGGGTCCAGGGGGCCGGAACCGGCGCGCACGGCGACGGCGAGGTCCCGCAGGCCGGCGGTGACGCCCCGCCCGTCGCGGGATGCCCGGACCACCGGTCCCCGGAGTGTGCCGTCCTGGCGCAGCACCGCGCCCGTGCCCAGCAGAAGGCCGGCGACGTGGTGCGGTCGGGCGAAGCGATGGCCCAGGCCTTCCGCGGCCATCCGGGCCCCGTCGGGGTCCAGGGCGGCAAGGAAGGCGGCCGGTGTCGGGCCCAGGCGGGCGAACAGCGCCTCCAGCACCGGGAGGAAGGCGGCGACCCGTCCGAAGGCGAAGGCCGCCGCGATGAACCCGGCGGCCTCCTGGTCGGGGACGGCCGGGTACCTCCGGGGAAAGCGCAGGGGGTCCCGCTGGATCTCCTCGGGGCGATGCCAGCGGGTGTAGGCGGACTCCAGCAGGCCTGCCATCGCGGCCGGGTCGGGGACACGTCCCTTTCGGGGTGCGGCCGGCCGGGTCATGGCGTCACGGTGGCCCCGCCCGTGCACGGCGTGCCGTCGGGCAGGGTCGCCCCGTCCTTCAACCGGTACAGCGTGATGGGGAATCCGCGGCGGTGCAACAGTTGGGCGTCGGTGAACTCCCGGTGCTTCTGGAACAGCCCCGACCACAGCGGGTCCGCCTCCAGGCGGGACGGCTCGAAGTGCGATCGGGCCGACGCCACCAGCCACCGCACCTTGTCCGCGCAGATCCGCCGGGCGAACTCCGCGTCGGACAGTTGGCCCGTGTTGAAGCGCTTGCCGTTGGTGTCGGCCTCGTCCCCGGCCATCCGCCTGCCGGCCTCCAGGGCCACCAGGGGGGCCAGCGTCGATGCGCCGGTCACGGTCTGGTCCGGGGCGCTATCGTTCCGGATCACCGCGGCGATTTCGTCGACCGAACTGAAGGTCAACTGCTTGTTCCACAGGGCATGGCGCCAGGGCGGCTCGTCGACGCCGCGCGTCCGGTGGTCCTGGAAATACAGGGCCTTCGATACCGGGCCCAGGGCGGTCAGCGCCCAGGGCTCGCGCCATTCGTAGGAAACGGTCTCGCCGGCCGCCTTCCGTTCCTCGGGCCACAGCCGATCCGACAGGGGCCCTGCGGCCAGCGGGTGCAGGGCCAGCATGGCGCCGGCAATCGCGGGCGCGGCCAGGTGGCGGTCCCACCCGGCGTCCCGAAGGCGCGTCCACGACCGGTCCACGGCGAACGCGGCCGGCAGGGCCAGGAAGAACCACATGGGCACCAGGTAGAAGTCGTAGGTTTCGGCCAGTGCCGCCCACTGCAGGACGAACAGGCCCCCCGCGGCCAGGCCCAGCAGGGCGAAGTCCTCGGGCCGGCCGGACGGCAGCCCCCGGCGAACGGCGACGGTCGGGTCGCGGGCCGGCGCATCCGCGGTCCGGGCCTGGGACGTTTCCGGGCCGCGGCGTCGGCTGCGGCGCGCGGGGCCTTCGGCGGGCGCCCTCATCCAGGCGACCAGCGTCCGCCCGACCAGGGCCGCTGCGGCGATGGTCACGGCCACCACGATGGGCAGGTGGTAATACAGCCACTTGGCCGTTTCGTGATCGATCAGGAACGCCCCCAGGTTCCTGGCCAGCGCCCCGATCCATGCGAACGGGTTGGCCGACGCGAAGACCGGGACCTTGTCGGGATCCCGCACGGCCTTGCCGAGGTGGTAGGTGACGACGCCATCCCAGAACGCGCCGCCGCCCAGGATCCAGAACAGGCCGCAGACGCCGCCGAAGGTGGCCAGCACTCCCAGCCCGAACCGGCCCAGGGCCCGTCGCCCTCCCGCCGCGGCCGCCAGGCCCAGGACCAGCACCCCGGCCAGGGCGTACAGGCCGCACCCCAGGCCCAGGCCCGCCAGGCCTCCCGCCAGGCCGTACCGTCCCCGCGAGGCCGCCAGCAGTCCCGCCGCCAGGAAGGCGGTCATCAGGTTCTCGCCGTTCATGTCGGTCGAACCCATCAGGACCTGGTACGCAAACAGGTGGAATGCGACCGCCAGGACCGCCATTCCCCGGGAGGTGCGCCGGGCGGCCAGGTACAGGCAGACGGCGGCGATCATCTGGGCGGTCACCGGGATCATCTTGGCCAGGCCGATGGAAAATCCCCCGACACCGAAGACGGCGCCCGGGATCAGCAGGTGGACCGGCGGGTGGGCGAAGAAGAAGTCCCGGTAGGGAACCGCGCCCTCGGACAGCCGGCGGGCCAGGTAGAAGTAGATGTTGTCGTCGGTGCCGGAGGGGTGCAGGCCCGCGACCTTGAACAGCAGGAAGGCCGCGACGGTCCAGGCCACCAGCGCCGCCTCGATCGCGGTCCCGGCCCAGGCGGGCAGGGCCGGGCGGCCGCGGGCAACGTCACCCGCGGCGCCGGGCCATCCCGCCGCGGCGAGGACGATCGCGGCCAGCACGATCGGCGCCGCCACGACCAGCGGGAGGGCGGCGAAGGGCCCCCCGGGGAGGCCCAGGAGGATGCCCACGATCGGCAGGGCCACGTGGATCGGCCGGATGCGCGCCCACCAGCGGCCCCCGGTCGCAAGGCCGCCCGTCGGAACCGCGACGGCCGGGGGCCCGCCGGGTCGTTCGTTGCCGTGCGCCGGGTGTGCGGGGTCCACGCGCTTCCGGCCCTTTCGTCGGTCGTCGTCCTTCACTTCAACAGTCGCTCCAAGAGGGTCGAGGTCGCGGCGAACGGGTCGATGCGGTGCTCGACCAGGGCGTCCACGATCGCCCGGGCCTCCCCGTCCTGCTCCATCATCCGGCGCAGGCGGTTCCCCGCCTCCCGGGCCACCAGGTCTGCCAGCAGCGCCTCGGCGCGCGCCCGCCGATCCCCCGGGCGTCCCGGTCGGGTCCGCGCTTCCCCGTGCAGACGCTGGATTTCGGCCAGCAGTTCCCCGATGCCCTGATCCTCCCGGGCCGAGACCCGGAGGACCCGTGGCCCGGGAACCTCCCGCTCCGACAGTGCGATCGCCGCCTCCAGGTCGGCCGCCGTGTCCTCGGCACCGTGCAGGTCGGCCTTGTTCACCACCAGGACGTCGGCGATTTCCAGGAGGCCCGCCTTCTGGGCCTGCACCTCGTCGCCATGTCCGGGGGCCACGACGACGACGGTGGCATCGACATGGCGCAGGATCTCGACTTCCCCCTGTCCGACACCGACGGTTTCGATGATCACCTGGTCGAACCCCATGGCGTCCAGGACGTCGGCCACGAGGGCCGTCGACGCCGACAGGCCCCCCAGCCGGCCGCGGCTGGCCAGCGAGCGGATGAACACGCCCGGGTCCTCGGCGTGGCGTTCCAGGCGCACACGATCCCCCAGCAGCGCACCGCCGGTGAACGGGCTGCTGGGATCGACCGCCACCACGCCCACCCGCTGACCGGACGCGCGCCAGCCGGCGACCAGGGCATCGACGAGGGTGCTCTTGCCCACGCCGGCGGAACCGGTGATCCCGGTGCGCCGGGCCTTGCCCATGTGCGCGAACAGGCGGGAATACACGGGCATGGCCCGCGGGTCGCCGTCGTCCAGCCAGCGCATCAGTCGGGCGGCGGACCGGAAGTCTCCGGCGGCGACGCGTTCAGCGAGGGTGTTCGTTTCCACGGCGGTAGTGTAACGCACGACCCGTCCGCCCGATAACCCGTCGGGACATCGGGAGGTCGCGATGGACGATCGGATGGTCGTGGGTCGAGCCGCCGAACAGGCCGTGGCCGAGGAACTGGAGCGCCGGGGGTACTTTGTCGTGGACCGCAACGCCCGGGATCGCCACGCCGAACTGGACCTGGTGGTGCGGCGCGGGGCGGAAATCGTGGCGGTCGAAGTCCGGTCCCGGCGTTCCGGCGACCCGGATGCCGCGGCGGACAGCGTCGATGCCCGCAAGCGGGGCAAGGTGCGCGGGGCCATGGAGCGGTGGCTGGCCGTGCGGCCCGAGGACTACGAGGAGGTGCGCTTCTTCGTCGCGGCCGTGGCCTGGCGCGACGGACGGCCGGACATCACGTTGATCGAGGATGCGTTCTGAAGCAGCACGGCCGTCACCGGCGCGAAGGTCTTGCGGTGGGCCGGGCAGGCTCCCAGGCGGGCCAGGGCTTCCAGGTGCACGGCGGTCCCGTAGCCCTTGTGCCGGGCGAACCCGTATCCCGGGAACTCGGAATCCAGCAGGACCATCAGCCGGTCGCGGGTCACCTTGGCAACGATGGACGCGGCGCCGCAGGCCAGCGACAGCCCGTCCCCCTTGGGCCAGGGCCGCTGGTGCATGTCCAGGCCGGGGATGGCCTGGTTCCCGTCCACGATGACGATTCCGATGGGTCCCGGGCTTCGGGCGCGGACGATCTCGACCGCCTGGCGCATCGCCTCCAGGGACGCGGCCAGGATGTTCGTCGCGTCGATCCGGTTGGCGCTGACCATGCCGACCCCGACGATCGACGTGGCATGGATGCGGTCGGCCAGGCGCTCGCGCGTGGCGTGCGTCAACCGTTTCGAGTCGTCGATGCCTTCGATGTCGTGATTGGGGGGAAGCAGGACGGCGGCTGCGACCACGGGACCCGCCAGGCACCCGCGACCGGCCTCGTCAACCCCCAGGACGGGGGTCAGCCCACGGCCTTCGGCCCATCGTTCGATGAAGCCTGGTCCGGGCGGCGGTTCGTCGAAGAGGTCAGGCGGTGACGTCATCGCTGGACTCGACGGTGCCGACGACCGGAGCGGCGACCAGGCGGACGCGCTTCTCGCGGATCTTGGCCGCCTTGCCCTTCAGGCCGCGGAGGTAGTTCAGCTTGGCGCGACGGACACGACCGCGCTGGATGATTTCCAGGGCCGCAACCATCGGGCTGTTGACCGGGAAGATTCGCTCGACGCCGACGCCGTAGGAGATCTTCCGGATGGTCATGGACTCGTGGGCCCCGCTGCCCGAACGGCCGATCACCACGCCCTCGAACATCTGGATGCGCTCCTTGTCGCCCTCGCGGACGCGGAAGTGCACCTTGACCGTGTCGCCTGCGGCGAACAACGGGAGGTCCGTACGGAGGAAAATGTTCCCGAGCGCCTGAATCGTCTTGTGCATGCTGCGCCTCGCAAATCGGTTCTAGTCGCGTCCCTCGCCCGGGTCGCTTCCCAGGGGCCAAAAAGGTCCCCTGGCAAAAAGGCACGTTAGTATACGCGCGCCCCCAGTAGTCGGTCAAGCACGATTGCGACGGCGGCCCGGACCGAGAGGTGGTTGAAGCCCTGGAGGCCCAGGATGGGCTCCAGGCGCTCGTCTGCCCCCGCGACCAGTTCCTTCGTCAGCCCCCACCCCGTGCCGAAGACGATCAGCCAGGACGGGTGGTCCCCGCGTTCCAGTTCCTGGCGCATGTCCCGGAAGGTGGTGATCCCGTCCTGGAAACCGGCGCCTGTCACCACGACCCGGGGCGCCACGCCATGACGTGCCTGGAGGTCGGCCAACGCGGCAGCCAGGCTGCCGATGACCTGGATGCGGCTCATGGCCTCGACCCGCGGATGGTCGGCCTTGGTCCCCTCGCCGTCGACCCAGTGCTCGGTGACCCGCCGCATCATGGCCTGCTGGGCCTCGATGGGTGTGACCATGTAATAGGGCTCGCACCCGTAGGTGCGCGCCGTGCGGGCGATGTCGTGGATGTCCACGGACGTCACGGAGGTGGTCACGACATCCTGGTGCCGGTCGTACACCGGGTGGTGTACCAGTGCGATGGCGACATGGGGCGTTCCGGGTTCGTTCATTCGGGATCCCCCGGCCGCGGGCGGCCCAGGCGCGCCGGCCTGGCAGGAGTGGAGGGCCGCCGCCGATCGACCACGACCTCCACGACCCGCGCGGCCAGATCGGGCCGTACGCGGCGCGTCTTGGCCAGGGCGGACTCGCGACGGAACCGGGCCACCGCGGCATGATTCCCGGACATCAGGACGTCCGGCACCGCGTGGCCCTCGAAGACCGGCGGCCTCGTGTACTGCGGGTACTCGACCAGCCCGGCCTCGTGGGATTCGTCGGCGATCGACGCCTCGTTGCCCACGACGCCCGGCACCAGTCGCGCGACGGCGTCCAGGACCACCAGGGCGGCCAGTTCGCCGCCGCTCAGGACGTAGTCGCCGATCGAGACTTCCTCGTCGGCGTAGTGCTCGGCGATGCGCTCGTCCACGCCCTCGTAGTGCCCGCACACCAGGACCAGCCCGCCCGTGTGGCCGGCCCATCGCCGGGCGGTCGCCTGGTCCAGGGGCCGTCCGGACGCCGACATCAGCACCACCAGGGCCGCCGGCTGCGCCTCCCGTGCGGACCGGATGGCGCCGGCGAGGGGTTCGGGCTTCATCACCATGCCGGGGCCGCCCCCGTAAGGCACGTCGTCCGCGGTCCGGTGCCGGTCCTTCGTGAAGTCCCGGATGTCCACGGCCCGGACGTCCAGTCGGCCCGCCGCGATCCCGCGTCCGACGATCGAATGGGCCACGGCCTGGCGCACCATCTCGGGGAACAGCGTCAGCACGGTGAAGGGGTATGGATGTGCGGGGACAGCGGGGACTTTGGGGACAGCCTCGCCATCGGTGTCGCTCACAAAGGTTCCTCCAGGGCCAACGGCTCGATCACGACGACGTCCGACCCGACGGACACCACGAACCCCGCGACGCAGGGCACCAGCACCTCGCGGCCGTCCACGTTCATCGCCAGGATGTCCGTCGCGCCCCGGAAGGCGTACGTGACCGTCCCGACCTCGGTCCCGTCGGGCAGGCGCACCGGCACGCCCGGCATGTCGTCGTAGTAGAACTCGCCCGGGCCCGGAGCCGGCAGCGCGCTGCGCAGCATGACCAGCCGGGCGCCCTTCAGCGCCTCGGCCGCCGTGCGGTCCGTCACGCCCTCGAAGGCCACGATCCGACCCTTGCCGGTGTCGCGTTGCGCCAGCACCTTGAGGGTCCGCGTCGCGCCCGTGGGCAGCGTCAGCCGGACCTCCAGGTCGGGAACCAGCGCGTCCGACGACGGGTTGTGCAGGTGCAGCGTGACTTCGCCGCGCAGCCCGTGGGCGATCCCGACGACGCCCAGTTCGATATCGTGGTCGAGTTTCATCGACGTTCCCGGGTAGGGGAGGTGAAGGAATCAGGAGGTCCGCGAAAGCCGCCCATCGCAGGCGACCGGGGCCGTCACTCGAGGATCTCCAGCACGGCCCGTTTCTTGATCTTGGTGGCCGCGGCGTTGACCACGGTACGGATGGCCTTTGCGGTCCGGCCCTGCTTGCCGATCACCTTGCCCATGTCGTCTTTCGCCACGCGAAGTTCCAGCACCGAGGTCTGCTCGGCCTGGACCTCGTTGACGGAAACGTCTTCCGGGCGATCGACCAAGGCCCTGGCGATGTAGGCAACCAGTTCCTTCATCTCGACGGCCATGGATCCCTCACTTGCTGACGGGGGCCTTCGCCGCCATCCTCAGCACCTGTGCGACCGACTCGCTGGGCTGGGCGCCAACCGACTGCCAGTACAGGACGCGCTCCGCGACCAGCGTGATCGCGGCAGGGGTCTGCATCGGGTCGTAGGTGCCCACTTGTTCCAGGTACCGGCCATCCCGCTTGCCGCGGGAGTCAACCGCCACAATCCGGTAGAACGGGTGCTTCTTCGCGCCGAACCGAGCCAAACGCAACTTCACCATGAATTCTCTCCTCAGCCGTCCCATCGGGACACAGAAACGGCCGTAGGGTACCACGGCCTCCGGAGTTTGCAAGCGCTTTCGTTCGGCAGGCCCTCCGGAAGGCTTGACTTCACGGGTCGTCTCCATTACATTCCGTCGCTCCAAAAGGCGGGGGAGTCTGCTGACCCCTCGCCGAGGCACTTCGGAGGCGCCCGTGTTGCGCATCAACGTCGATGAGATTTCCGAGAACGGGCTGGACGTCCAGCACGATCTCGCCCGCGACTGGGTCGAGCCCCTCATCGGTCCGCAGTTCTACGGGCGCGATACTAATGTAAAGGCGGCCTTCGCCCTGAACCGCGCCGGCCATACCGTCATCGTCCGGGGCCGCCTGACCGGCGACCTCGCCTTCGTCTGCAGTCGCTGCGCGGAAGAGGCGGCGTTCCAGGTGGACCACTCGTTCACGCACGTCTTCATCGAGGCCGCCGCCAAGGCGACCAAGGTGCCGGGCGAAGTGGACGCCGACGACGATCTGGAAGTAACGTACTACGACGGCGACCACGTGGAACTGGAACCGCTGGCCGCCGAGGAAATCGTCCTGGCCCTGCCGGTGGCGCCGAAGTGCTCCGAAGGGTGCAAGGGCATCTGCCAGACCTGTGGCAAGAACCTGAACGAAGGCCCGTGTGTGTGCACGTCCGACGTCGTGGACTCGCGGTGGGCTCGTCTGAAGGAAATCAAGATCTAGGGAGGAATCCATGGCGGTCCCGAAGAAGAAAACATCCAAGACGCGCTGCGCTTCGCGGCGGGCGAACCACGACAAGCTCGTCCTGAAGACCCTCGGGTCCTGCTCCCGCTGCGGCGAGCCTCGGCTCCCCCACCGGGCGTGCCCGAAGTGCGGGTTCTACAAGGACCGGATCGTGATCGCCCCCGAGCCGACCGGAGCATGATCCCATGAGGATCGGCCTGGGTGCGGACCATGCCGGGTGCGCGCTGAAGGTCGCTCTTTCTGCGCACCTTGCCTCGCAGGGACATGAGGTCGTCGACTACGGCACCTTTGATCCCGACGTGTCCGTAGATTATCCCGACTTTGCGCGTGCGGTTTCCCTGGCCGTGGCCTCCGGGTCCGTGGACCTGGGCGTCCTGGTCTGCGGCACCGGCATCGGAATGTCCATCGCAGCCAACAAGGTTCCGGGCATCCGCGCCGCGCTGGTCCACGACGTCACGACCGCGCGGCTGGCCCGGTTGCACAACGGCGCGAACGTCGTTTGCATGGGCGCCCGCCTTCTGGCGCCGGCCCTGGCGATCGAGTGCCTGGACTGGTTCCTGGCGGAATCGTTCGAGGTGCGCCACCAGCGGCGTCTGGACAAGATCGCCGCCATCGAAAAGGATTCGGCCTCATGAAGTGCCCCATCTGCGGCAACCCCGATAGCCGGGTCGTCGACTCCCGCGAGGTCGCGGACGGCGCCTCCATCCGACGCCGTCGCGCCTGCGAGGGCTGCCACCGCCGGTTCACCACCTACGAGCGTCCCGAGGAGTTCGTCCCCCGCGTCATCAAGAAGGACGGGCGCCGCGAGGAATTCAAGCGCAGCAAGGTCCTGGAGGGCCTGACCCGGGCCTGCGAAAAGCGCCCCGTGTCGCAGAAGGACCTGGAAACCTTCGTGGACCAGTTGCTGCAGCGGATCCAGGACCAGATGCTGACCGAGGTCGAAAGCGGCTGGGTCGGCGAGCAGATCATGGCGTTCCTGCGCGAGCGCGACCCGGTGGCCTACGTCCGGTTCGCCAGCGTCTACCGGCAGTTCACCGACATCACGGCCTTCGAGGAAGAAATCCGCGCCCTGCTGCGGCCCGGGGCCCGTGGGGCACGCAAGGCCCGCGCGAAGGTCCTGGCAGAAGGGGACAAGGGATGAGCGCCGATCGCCGCTTCATGCGCAGGGTCCTGCGCCTGGCCGGCCGTGGATCGGGGTGCGTCAGCCCGAATCCCCTCGTGGGTGCGGTGCTGGTCAAGGACGGCGTGGTGGTGGCCGAGGGATGGCATCACACCCTCGGGGGCGATCACGCCGAAATCGACGCGCTGAAGAAGGCCGGTGACGCCGCCCGCGGCGCGGACCTGTACGTCAATCTCGAACCCTGCTGCCACTTCGGGCGCACGCCGCCGTGCACCCGGGCCCTGATCGCCGCCGGAATCCGCCGCGTGGTCGTCGCGCACATCGATCCGAATCCCCTGGTCGCCGGACAGGGCGTCGCCGCCCTCCGTGCCGCCGGCGTGGAGGTCGAGGTCGGCGTGCTGGAGGCCGAGGCCCGGGACCTGAACGCCGCCTTCCTGACGTGGATCACCACCGGCCGCCCTTACGTCATCCTCAAGATGGCCATGACCCTCGACGGCCGGACGGCCGATCGCGAGGGGTATTCGCGGTGGGTTTCGTCCGACACCAGCCGGCGCGAGGTCCACCGGATGCGCGCCCGGGCCGATGCGGTGATGGTCGGTGCAGGGACTGCCCTGCGGGACGATCCGCTGCTGTTGCCGGTGCTGGTCCGTCCGCGCCGCCGGCCGATCCGGGTCGTGGTGGACGGGGCCGCGGCGCTGTCCCCGACATCCCGCCTGGCGACGACGACGTCCCAGTCCCCGGTCCTGATCGCGGCGACCGACGCCGCCGACGAGGCGCAGGTGACGGCGCTGCGCGGCCTGGGTGTCGAGGTCGTTCGCCTGCCTGCAATCGATGGGCGTGTGGATCCCGAGGCGCTGCTGGCCGAGCTGGGCCGTCGGCAGGTCGGGTGCGTGCTGGTCGAGGGCGGTCCCACGCTGGCCGCCAGCCTCCTGACCCGGGGCCTGGTGGACCGCATCGTCCTGTTCGTCGCGCCGCGCCTTCTGGGCGACCCGGCCGCCCTTCCGCTGGTCGGCGACCTCGGGATCCGGGACCTGCCGAACGCGCAGCCCTGGGCCGTGCAGTCGCTGCGGCGCTGCGGCCCCGACGTCCGGATCGACCTGGTGCCCCCGCGCCCCTAGCCCGCGCCCCCAGCCCTGCTATACTTGCCCCCGTGCCCACGAGGTCGGATCACCGATGTTCACCGGCATCATCGAGGCCCTCGGCATCCTGCGGGAGGCCCGTCGCGAGCGGGGCGGACTGTCCCTGTCCGTGGACGCACGCCTGCCCGGCGAGCCCCTCGTGATCGGCGAAAGTATTGCCGTTTCCGGCACCTGCCTGACCGTCGAACGCGTCCTGCCCGGCGGGTTCACCGTGTTCGCCTCCTCCGAAACCGTCGCGCGCACCACGCTGGGGCGGGCCCGGGCCGGCGTCCCCGTGAACTGCGAACGGGCCCTTCGGGTCGGCGGCCGCCTGGGCGGGCATTTCGTTTCCGGGCACGTGGACGGCATCGGTCGGATCCGGCGCGTGGCCCCGTCGGGGGAGGCCCGCGAAATCACCATCACGGCGCCCGATTCGGTCGTGCCCTTCCTGACGGCCAAGGGATCGATCGCGGTGGACGGGATCAGCCTGACCGTGAACGAGGTCCGGGGCGCCGACTTCACCCTGATGATCATCCCCCACACGCTGGCGTCCACCACCCTGGTCGACGCGGGCCCGGGCGTCGAAGTGAACCTCGAGGCGGACGTCATCGCACGGTACGTGCAGATGCTGGCTGCCGGCCACGCGGGCGGTGTCCGGGGCTCCCTGTCCGAGGAAGCCCTGCGGTCCCTCGGCTGGTCGGGCAAGGAATAGGCATGGGCCCGCCCGTGCTCCTGCTTTTTTTTCTTCTCCTCCTTCACCGGAATCGTTCGACGACCGTCTATTCCGGGGATCTGCGCAGCGACGAGGACCTGTATCGTCGGTACGCGGAGGGGGACGATCGCGCCTTCCGCGTGCTGCTGGACCGGCACGGAGGCGCCGTCCTCGCGTACCTGACGCGGTTTTTCGGGGATCGCGAGATGGCCACGGACCTGACCCAGGACGTCTTCCTCAAGGTGATCGCAGGGGCCGAGGGATTCCGGGGCGACAGCCTGTTCCGCACCTACCTGTTCCGCATCGTGCGGAACCTGTGCTTCGACGTCCTGCGGTCGCGGAAGGGTCGGCCCGATGCCGGGGCGAGGTCCCTGGACGGACCCGTGGGGCCCCATGGCGACGGTCGTTCCACGGTCGGTGACCTGGTCCCCGGGACCGGGATGTCGGGTGCCCAGCGGGTCCTGACCGGCGAACTGTCGGCCGCCATCGAGTCGGGCCTGGCCCTGCTGCCGGCGGATCAGCGCGAGGTGTTCCTGATGCGCCAGGTGGAAGGGTTGCGGTTCCCCGAGATCGCCGGGATCCTGGGGGTGAACGAAAACACGGTGAAGGGCCGGATGCTGGCCGCGGTGAAGAGCCTGCGGCAGTCCCTGGCCGATTTCCGGGAGCGGCCATGACGCACGATCAGGCCAGGGAGCGGGTTCTGGAGTACGCCTACGGCGAGATGTCGCCGTCCGAGGCCGCCGCCTTCGAGGCCTGCCTGCGGGAGGACCCCGCGTTGCAGGCGGAACTGGAGGCGGTCACGGAGGTTCAGCAGGCGGCGTCCAGCCTGGTCCGGCCGGAACTTCCACCGGCGGCGCGCGGCCGGATTCTGCAGGCGGCCCGCAGCGAGTCCCACCGCCGGATGATGGCGCGTCGGTGGGCGGCCCTGCAGGACCTGTTCCTGTCGCCCGTCCTGCTGGGGGCGTCGGCGGTCATCGCTGCGGTGGGCGTCGGGCTGCACCTGATCCTGACCCAGGGGACCGACGACTCGTGGACGCGTGCCGATCGGGAAGCCCGGGTGGCCGCGGTGTCCCCCGTCGAACCGGCGCCTGCCGCCCCGCCGCCCGCGGGCGAACCGGTGACGCCGTTCCGCCAGGAAGCGATCGGGGATGCGACGGGCGCGAAGATGGCCGAGGTGGCGGCCGGCAGGCCTGCGGCGGCCCTGGAGGCCCGGGGGCCGGGGGCACCCGTCACCGCCGGCGCCCGCCTGGCCGATGGGGCGGGGAAGGCGGCGTCCCGGGCGCAGGCCCCGGCGAAGCCGTCCCCGGTGCAGGCCTTCGGGAATGCCCAGGGACGGCAGATGGGCCTGGGCGGCGTCGGGTACGGCGGGGGCGGGGCGGGCATCGACAGCCTGGGCTCGGTTGCGAAGGGCATTCAGGGACGGAGCGGGGGAGGGGCGACCTCGGGGATGGTGAACGCGCCCACGGACTTCGGGGATGGCGACGAACGCAAGGCGGCGCCGCAGGACGAGGAGCAGGCGATCCGAAAGGACGTCGCGACGCGTGACGCGGACACGGCAAAGAAAGAACGAGGACGCTTCGCGGAGGCGGCGTCGTCCAGCGCGATGCCGCCGGCGGTCGCATCCAGCCCGGCCCCGGACGCGGCCCCGTCGGACCCCGCCGAGTTCGTTGCCCAGGCCCGGGACCTGCGTGCCGCCGGCCGACTGCCCGAGGCTCTGGTGGCGTACCGTCGTGCCCTGGCCGCCGGACCCTCCGGCGCGCTGCTGTCCGATGTCCTGGCCGAAGCGGCCGAGGTGGCCGGCGCCCTGGGGCGCACCACGGAGGCGGAGGGCTTCCTGGCCCGCCTGGAGCGGTTGCCCGGCGGTCCGGCCCGCGCGGCGAAAATCCGCGCCAAGTGACGTCCCGTCGCGGGGAGCAGCCCCGAATCCCCTCCGGTCGGTCGCGGCCGGAACCCCGCCCCGATCGATTCGCTTGACACCCTCGGCAGCCGTCGCTATATTCCCCGTCGCTTTGGCGCTGCGAAAGTGGCGGAATTGGCAGACGCGCTAGATTCAGGTTCTAGTAGTCGCAAGGCTGTGGGGGTTCAAGTCCCCCCTTTCGCACCAAAGAGTTTTTGAAATCGTTCCGGTTTCACGAAAAGCCCCGGCCGAAAGGTCCGGGGTTTTTTGTTTGTACCAAGGTTTGTACCAAGGATATTTGTCGTTCTCAGACCCGTTCGACCGTGGCCACGTCCGTTCGGCTGAAGTCCTCACCCTTGAACAACAGGGGTTCGCCGGACGCCCGCGCAAGGGCGTAGGCGAAGCAGTCTCCGAAGTTCAACCCGGCCGGATGGCGACCCTTGCCGAACCGGACGTATGCATCACGCCCCAGGGCTGCATGCTCCGCGGTGACCGGGACGATATCGGCCTGGGCCTTGAGGAGGAAGAGGTCCAGTTCCCTCGCCCCTGCGTCCCCATGACGTGCCACGATTACGATGGACGCCTCCAAAACGGATGCAGCAGACACGAGCCGGACGGGATCCCGCTCGATGGCCTCCGCGAAGGCCGCGGCCTCCGGTTCGGCTTGCAGGATCGCCAGCACTGCGGACGTCTCGATGACCACGGGACACCTCGTCAGGAAGGAAGGCCATGCTCGTCGTAGCCCAGGATCTCGTCCATGGGGCGGTTGTCCTTCACCGGCAGGGCGGCGCACCGGCGGCCGATGTCCAGCAGGTCGTCGCGAAGACGACCCTTGCGGCCCTGGGCACGCTGGCGGTGCAGTCGCTCGCGGAGCGCGTTGAGCACGGCCTCGGTCAAGGACTCGCCGGTCAGGCGGGCAAGGTCACGGGCCAATCGGTCGGCCTCGTCATGCTTGATGCTCAAGGGCATCGCGGCTCTCCGTTCTAGAATCCAATGTCAATTCTATAAACCGATGATGACCTGGTCAAGGGAAGGTCGTCAGGAAAGGGTGCTGGAACATCGTTGAACCCAGGAATTCCGTGGCCATACAGGCATCTCACCAGCGCCGAAACCGGTGATGCCTAAATGAAAAAAAGGCCGATGCGGAATTCAGGTTTTGGTGGTCGCAAGGTTGTGCGGGTTCCGGCTCCGGGAATCCATTCCCATCGTTCGTTCGTCTCCCGGAGTCGCCGGCTGGAGCGAGTCATATGACGTTCTAATATCAGGTACTTGCGCATCTCCAGCCTCTGGGTTTTGCCGCACACCGGTTGGCACCGTTGTTGCTTCTCCACCCTTGGGGCGATGGTGTCGAAAGTCGAGCGGTGCAGGGAGGAGAAGATGCGCGCGAGATTCGTTGCTTGTGCGGGGGCGGTCCTGGTGCTGGCGGCGGGGGCCTGCGAGGAGACGCTGCAGGGCCTGTCCGTGCTGGTCACGCCCGAGGCCGCGGGCGACCACTGTGCCGCGGGTGGACAGAAGATCGAGGTCGCGGGTTCCGCGGCGACCGCTGCCTACGTGTGCAACGGGCAGGACGGTGCGGTTCCTGCCGAGGCCCACGTGGAGACGATGCCGGAGCCGGCGGGCGAGCACTGCGCGGACGGTGGCGTCCTGGTCGAGACCTGGGTCGGGGACGGCGCGAAGGTCCAGTCCTATGTCTGCAGCGGTGCTGCGGGCCTGGATGGTGCGGTGGGTGCGAACGGGACCGACGGGACCAACGGGACGGCAGGCGAGGCCGGGGCTCCCGGTGCGTCCGCCGTGGTGACCGCCGAGGCTCCCGGCGAGAACTGCGTTGACGGCGGCGTGAGGGTCCAGGCCGGCGAGGGTGCCCCGACCTACCTGTGCAGCGGGGCCGCCGGACAGGATGGGCAGAATGCGACCGTCGTGGCCGAGCCGTCCGGCGACGTCTGCCCGCAGGGAGGCGCGAGGATCGCGGTCGGGAACGATCCGGCGGTCTACGTGTGCAACGGTGCCAACGGCGCCGACGGCCAGGACGGCCAGGACGGGATCGACGGCCAGGACGGGACCGACGGAAGCGATGGCCTGAGCGTCCGGGTTGCCACCGAGCCGGCGGGTACGACCTGCACGAACGGCGGCGTGATGGTCCAGGTCGGGGAGGGCCAGCCGACCTACGTGTGCAGCGGGGTCAACGGCCAGGACGGGGTTGACGGCCAGGACGGAACCGACGGCCAGGACGGCACGGACGGGAAGGACGGGGAGAGCGCCGTGATCTCGACGGAGCCTCCCGGCGACAACTGCACGTATGGAGGCGTCAAGGCCCGGGTCGGCACCGGAATCGCCACATACGCCTGCAACGGCGCCCCCGGCGCGGACGGCAAGGACAGCCCGTGCGCCGACAACCACAACCCGGTCATCGGCCTGGTCGATGCCCCGACGGCGGTGTCGATGGACACGCCGTTCACCGTCACGGTCAACGCCTCGGACGTCGACGGCGACCCGCTCGCCATCGTCCTTTCCGGCATGGGATTCGTCATCGAACCCGGGGCTCTTGCGGGCCGGTTCACCTTGACGCCCCGCATGGCCGGGGGCCCCTTCGTCCTCGCGATCACCGTGTCCGACGGCTGCGGCCTGGCCGTCGGTTCGTTCACCATCGACTCCGCGAACATGTTCCCGGAGTTCCGGGACGGCATCTTCCAGACCTCGACCGCCTGGACCGCCACCGGAGGGGCCTCGGTGTCCCCGGCCGCAACGGGCCACGGCAACGCCGGGTCCGGCACGCTCCCGGCGGCCACGCTTTCGACGGCGAGGCTGTCGCAGACCGTGTTTGCCAACCCGCGGACCCTCAGCCTGCGCGCCAGTTTCGACGTGGTCCTGCGCTGCAGCGGCGAGGACCCCTGGATGTGCGAGATGGAACAGCCGGGAAGCCCGGCCCTGGTCGTCGGGACCACACCCATCCTGAGTGGCTGGGTCCACGGCTCCGACTACTGGCAGACGTTCTCGTCGTGCCTGGGCGAGGCCGCCTACGGCGATTCCGTGGAGTTCTCCCTTGCGGCGGTGTCCCCGTACCCGGGCGGCACCGTCCAGAACGGCGTCGGCGCCTTCGAATTCGACAACGCGGTCCTGGAGGTGGTGGACGCGCAGACCTGCCCGGTCATCGGCACCGTGCTGAACAGCGACCTGCAGGGGAACTTCGGCTGGACCACCACCGGCACCGGCCCCCAGTCCTCGGTCACCTACCTGACCGATGCGGGCACCCGGTACGTCCACCTGTACAACGACAGCAGCAGCGTGTGCACCTCGGGCACCCTGGTGAACTGGATCTCGGTGCCTCTGGAGGCCACGATGGCCCATCCCACCCTCAAGTTCACGTACCGCTCCACGGGCTGGGCGCCGCAGCTCTACCTCGGCGACCTCTACTGGGCCGGGACGTCGGGCGCGCCCTGGCAGGCCGTCACCCTGTGCGTGCCGGCATCCGCCCAGGGGAGCGCGACGCAGATGCAGTTCAGCCACGGCGGGTGCGGCCTGGGGACCTCCATGTCGCTGGATCTGAAGAACTTCCAGTTCGTGGACGACGCGGTCGCCTGCCCGTAGGGCCGGGTTCAGGGCGCGGTGACGACCAGGTCGCCGGCGCTGGACGCCTGGTAGCCGTCCTGGGATCCGTCCTTGCCGTCGCCTGCGTTCAGGTCGCACATCGTCCAGGTCGTCCCGTTGTCACCCGAAAAGCGGTAGGCGAAGTCGTACGGGGAGCCGCCGGACGCCGGTGCCGGCAGCGCCGCCATGTACTCGTCGTTGTTGGGTTCGGCGAAATCATTGCCGTCGTACGCCGTGTTCGGCGCGGCGTCGAACCACGTCCAGCCGGCCGCGGTCGGGTCGGAGCCGTTCGGGCCGTAGCCCGCCTGCGCCTTCAGCGCCGGGTACGGGTCGGTCCGGGTCGTCAACGAGGTGAGGCCGGCGATGTAGACCCGGCCATAGACGGTCGTGGGCACGGCTTCGAGGGACAGGATGGTGGCAGGGTACTGCAGCCGGCACCAGGTGACCGCGACCGCGCAGTTCGGATTCGACGCGCAATCCGGGTCCCGGCAGTCGGTCAGGCCGTCGCCGTCGTTGTCGTTGCCGTCGGTGCAGCAGGTTTCGGTGCCGCCGATGCAGGACCCGACGAGACTGCAGGTGTCGCTGCCGGTGCAGGCGTTCAGGTCGTCGCACGGAAGGGTGGGGGCCGGCAGGTTCGTGCAGTCCCCGACGGGGTCCGTGCACCTGTCCGTCGTGCAAACGTTGTTGTCGCTGCACGTCCGGGGGGTTCCGGCGACGCACCCGACGAACGCATGACAGCTCTCCACCCCGTTGCAGGCCAGCCCGTCGTCGCATGCCGGCGGGGTCCCCGGGACGCACCCTGCCGTGGCGTCGCAGGCCTCCTGGCCGTTGCAGGGATCGGCGTCGTCGCACACCAGTGCCTCGCCGGGGACGCAGGCGCCCGAGGTCGGGTCGCACGATTCGATGCCGTTGCACCGGTCGCCGTCATTGCAGGCGGGCGGGGTACCTGGTTGGCACCCGGCCGCCGCGTTGCAGGCCTCGGGCCCGTTGCAGGCGTTGCCGTCATCGCAGGCGAGGGGGGTTCCCGGGACGCAGGCGCCCGTCAGCGGATCGCAGGCTTCCAGGCCGTTGCACGTGTTCCCGTCGGAGCACCCCTTCGGCGTGTGGACGATGTTCCCGGTCGGCGGAATGCAGGCGTCCACCGTGCACGGGTCCCCGTCATCGACGTCCACCGGGACGTACACGCACAGCCCGGTCAACGGCGCGCACGAATCCCCGGTGCATGCGTCGTCGTCGTCGCAGTCCGCCGGGCCGCCGGCCTGGCAGGCGTCGTCCGCGCACCGGTCGCCGATGGTGCAGGGATCGCCGTCGTCGCACGGATCCTGGTTCGCCACGTGGCGCACGCCGCCGACGGGCAGGCAGGAATCGGTGGTGCAGGGATTGTCGTCGTCGATGACCGCGGGGTCCCCGGCGGTGCAGACGGAACCGTCGCACCAGTCGCCCACCGTGCAGGCGTCGCCGTCGGTGCACGGGGCGTCGTCCCGGTTGACGTTGCGGCAGCCGACCCCGGTGACGCAGGAATCCAGGGTGCAGGCGTTGCCGTCGTCGCATGGGTCCAGCGCGCCGGGCTTGCACCGCCCCTCGAAGCAGGCGTCGGCCAGGGTGCAGGGGTTGCCGTCATCGCATTCCCCCTCCATCGGGCGGTAGACACAGCCCTCCCCGGGGACGCAGGTTTCGCCGGTACACGGTTCGTTGTCGTTGCAGGTCATCGTGCCGCCCGGCGTGCAGACCCCGCCCGTGCAGGTGTCCCCCGTGGTGCAGGGATCCAGATCGGTGCAGCCCAGGCCCTCGTCCACGGCCACAGGCTCGCACTGCCCGGTCGCCGGGTTGCACTGCTTCTGGGTGCAGGGGACCGGGTCGTCGTCGGTGCACAGGACGACCGTTTCGGGGGCGACCGTGCAGGTGTAGGGCGACACGGTCTTGTTGCAGATCAGTGTGCCGTTGCAGGGGTTGCCGTCCTCCCTGGGCAGGCAGTCCTGGTCCGCCTGGCAACTGCAGTCGTTGGTCCCCCCGACGCAGGCGCCCCCCGCGCACCGGTCGCCGGTCGTGCAGGGGTTTCCGTCGTCGCAGACCACGTCTTCCGGGGCGTTCTGGCGGACGCAGGCGCAGGAACCGGGGTCGCACACCGCCCGCTCGCAGGCGCCCAGCCCCCGGAAGCTGCCCGTGCAGTCGTCGTTGGTCGTGCACTCGCAGGGGACCTCGGGGGCGACGTCCGCGTCCTGCGCGTCCCTGGAACCGTCGGCATCGGGCAGGTCGGCCGGCAGCGCGTCCCGTCCTTCCTCCCCCGTCCCGTCGGCCGGAGCGTCGGCGCCGATGTCGCCCGGGAGTTCGGCAGCGGCATCCTCCGCCACGTCGGCCGGGCCGGCGCCGCCGCCCCCGCAGGCCAGGAAGGCGAATGCCAGCAGGCACGGAAGGACGATCGACGTCAGGCGGGAATCCATGCAGTGCCTCCGGGGCGACGTTCGGGGCCTGAGCCCCGCACCGGGATACTATCGCCCGAAGGGACCCTGTTCAATGACCCCTCCTCCCGGGACGCCTTCCCGCCCGGCCCCTCGGTTGACAGCCCGGGCCCCCGGAGTACGATCTGCGCGTTCGATTCGGCGGTCGTGCCGAAGGCCGGAAGGTGATGCAAACGACTCGACATTCGATGCGATGGGCCGTTCCGATCCTTTCGATCGTCGCCGCCTTGATCGCGACGGCCGGTTGCCAGAGCGAGGTCGAGCGCCTCCAGGGCGAGTCGATCTACCACCTGGACCAGGCGGTGAAGATCCTGGAACAGACGGCGGGCAACACCCAGGCGGCGATCACCGAACTGGACAAGTACCTGGTCGATCACCGCGACCGGATCCTGGAGGCCCGGGCCAGTGGGCGCGCCCTGATCCGCAGCATGTCTCCCGCCGACCAGGAAGCCTTCAAGCGCCGCGCGATGGATCAGACCCGCGCGTTGCGGGAACGCCTGGACACGCTGGCGCGGACCTACAGCGATCCGCCCCGCGTGCTGATGAAGATCCAGGAGTTCCTGTAGCCCCCCGGCCCCTCCCTCCGGCTGCCGTACCCCTTGCGTCCATTCGCGAAAAGTGGTAAACAACCCCGCCTTTCACCGCACAGTGCGGCGGAAGAGCTCACACATCCCCCGCAAATCCGTGGCGCTTCGCGGCGCCGGAAGGGGGATGGAGGGCGGGGCCCGCAACGACGGGCTCCCGCGATAACGGAGGAACCTGACCCATGCCGAACATCACCCTGCGCGAGCTTCTGGAATCCGGCGTTCACTTCGGTCACCGGACCAAGCGCTGGAACCCGAAGATGAAGCACTTCATCTTCGGCGCCCGCAACGGCATCCACATCGTGGACCTCCAGAAGACCGTCAAGCTGCTGAACGAGGCCCTGGGCTTCCTGAACCGGTGCGTGGCTGACGGCGAGTCCGTCCTGTTCGTCGGCACCAAGCCCCAGGCCCAGTTGGTGGTCGAGGAAGAGGCTCTGCGCGCCCGCATGCCCTACGTCACCAACCGGTGGCTGGGCGGCACGCTGACCAACTTCGTGACCCTGCGCAAGTCCCTGGAGCGCCTGAACGACATCGATACCCTGCTGGCCGAAGGTTCCGTCGAGCGCCTCCAGAAGAAGGAGGTCGTTCGGCTGGAAAAGGAGCAGGTCAAGATGCTGAAGAACCTGCGCGGCCTGCGCCACCTGAAGGGCCTGCCGGGCGCCATGGTCGTCATCGATCCGAACCGGGAAAAGATCGCGGTCCGCGAAGCCAACCGCATCGGCATCCCCGTCGTCGCGCTGGTCGACACCAACTGCGACCCGGACAACATCACGTACGTCATCCCCGGCAACGACGACGCGATCCGCTCGATCCGCCTGATGATGACGTCCTTCGCCAATGCCTGCCTCGAGGCGGGTCAGAAGCACAAGGGCGAAAACGATTCCTGGGAAGCTCCGGCCGCCCAGGCCGATGGCCCCGGCCCGGAAGTCGTCATCCGCGGCGCCCGCGCGACCGAGCCGGTCGAGGGCTGATCGCCGAATAAGTGTGAAGCGATGGTCCCGGCAGAGGACGCCGGGGCTTTTCCAAACGAGTAGCAGAGGAGGTTCCCCATGGCCGTCAGCAGCGAACTGGTGAAGGAACTGCGTACCATGACCGGCGCCGGCATCCTGGACTGCAAGAAGGCGTTGGAAGATTCCGACGGGAACATGGACAAGGCCATCGAGTGGCTGAAGAAGCGCAACGCGGCAGTGGCCGTCAAGAAGACCAGCCGCGACGCGAAGGACGGGAAGATCGCGTCCTACATCCACGGCGAAGGCCGCCTGGGCGTCCTGGTCGAAATCAACAGCGAGACGGACTTCGTGGCCCGCTCGGACAACTTCAACGCCTTCGCGAAGGAAATCTGCCTGCAGATCGCCGCGATGGGACCGCTGTACGTGGTTCGCGAGGAAGTCCCGGTCGAGCTGGTCGAAAAGCAGAAGGAAATCGCCCTGGCCCAGATCGGCGAATCCAAGAAGCCGGCGGAAGTCCTGGCCCGCATCGTGGAAGGCAAGCTGAACAAGTGGTTCGGCGAGATCTGCCTGATGGAAATGACCTACATCCGCGACGACAGCAAGACCGTCAAGGACCTGCTGACCGACGTGATCGGTCGTTGCGGCGAAAACATCAAGGTTCGGCGCTTTGCCCGGTTCAACCTGGGCGAAGGGCTGTGATCCCGGGCTGACGGAACGACGCGCGGCCTCGGGGACGTCCCGGGGCCGCGCCATCCCCCGCTACTTTCCAGCCGGCGAGGTGCTGAATGGAACCGACTTCCGGGACCGGCACGCTGGCCTACAAGCGCATCGTGCTGAAACTGTCCGGTGAGGCCCTCCAGGGCGCGAAGAGCGGCGGCGTTGACGCCGACATGGTGGCCCGCTTCGCCGGCGAGGTGAAGGACGCGCGGGAACTGGGCGCGGACGTCGCCATCGTCATCGGGGGCGGGAACTATTTCCGCGGCGTGTCCGAGGTGGGCCGCCAGTTCGATCGGGCCACGGCCGACACGGTCGGCATGCTGGCCACCGTGATGAACGCCCTGGTGTTCCAGGATGTCCTGGAGCGGCAGGGGGTTCCCACCCGCGTGATGACCGCCCTGGAAATGCGGCAGGTGGCCGAGCCCTTCATCCGGCGCCGCTGCCTGCGGCACCTGGAAAAGGGGCGGGTCGTGATCCTGGCCGCAGGCACCGGCCACCCGTATTTCTCGACCGACACCGCCGCGGTGCTCCGGGCGCTGGAAATCAAGGCCGACGCGATCCTGAAGGCGACGAAGGTGGACGGGGTCTATACGGCGGACCCGGTGACGGATCCCACTGCAACCCGCTATGATACGGTCACGTACTCGGAGGTCCTGGAGCGCGGCCTGGGGGTGATGGACGCAACCGCCATCGCCCTGTGCCGCGAGCATCAGCTGCCGCTGGTGGTCTTCAGCATCCGGACTCCCGGGAATCTGGCGCGCGTCCTGATGGGCGAGCCAGTCGGGACGCGGGTCACTCAGGAGGAAGGACGATGATCGAAACGACAATCAAGGACCTGGACGGCGGTTTCAAGAAGGCCATCGAGGCCTTCGAAAAGGACCTGTCCCGCGTGCGGACGGGCCGGGCGAACCTCGCCATCCTGGAAGGGATCAAGGTCGAGTACTACGGGGTGCCCACGGCGCTGTCGCAGGTGGCCGCCCTGACGGTGCCCGATGCCCGCCTGATCATGATCCGCCCCTGGGACAAGAAGCTGATCATCCACATCGAAAAGGCCCTGGCGGCCGCGGACCTGGGCCTGACGCCCTCGAACGACGGCGACATCGTCCGGCTGCCGATCCCGCCGCTGACGACCGAGCGCCGCAAGGATCTGGTCAAGCAGATCAAGCGGCTGTCCGAGGACGCCAAGATCGCGATCCGCAACCTGCGGCGCGATGGCCGCGGCAGGCTGGAAAAGGCCGACGGGCTGCCCGAGGACGATCAGAAGAAGGCCCTCGAGAAGATCGACAAGGAAACCGACCGCTTCGTCAAGCTGGTGGACGATACGGCCTCGAAGAAGGAAAAGGAGATCATGGAGTTCTAGGCTCCAACCCCCATCGCCTTCATCGTCACCCCAGCCCGTTTCCAAGTGCGCGCATGCGCGGGATATACTCCGACCTGTTGCCAAGGAGGAGGAATCAATGATGGCAGTCGTCGAGCGCCGTGTTCGGTTGGTGCAGGGTGCCGGGTGGCGGTTCGTCGCGGCCCTGGTGCTGGTTGCGGCCTTTTCCGGGTGCGGGAAGAAGGGGCCACCCCCGTTCTCGCTGGAATCGGCCCTGCCCGTCCTGACGACGTATTCGCTGGACGACGCCTTCGTCGGCAGTCTGGGCGCGTTGAAGGAGCGCGCCGCGACCGACCCGGTGGCTGCCGCCGCGTATGCCCGCTTCGCCTTCGGTGGCGTGGCCGCGGGCCTGTCCGCCCAGAATCCGGCCTTGTCGCGCCTGGTCGCCCGCGAGGGCTCCGAGCCCGGCACCGTCGGGCAGTTCCTGGGCTCGGTGGTGACGATCGCGAAGGGGGCTCCGGCCCCGCTGCCGGCGGTCCTGGAATCGCTGGCCCTGGCCTGGGGCAAGGGCGCGGGCGACCTGACGGCGGCGCTGGCGTATGCCGCGTCGGATGCCGAGGCGGCCCCCGCGGTTCGCGCCCTGGTGGCGTGGAAACTGGCGGACGGGCTGCGCCTGGCACTGGCGGCGCCCGAATCCGAGCGCGGACGGCAGTTGCAGGCGTCCATCCCCGGGCTGCCCACCGCCATGACCCGGGATCCCCGCGAAACCGTGTTCCCGTCCACCCTGCGAACGCTGGAGGACCTTCTGCGGCGCGGCGCCGGAACGGACAAGGGACTGGCCGACGTGTTCGCCCGCGTGTCCAAGGATGTGGCTGCGGCGATGGGGGAACGGGCCTTCCCGATTCCCGTGTCGCCCGGGGCCGAACCGCGTTCCGGAACGCCCGCCACGGGGGTTCAGGGGACCTACGTCCCGCTGCTGGTCCTGTCCCTGGATGCCGAGGGCCTGAAGGCCGGCGTCCGACCGACGTTCGGATGGGCTGCCGGCAAGGTCGCCGACCTGTCCGTCGGTGCGGGCTTCCCGGGCGCCCTGGCGGCATCGGCGGTCGACCTTGCCGCGGTGACGCCCCCGGTCGGGGAAGCCGCCACGCCGGCGATCGGGAAGGCCCGGGCCGTCGCCGAGTCCCTGGAGTCGCGTGCGTTCCCCGCCACCGTCGCACCGGGCGTCCTGTCCGCCTCCCGGGGGGAACGGGGCCGTCCCGCGCTGGTGCTGGCCGCGGCGAACCTGCCCGCGACCGTGCTGAACGGCGCCTTCGAGTTGGCCGTGGCGGCGGGCGTGAACGACCTGCGCCTGCTTCCCCCGGGACCGATCGGGCGCGTTATGCCCGTGTTCTTCAAGGACCTTCCGGCCGTGCCGGGCGTGGAGGCTCCCCGGGGCCCGCGCGTCCTGGTGGCCCTGACCCCGTCGGGGGCGGACCTGTATCCGCCGGCGAAGTCCGTCCTGCCGCTGGCCGGGTGGCCGGAAGGCACGCAGGCCGTGGCCGACGGCAAGAAGTTGTTCAAGCTGACCGTGCCGTGGGTGGCGGAACGTGGTTTCGGCGGCAGGCTGGCCCAGGCCCTCGGTGTCCTGCAGGGGAAGGTTCCTGTCGCGCCGCTGGTGGACGTGGTCATCCGGGCGAAGGACGTCACGACCACCCAGATCCTCGACGCGACGGCGGAAACCCTTGGTGCGCCGGGGGCGCCGTTCGGTGCGCTGGCGGCCTTCTTCCCCGGTGTGGCATGCTTGCCGGGCGGGCCGTGTCCGTCGAGCCTCCCGGTCCTGTTCTCGGAGGCGGCGCTGCCGAAGGCCGCGAAGCCCCAGGTCGTCATGGCGGAAGCGCGCCCCTCGGGCTTCTGTGAGAAGAATGCCGTACAGCGTGTCGTGGCGGGTCGATCGGGCGCCTACCGTGCGTGCTACGAGGCCGAGTTGCAGCGATACGGCAACCTTTCGGGGCGCCTGGAAGTGCGGTTCACCATCGAGCCGGACGGGTCCGTGTCCGGGGTTTCGTCCACGACCAACGAGTTGAATGCGAGCGTCGAAGCCTGCGTCCTACGCCAGGTTTCGCAACTGAAGTTTCCGAAGCCGGACGGCGGGGTCTGTATCATCCGCTGGCCGTTCCGCTTCCAGCCGGGAGGATGACGAGGCATGGCACTTCCTTCGAACTACGACATTCTGATCTTCGACATGGAAGATGCCCTCGTTGACCAGTCGGTCAGCCTGGGCATGGCGGTCAGCCGGGGGGTCGACACGTACCTGACCTCCCTGCTGGGCGTGAAGCCCACGGGCGGGCCGGTCTACACGGTCGAGGACGTGAAGGTCTTCACCGAGGCCAACGACTTCGAGTCCGACTTCGAGGTACTGAACGCGCTGCTGGCCAACGCCGTGCAGCACCTGTCCGAGGAGCTCAGCGAGGACGACTTCGGGGGGTACGACGGCCGGGATCTGCTGGACGCGATGCGGACCAGCGGCCGGATCACCGACACGCTGGGCGATCTGGCCGAGCGCAAGAACATCCCCGAGTTCAACAAGACGCTGCGCAGCCGGGGCGGCGGCAAGCGGGGCTTCCCGCGCCTGAAGACGACGAACCGCTGGATGGTCCTCTCCGAGGGCCACATCATGATGGACAATCTGGTCAAGCGCGTGCTGGCCGAGGTCTACCTGGGCGAGGAACTGTTCGCCAAGGAGTACGGCCGCGCCCGGCAGTTCATGACCGGGGACGGCGCCATCCGGCTGGAAACGTGCTGGATGGACCCCGAGGACCTGCTGCAGATGCGCAAGCGCTGCCCCTTCGCGGTGCTGACGGCCCGCAGCCAGGCCGAGGCCCAGTTCGCCCTGCACAACATCGGCATGGGCGGCCTGGTGGACGTCATCGTGGGCCAGGACGCCATGGGCATGGGCATGGCCGACCAGGAAGAGGTGACCTGGATCCGCAACCTGGGCGTCGGCGGCGCGGGATCGGCGGACTACACCACGCGGATCACCGAGGCGATCGAGCGCGTCCGGGCCCAGGAAGGCATCGAGCAGTTGATCCGGATCGGCTACGTGGGCAACACGGCCCGGGACGGCCGCAGCTTCACGCAGTTGAAGGAGCGCTATCGCATGACCGTGATCGGCGTGGCGTTCGGCCTGGACAAGAAGATCCTGGTGGCCCAGAAGGAAAAGGGCGCCGACCTGGTGATCGCCGAGCCCTCCCAGTTGATCCGCGTGCTGTCCGAGCGTCCCCGCATGCGCGGTTCCGACAACCACGGAATGTACTGACGTTCAGTAGGCCCGAGGCGACTCCGTCTCCGGCGCGATTGAGATCGCGCCTCCGCCTGCGTGCTCGGGCGGGTCAGTCGTCTGTCGGGGCTTCCTCGCGGTCGGCGACGGTCATGGTGTCGGGGCGGAACGTCAGGCGGACCTTGCCGGTCGCGCCGTTTCGCTGCTTGGCGATGATGATTTCCAGGACGTTGCGGTCCTCTTCCTTCGTCTTTTCCCGGTCGTAGTACTCCGGTCGATACAGGAACATCACCACGTCGGCGTCCTGCTCGATGGCACCCGAGTCGCGAAGGTCCGACAGGATCGGGCGCCGGTCGTCGCCCTTGCGCTGCTCGGGCGCACGGGACAACTGGGACAGGGCGATGACGGGAACCTGCAGTTCCTTGGCCAGCGCCTTCAGGGACCGCGAAATCTCGCTGATCTGCTGCTCGCGGCTGATCCGCTTGTCGGTCGGATCCATCAACTGCAGGTAGTCCACCATCACCAGGTCCAGTTCGCCCTTGAACGCCATGCGCCGTGCCTTGGCCCGCAGTTCCAGGACGCCCAGCTTGGGGCTGTCGTCGATGTAGAAGGGGATGTCCCGCATTTCCTCCCGCACGCGGCGCAGGTGGTCCAGCTCCGACGGGGCCAGGTAGCCCTTGCGGATGCGTCCGGACTCGACCATCGACTGGATCGTCAGCAGGCGGTCCGTGATCTGGGGCTCGGACATTTCCAGCGAACAGAACAGGGTGTGATGGCGCGTCCCCAGGCGGGATGCGTTCAGCGCAAGGTTCAGGGCGAAGGACGTCTTGCCCATGGAGGGCCGCGCGGCCACGATGACCAGGTCGGACTTCTGCAGCCCCATCAGCATGTTGTCGAGGTGCTGGTAGCCCGTCGGGATGCCGGTCGTGTGGACCCGGTTCTCGTACCGGAACTCGATGCGCTGCATCGCGCGGTCCAGGGTTTCGTCCAGGCGCTGGATGGTCCCGGACAGGCGCGCCTCGCCGGCCGCAAAGAAGGCTGCCTCGGCCCGATCCATGAATTCCTTGGGTTCCAGTTCGGCCGCGTAGCCTTCGGACACGATGGTGCTGGCCGTGGCGATCATCCGGCGCACCAGGGCCTTGTCCTTGACGATCTTCGCGTGGAACTCGGCGGACGTGGACGGCGCGGCGTCGCTGATCAGGTTGGACAGGCGCGCCATGCCGCCCGCCGACTCCAGGTGGCCCCGGGACCGAAGGGCATCGGCCACCGTCACCGGATCGATGCCCTGGCCGGCCTCGAACAGCCGGGTCATGGCCTCGAAGATCATCTGGTGGGCCGGCATGAAGAAGTCGTCGGCCCGCAGGAACTCCAGCGCCGAGGGGAACGCCGTCTGGTCGATGAGGATCGTGCCCAGCAGCGAGGTTTCGGCCTCGGGGCTGTGGGGCGGCGGGACCTCGCCCGGCCGGACGTTCAGGGTCGGCGTGTCCGGGCTTCCGGTGGAGCGTTTGCGATTCATGGGGGCGAGGATACGGGGGGCGTCCGCGTCGGTCAAGCCGGGTCCGCGGGGGATTCCCTCGTTGACGGGATGGGGTCCGGGCCTGTACCTTCGGCCCATGAGCGCGCCCCGAATCCGCGTCCTTCCGGACGACCTCGTGAACCAGATTGCCGCCGGCGAAGTGGTGGAAAACCCGGCCTCGGTGGTCAAGGAACTGGTCGAAAACGCCATCGACGCGGGGGCCGCGCGAATCGTCGTGGAGGCGGAACGCGGCGGGCTGGGCCGGGTCCGCGTGGTGGACGACGGCGGCGGCATGGGTCCCGAGGAGGCGGTCCTGGCCCTGCAGCGCCACGCCACCAGCAAGATCGCGACGGCCGAGGATCTGGACACGATCCGCACGATGGGATTCCGCGGCGAGGCCCTGCCGTCCATCGCGTCGGTTTCCCGGTTCAGCCTGGTCACCCGCCGGTCCGAGGAGGACGTCGGCATCCGCGTGGACGCGACGAACGGCCGGCTGGAGACCCGTCCGGAGGCCTGTCCCCGCGGCACGGCCGTGACGGTGGACGAACTGTTCTTCAACGTTCCCGCGCGCCTCAAGTTCCAGAAGGGCGAGCGGGCGCAGTCGGCCGCCGTGGCGGACGTGGTGATCAAGGCGGCCCTGGCGTGGCCCCAGGTGCATTTCGTGCTGCAGTCGGGCGGCCGGCGCGTGCTGGATCTGCCGCCCTGTACGCGGTTCGCCGACCGGGTGGCGTCGGCGTTCGGCCGGGAGGCGACGAACGGCCTGCTGGATCTGGACCTGGCGCGGGAAGGCATCCGGGTGACCGGGGTGGCGGCGCCGCCCGACGCGGCCCGGGGCGATCCGTCGCGCATCGTGGTCCTGGTGAACAATCGGCCGGTGGCCGACCTGGCGCTGCGCCGGGCGATCCTGCAGGCGTACTCGGTCCTGCTGCCTGCCGGCAGGTTCCCGGTGGCCGTCGTCCGCATCGACGTGGTGCCGGCCGACGTTGACGTGAACGTCCACCCGCGGAAGTCCGAGGTCCGGTTCCGGCAGCCCCGGGAGGTCGCCGGCGCGGTGTTCGAGGCCGTCCACGCGGCCCTCGCCGGCACGCCCTGGATCGACGTGGGGGCGGGAACGCAGTCGACCGAAAATCGGTGTCTGTCCCCATTTCCGGAGTGGGGCGGGGCGCTGCCGTCCGGGGCCCAGCCGGGGGGGGCGCCGGGGATCCGCGATGCCTCTGCCGGGCACCCTGCCGAGCTTTTCGGTGCTCCGGCGCCCGCGACGGGTATGTCCGGCTTGCGGTACGTCGGCCAGGTGGCGAACACCGTCCTCGTCTGCGAAGGCGAAGGGACGCTGGTGCTGGTGGACCAGCACGCGGCCCACGAGCGCGTGAACTTCGACCGCCTGTGGGGTGCGCTGCAGGGCGGCCGGGTGGCCGTGGAACCGCTGCTGTTCCCGGAGGTCGTCCCGCTGGACCCGGCCGAGGCGGGCCGCCTGGAGGGGGCCCAGGAAACGCTGGCGCGCCTGGGCTTCGACCTGGAGGCGTACTCGGGGGATGCGGTGGCCGTTCGCGCGGTACCGGCGATCCTGCGGGGGCGCTCCATCGCCCACGTCGTGAAGGAGTGCCTGGCGGCGGCGTCCGAGGAGGGTTCCTCCACCGGCACCGAGCGCCTGCACCGCCTGGTCGCCACGGTGGCCTGCCATGCGTCGGTCCGGGCGGGGGATCCCCTGACCGAATCCGAGGTCCGGGCGCTGCTGCACGCGATGGACGGTGTGGCGGACCTGTCGGCCTACTGCCCGCACGGTCGCCAGGCGGTCGTGGTGCACCCGATGGGATCGGTCCTGCGGTGGTTCGGGAGGTAGCCCCGGATGCGTGCGATCTGCGTCATGGGGCCCACGGCCGTGGGCAAATCGGACCTCGCCGTGGCCCTGGCTCGGACCCTGGGCGGCGAGGTCGTCAACGCCGACTCGATGCAGGTCTTCCGTCACCTCCCCATCGGAACCGCCGCGCCGTCACCCGACCAGTTCGCCGCGGCGCCGCATCACCTGTTCGCCTACCTGGAGCCCGACCAGGAACCGGACGCCGGGGACTGGGCCCGTCGCGCCGCGGAGGTGCTGGCGGATCTGGACGCCCGGGGCCGCATTCCCGTCCTGGTGGGCGGAACGTTCTTCTGGATGCGCGCCCTGTTCGAGGGGCTGTCGGCGATCCCGCCCGTTCCCGCCGAGGTGCGCGCCGCGGTCGTCGACAGCATCGTCCGGGAGGGTGTCGTGGCGGCGCACGGGCGACTGGCGGTGGTGGACCCGCCCACGGCCGCCCGCCTGGCCCCGGGCGACACCCAGCGCGTGGGCCGGGCGCTGGAGGTCTTCGAGGCCACGGGGCTGCCCCTGTCGCACTTTCAGTCGATCGCTCCACAGCCGGTCGTCCGGGCGGAGGTCCTGCGCCTGGTGCCCCAGTTGCCCCGGCTTGCCCTGTACGCCCGCATCGATGCCCGGGCGGCCCGGATGTTCGATGAAGGCCTGGTGGACGAGGTTCGCGCGGTCCTCGCCAGGGGCATCGCCCCGGACGCCCGGCCCCTCCGGACCTCGGGCTACGCGCCCGTCGTGGACTTCATCCTGGGGCGATGCACCGAGTCGGCCATGCGGGAAAGCGTTGCGCGCGGGCACCGCAACTATGCCAAGCGCCAGTTGACGTGGCTGCGTCGGGAGGACGGGGTGCGCGTGGACGCGACCGCGGGATGGGATGCCGCCCTGGCGTCGTCGCGAGCCTTCCTGCTGGGGTGAACGGGGGCGGTCGGGCAGGGACGCGGGGCGGTCAGAATTCCAGTGTGGCGCGCATCTGGCGCTTCTTCTGGAACATCTTTTCCTGGCGCTCCTGCTCTTCCTTGCAGACGATGCAGTACGTGGTTTCGGGGCGCGCCATCAGGCGCTTGCGCCCGATCGGGTTCCCGCAGCCCTCGCACAGGTCGTACTCGCCCTCGTCGATGCGCGCGAGGGCCTTTTCGATCTTGCGCAGCAGGAACTTTTCCCGGTCGCGCATCCGGTACTCGAAGGACTGATCGTATTCCGTCGTGGCCTGATCGACCTCGTCCGGCGCACGGACTTCGAGGTCCTCCTGGGACAGCAGGGTGTCCCGGGCCGACTCGATCAGCGACTTCCGCTTTTCCTGGAGCATGTCGCAGAATTCTTTGATTTCCGCAGGCGACAGACGCTTCAGTTCGTCGTCGACGCCGGCCGCCGCCGTCTTCTTGGCCTGAACCTTCACGGGCGGGAGATCGGCTTCGGACTCGGAATCGGAATCGGAATCGTCCTCGAGATCGTCCGGGGGCGGCGGGGGCGCGACTTTCTTCGCGACGACCTTCGCAACCGGCGGCTTCGGAACTTCCACCACCGGGGGCGGTGGGGGGGCGACCTTCTTCGGGGCGGCCGTCGGGGCAGCCTTCGGGGCAGCCTTCGGGGCGGCCTTCGGCGCGGCCTTTGCGGCAACCTTCGCCGGCGGCAGCTTCGGCTCCTCCACGGCGGGGGGCGGCGGGGGTGCGCTCTTCTTCGCCGCGACCTTCGCGGGCGGTGCCTTCGGCTTCTCCACAACGGGAGCCGGAGGTGTCGGGGTCTTCTTTGCCACGGCCAAACTCCTGTTCCAACGGTCGGTGACGGGCACCGGCCGGCCACCTATGCCGTAGCAGACATTATTTGATGCCGGAGGCGGCAAGTCAAGCGCCGCCGACGATCCGGCAACGGAACCCGCGGGCCCCGGGCCCTTCCGACGCCGCCCCGTGGCGCATCCGGCGGGCGATGCGGTGCGGTCGGACGCGGCTTGACCGTGCCGGATCGGGTGTCATACTACCCGGACGGAGGAGGCCCGGATGGTGGCAGATCGGCTGGATGCGGTGGCGGACGACCCGATTGCCGAGGCAAGGTCCCGGGCGGCGCTGGAGGGACGAGCCCTCGGCCTGGGGCTGTCCTCGTACTTCCCCCTGGAGGTGTTCGACGCCTTCGGACTGGCGGGCGTGCGCATGCTCCCGCGACCCATGGACGGGTATCCCCAGGCCGACGGCGTCCTGCAGGCCTTCGCCTGCGCGCCGGTGCGGTCGATGCTGGAGACACTGCTCCAGGCCGACCTGCCGATCGGGCTGGTGGGCTCGACCAGCGGTTGCGATGCGGTGACGACGGTTCCGGGCATCCTGAACGCCGCGATGCCGTCCCTTCCGGTCGTGTCGTTGCGCCTTCCCATCGCGGTGGAGTCCGAGGCGGCGGATCGCCACGCCACGCTGGCCCTGCTGGACCTCTGCCGGGAAACCGAGGCGATCCTGGGGCGTCCGCTGGACCTGGGGGTCCTGGAAACGGCCGTGGTCGACCGGGAGGCCGTGCGCGTCCGCGTGGGCAACCTGTTCGGCCGCCTGCCGACCCGCGACATTCCGGCGTCCCGGGCCTACGCCGCGGCCATCGCCGCCCAGGTGATGGCGCCCCGGGCCTTCCTGGCGCTGTGCGACGAGGTCTTTCCTGCCGATGCCGCGCCGACCGGCACGGACGGCATCCCGATCCTGCTGTCGGGTGAACTGGTCCCCTCCGTCCAGTGGATTCGCGACCTGGAATCCCTGGGCGCCGCCATCGTTTCGGACGACACGAACACCGGCACGCGCGATGCGGGGCGCCGGGTGCGCCGGGACCCGCCGAACCGGCTGAAGGCCATCGCCGAAAGCCTGATGCACCGACCGGTCCACAGCCCCGAGCGGTTCGTGTCGGGACGTCCCCGGGGCGTCGCGGCGCGGGCGCGGGAGGCCGGGGTGAAGGCCGCGATCCTGCTGCACTACAAGTTCTGCGATCCCAGCGCCTTCGAGGCGCCGTCCCTGGTGGCCGCCCTGAAGGAGGTCGGCATCCCCTCCCTGGTGCTGGAGGTGGATCGCCAGATTACGATGACGGGGGGCGATCGGACGCGGGTCCAGACCCTGCTGGAGGCGCTACCGTGATCAAACTGCGTGCGAACAAGCGCCTGCAGACCACCATCCGCAACCAGGTGCTGTGGACCCGTTTCGGGTCGAAGATCGGGCGCCCGGTCGCCTGGGTGACGTCCGGCTCGCCGGTCGAAATCGTGCTGGCGGCGGGCTTCATTCCGTTCTATCCCGAAAACCACGCGGCCATCTGCGCGGCGCGCGGCATGTCCCAGGACCTGGCCGAGCAGACCGAGGCCGAAGGGTATTCCCGCGACCTGTGCAGCTACTTCCGCGTGGACGTGGGCAGCCAGATCAGCGGCCGCACGCCCCTGGGCCACCTGGTCCCGCCGGACGTCATCCTGGTGTCGAACAACATCTGCGGGACCGTCCAGAACTGGTTCCGGGTCACCGCCGAACGGTTCAACGTGCCGCTGCTGTTCCTGGACACGCCCTTCAACGACGCCGCGCCGACCGAGGCCGACGTGGCCTACGTCCGCGAGCAGTTGGTCCACATCGCGGCCGAGGTGGCCCGCCTGGGCGGCCGGCGCGTGACGGAAGACCGCCTGTCGAAGGTGGTGCTGCGGTCCCGGGATGCGCTGGAGTTGTGGGCCGAGGTCCTGGCGATGGCGGCCGAGCGCCCGGCGCCCTTCACGTCGTTCGACGCCTTCGTCCACATGGCCCCGATCGTGTCGATGCGCGGCACGCGGCGCTGCATTTCCTACTACCGGGCCCTCCGGGACGAGGTGCGGGAGCGCATGAAGGCGGGCATTTCCTCCGTTCCCGACGAGCGCGCCCGGGTGGTCTGGGACAACATCGCGATCTGGCCCGTGCACAAGCAGTTGAAGAAATTGTTCGAGCAGTACCACGTGTCCCTGGTGGGCGACACGTACACCAGCGCCTGGACCGTCGAGCACCTGGAGCCGGAGGATCCCTTCACCAGCCTGGCCAAGGTGTACACCGACATCATCCTGAACCACGGCGCGGCCCACCGGGTGAAGGTCCTGTCGAACATGGTGCGGAAGTTCGACGCCACCGGCTTCGTCCTGCACTCGAACCGTTCGTGCAAGCGCTATTCGCTGGGCCAGTTCGGCGTCAAGACGGCCGTGTCGTCGGCCACCGGCGCCACGGGCGTCGTGGTGGAGGCGGACATGGCCGATCCCCGGTCGGTGTCGTTCGAGCACCTCCAGCAGCGCCTGGTGCCGTTCTTCGAAACCCTGGGGGCATCCGGATGACCCGCGTTGCCGGCCTGGACATCGGCTCCACCGCCACCAAGTGCGTGATGATGGAAGACGGGCGGGTCATCGCCAGCGTCGTCGTGCCGTCCATGCCGGACATGCGCGTCGCGGCCGAGCGTGCGTTGCGGGAGTGCGGTGCGGAAGGGATCCCGGTCCTGACCACCGGCTACGGACGCGCCCTGTACGAAGCCCGCCTGGCCCAGGTCAGCGAGATCACCGCCCTGGCGGCAGGCGTGGGTTTCGTGGCGCCCGTCGCGGCGACCGTGGTGGACATCGGCGGGCAGGACAGCAAGGTCGTGCGGGTGGAGGCGGGAAAAGTCGTCGATTTCGCGATGAACGATCGGTGCGCCGCGGGAACCGGACGGTTCCTGGAGGTCATGAGCCGCGTCCTGCACATTCCGTTCGAGGAGTTCGACGCCGTGGCATGCGACGAGGTCGAGCCCCTGCCGGTGACCAGCACCTGCACCGTGTTCGCCGAGTCCGAGGTCGTCGGCCTGCTGTCGGCGCGTCACCCGCCTGCGCGGATCCTGAAGGGCGTCCTGACGTCGGTGTGCGGGCGGGTGGCGTCCCTGGGGCGCCAGGTGGGGGTGAAGGCCCCCGTTGTGGCCACCGGCGGGACCATGTATTCCCAGGCGGTCGTTCGTGCCCTGTCCAACGCCCTGGGCGTCCCCGTCGCCGTGCCTGCCGCGCCCCAGTTCGTCACGGCCACCGGCGCGGCCCTGCTGTGCGCGCGGCGCGTGGCGGCCGACGTCGCGGCCGCGGCGGTCTGATCCCCTTCCGCGAACCGATTCGCTTCAACCCTTCAGACAATCGATGCCGCAATCGCCCGGTTCGACCTGGATGGTGACGTGGCTGATGTGGAACGTCGCGACCACCGTCTGGATGTCGTGCAGCAGGTCGCCGTAGGGGCGGGCGGGGTCGGCGACGACGTGGCAGGACAGGCTTTCCAGGCCGCTGCCGATCGTCCAGACGTGCAGATCGTGGACGCTGCAGACGCCGGGTATCGCCAGGACCGCGGACTGCAGGCGGTCCGGATCCAGGTGCGCCGGGGCGCCCTCCATCAGGACGGCCAGGGCTTCCTTCAGCAGACGCCATGCCGACACGACGATCAGGACGGCGATGACGATCGAGGCCACGGGGTCGGCCCAGGTCCAGCCGGGGCCCAGGATCGCGATGCCCGAGGCGATGGCTCCCAGGCTGCCCAGCGTGTCGCCCACCATGTGCAGAAAGGCGCCGCGGACGTTCAGGTTCTGGGTCCGGATGCCGTGCAGCAGGGCCAGGCCCGCCAGGTTGATGACCAGGCCGCCCGCGGCGATGATCAGCATCGGGCCGCCCCGGACGTCCGGTGGCGCCTGCAGGCGCTCCACCGCCTCGATCAGCACCAGGGCCGCCACGGCGAACAGGGCGGCCGCGTTCACCAGTGCGGCGAGGATTTCGGCCCGGTAGTACCCGAAGGATCGCCGGGGCGTCGGTGGGCGCTGGGCGACCCACAGTGCCACCATCGACAGCCCCAGGGCGGCCACGTCGGACATCATGTGGCCCGCGTCGGACAGCAGGGCCAGGGACCCGGTCCAGATCCCGCCCGCGACCTCCACACCCATGTACAGCAGCATCAGGACGAGGGTCGCGCCCAGGCGGCGTGCGGCGTGGGAGTCGCGCCCGTGCCCGGGGCCGCCTTCCCGATGGTCGTGGTGATCGTGCGCATGGCCCAAGGGCGAATCCCGCGTGACCCGGACAGATTCTAGCCGGTTATGGGGGGTTCGCCCACCTCGCAGGTGCGGAAAGGGTGGCAGGTGACGGGTTTCGGTCGGAGAAGCAGTCTCGACACAACCATGTCTAGCCTGGCCCGCGGGCATCGTCCAGCCAGACTCTACAGTCCCGGGACATACCGGACCTCGGAGAGGATGGAGGCTCGAAGACGGGGTTTCAGCGCGTCGGACAGCACCAGGTCGATCGGTCGATGGAACAGGTCTTCCAGGAACACCTTCAGGTCCATGTACGAGTCGAACGTCTTCCGGTCCAGTTCCACCAGGAAGTCGAGGTCGCTGTCCTCCCGGGCATCCCCGCGCACGGTGGATCCGAACAGGCCCAGACGCGTGGCACCCAATCGCCGCAGTTCCGGTCCGTGTGCCCCAAGAATGCCCAGAACCTCGTCCGTCCGCAACGTCATGGACCGACTCCCGGATTGCCTCTGATGACCTGACCCTGGAAAAGAATAGCACAGGACCTGGCGAAGATGGGGTTGTGGACACGGACGGTGCCATGGGGCAATCCGGCGGCGGCTGTTATCGCAGAAGTCGTGGAAGAACAGGTCGGGGAGATCAGATTCGAACTGACGACGTCCTGCTCCCAAAGCAGGTGCGCTACCAGGCTGCGCTACTCCCCGGGGGTTCAAAGCGCCGCGATTCTACCTGCCCGGGGCGGTGCGGACAAGGAGGGACCCGGCGGGAGGTGCGGGGCGGGCCGATCCGGGGCCTGTCGGCGTGAAATTCGGGGGCCGCGCGGGCCCTGATTCCTGGGACCCAGGAATTCCGTTCTTGACACCCGGGCGCTCCTTGGGGTAAAAAATCCCGCCTTTGACCAACGCCCAGGTAGCTCAGTTGGTAGAGCAGCGGATTGAAAATCCGCGTGTCGGCGGTTCAATTCCGTCCCTGGGCACTTCCTTCCACATGCAGCAGCCAGCACACACCGCGCGTGGTGCCCTGGGACCCTTGGCCGGTGGGCCTACCCCGCATCCACCGAGGGTTCGTCCAGCGATGCGGGCAGGGTGAAGCAGAAACGTGAGCCCTGCTCCAGTCCCGGGGACTCCACCCAGATGCGGCCCCGGCAGGACTCCACGATCCGCTTGACGATGGCCAGTCCGGCGCCGGTGCCCTCGGCCTTCGGGTCGAACTTGTGGAACAGGTCGAATACCTTGGGCAGAAAACTGGGCGTGATGCCGATCCCGTTGTCGTGCACGAAGAACACGATCTCGCCGTCCCGCGGCTCGGCGGCGATCCGGATGCGCGGCGCCTTCTGTTCGCCCATGAACTTCACGGCGTTCTCGACCAGGTTCAGCCAGATTTCCGCCAGCACGACCCGGTCGCCGGTCAGCGTAAGATCGGGGACGGACAGGTCGATCTGAATCCCGCGCGCTGTGACGATACCGGCCACTGCTGCGAGGGCTTCCTCCGCCAGTTCCCGCACGGTGACCCGGGTCGGGGGGAGGACCACCCTGCCGACCCGGGACAGTTCCAGCACGGCCAGGACGCGTTGCGCCAGCGTGTCCGCGGCCCTGGAAATGAAGCCGAGGTCCTGTTCGATCTGCTCGACGTCGGCGGCCGCGGTGTCCCGCGCCAGAAAGCCCAGGAAGGTCCGGATCGTGACCACGGGCCCCTTCAGGTCATGGGAAACCGTGTACAGGAGGCGTTCCAGTTCCGCGTTCTTTTCCGCCAGTTCCCGGGAACTCTGCAGCAGCAGGGCCGCGTCCTGCTCGGCGCGGTGTCGGGCCTGGACGGCCTCTTCCTTCAGGCCCAGGACGTCACGATAGGAAGCGGCCAGCGACTGGTTCGCGGTCTTCAGTTCGGCGGTGCGTTCGTCGATCAGGCGTTCCTGGTCGCGCGAGTAGGATTCCAGTTCGCGCCCCTGCCTTTCGATTCGGACGTGGGCGACCACATGCTTCAACGCCAGATCCATCACGGGCGAAAGAGGAGCGATGATCTGTTCCGCGTCATCGACCCGGTCCGGATCCGGGAGGTTCAGCAGCAGGACCGCGTCCGGCAGGTCCTCTTCCACCCGCAGCGGGATGCACAGCGGGGCCGCGATGCCCAGGCGTGACAGCGCCGGCAGCAAGGGGTGTTCCGGCGGGAACTCCTCGGGTCGGCGGGGCAGGGGCTCGCTGGTGAGGGTTCGGCGGATTTCTTCCAGTTCGCCGGGCGAAAGCGGTGCTCCGGTCTGGTCGGCCGAAACGTCGATCAGCCTGCGTCCCTTCGGGTCCAACTCTTCCGCCAGCAGGACAACGGTGTCGGCGCGTGTCAGGTCCTGCAATTCCTGGACGAGTTTCGTTCCCAGTCGACTGGGGGCGGTGTAGGCGAGTCGCTTGGAAAAGGACTCCAATGCCGCGCCGGCCGGGGCCGCGGTCGTCGGGGCGGGAGGCGAGGATGCGTCCTTTGCCACGGTTTCTCCCCGGGAAGCCCAGCAGTGCGTTCATCTTCAGAGGAGATCATCGGACGTTCCCAGACGGTTGCAAGCGAAGTGTTCCTGGTGCCCAGAGGCTGTTCCTAGGGCCCGGGGCTCGCGATGCAGAGGCCGTCGGCGGCGGTCGGGGCAGTGTGCAGCGTGCCGTCCCAGGTCACGCCGGTCCCGCCCCGGTACACCAGCAGGCCGTCGTCGAGGTTGACGATGACCAGCGCGGCGTCGGTCCTGATCTGCCTGCCCCCGGGCAGGTCCAGCGTCGCCGGACCGTCGGGAGCCCGCAGCCATACGACGTCGGTTCCGTGTACGCCCGCCACGGTCCAGGCCGCGCTGCCGCCGCCGGATGCGAGGTTCGTCAGCACCAGGGGCGCGTCCCGGGATCCGTCGGCCGCGCCGACCTTCCACGGGGCCAGGATCGCCAGGAAGCCCGGCGCCACGGCCGACACCACGGCATCGGCGACGGCATGGTGCGATGTGGAGGGGTTGTCGCCGATGTCGTGGACGTGCGGCGCCGCCCCTTCG
>CAINDP010000020.1 GCA_903847405.1 uncultured Myxococcales bacterium | reverse complement strand
GTTGGACACGCTGGTGTCGGTGCCGCCGACCGTGGACGGCCTGCTGGGGCTGTCGATGCGCGTGGGCGCGGTGACCCTGAAGGTCATGGGACTGCTGGACGGCGCGAACACGGGGGCCTACGGCAATCCGGAACCGACGCAGGTCCGGGTCACGCCCATTCCGGGCAAGGCCATCCTGGTGTCCGGCCACGATCTGAAGGAGTTGGAGGGCCTGCTGCTGCAGACCGCCGGCAAGGGCATCAACGTCTACACCCACGGCGAGATGCTGCCCGCGCTGTCGTACCCGGGGCTGAAGAAGTTCCCGCACCTGGTCGGCAACTACGGCGGCGCCTGGCAGAACCAGTTCGCGGAGTTCGACGCCTTCCCGGGCGCCATCCTGATGACCACGAACTGCATCCAGGCGCCGGCCGAAGGCTACCAGGCCCGCATCTTCACCGCCGGCCTGGTGGCGTGGCCGAACGTGGTCCACATCGCCGACGGGAACTTCCAGCCCGTCATCGACGCGGCGCTGGCGGCCCCGGGCTTCACCGTGGACGTCCCCGAGCAGAAGATCACCATCGGCTTCGGGCACAACGCCGTGCTGAACGTCGCCGGGACCGTGATCGACGCCGTGAAGAGCGGCGCCATCAAGCACTTCTTCCTGATCGGCGGCTGTGACGGCGCCAAGCCCGGGCGCAACTACTTCACCGACCTCGCGGTGGCGGTGCCCCAGGATTGCGTGATCCTGACGCTGGCCTGCGGCAAGTACCGGTTCAACAAGCTGGACTTCGGCCCCATCGGCGGCATCCCGCGCCTGCTGGACATGGGCCAGTGCAACGACGCGTACAGCGCCATCCAGGTCGCGGCCGCGCTGGCGAACGCCTTCGGCACCGACGTGAACGGCCTGCCGCTGTCCATGGTGCTGTCCTGGTACGAGCAGAAGGCCGTGGCCATCCTGCTGACGCTGCTGCACCTGGGCATCAAGAACATCCGCCTGGGGCCGAGCCTCCCCGCCTTCCTGACCCCGGCCGCCGTCGGCGTGCTGGTGGACATGTTCAACATCATGCCGACCACCACGGTCGAGCAGGACCTGAAGGCGATGCTGGGCTGACGCAGCGACGGGGCCGGAGGCATCCATGCGTGCAGGTTCCTGGGTGATGCTGGGTGCGGCGGCGGCGGTCGGCCTGGCCGCGGGCCTGGGCGGGTTCACGTTCCTGTATGCCCGGGGCGGGTCCTACCTGACCGACGATCCGGCGGCATGCGCCAACTGCCACGTCATGAAGGACCAGTTCGACGGCTGGGCGAAATCCACGCACCGCAGTGTCGCCGTGTGCAACAGTTGCCATACGCCGCCGAACGTCTTCCGCAAGTATCTGGTCAAGGGCCTGAACGGCTGGCACCACTCGCGGGCCTTCACCCTGGGCGACTTCCACGAGCCGATCGCGATCAAGGCGGCCAACCTCGCGGTGACCGAGGAGGCCTGCCGGCACTGTCATCACGACGTGGTCCAGGCCATCGACACCCATCCCGGCGGCGGGGCGCTGTCCTGCGTCAGTTGCCACCGGGACGTGGGCCACCTGCACTGAGGGGAGGAATCATGGGCGATTCGACACGCGGTCCGGGCAGGCGTCGCTGGTTCTGGCTGGCCGCCGCGACCCTCCTGGTGGGGGCGGCGGTGGCGGCGGGGACGGCCGCGTTGCTGGTGGACATCTCCGAAAAGAAGCAGGAGGCGCGCAACCCCTTCTACCGGGTGGTGGAACTCACCGACGACATCGAGGACCCGGAGGTCTGGGGGCAGGACTTCCCGTTCCAGTACGACGGGTACAAGCGCACCACGGACATGGTCCGGACGCGCTTCGGCGGCAGCGAGGCCATGCCCCGTGTCCCGACCTCGGAGGATCCGCGCACGGTGGTGTCGCAGTCCAAGAGCGACGAGGACGCGGGACTTCGGACCATCTGGGCAGGCTATGCCTTCGCGAAGGATTTTCGCGAGGAGCGCGGCCACGCCTTCATGCTGGACGACCAGATCTACACCGAGCGCCAGCGCGTCGTGAAGCAGCCCGGCACCTGCCTGAACTGCCACGGCTCGATGGTCATCCCCTGGCGCAAGGCGGGCGACGGCGACACGATGAAGGGCTTCGACGCCATCAACAAGATGTCGTATGCCGACGCGAAGGCGCTGGTGAAGCACCCCATCGCCTGCATCGACTGCCACGAGCCGAAGACCCTGGCCCTGCGGGTCACCCGGCCGGCCTTCATGGAAGGCATCAAGGCGGTCAAGGCGCTGCAGGGGATCCCCGACTACGACGTGAACACGATGGCGACCCGGCAGGAAATGCGGACGTTCGTGTGCGGCCAGTGCCACGTCGAGTACTACTTCCAGGGCCCCGAAAAGCGCCTGGTCTTCCCGTGGCGGAACGGTCTGAAGGCGGATCAGATCGTCGACTACTACGAAGAGGTGGGGTTCAAGGACTGGACGCACGCCGAGTCGGGCGCGCCGGTGCTGAAGGCCCAGCATCCCGAGTTCGAGATGTGGAACCAGGGCATCCACGCCCGGTCGGGGGTCGCCTGCGCCGATTGCCACATGCCCTACAAGCGCGAGGGCGCCCTGAAGGTCAGCGACCACCAGGTCCGCAGCCCGCTGCTGAACATCAACCGGGCCTGCCAGACCTGCCACAAGTGGCCCGAGGCCGAAATGAAGGCCCGTGCGGAAGAGATCCAGGCCCGGACGAAGGGGATGAGGGATCGGGCGATGAACGCGGTCGTCGCGCTGATCGGGGACCTGAAGGCCGCCCGGGCCGCCGGCGTGCCGGACGCCAGCCTGGAAGCCGCCTGGAAGATGCAGCGCCGCGCACAGTTCTACCTGGACTTCGTGGAAGCCGAAAATTCGTCGGGCTTCCATGCGCCCCAGGAGTCCGCCCGCCTGCTGGCCGAGTCCATCGACATCGCGCGGCAGGGGCAGTTGCTGGTGCGGAAATGAAGCCAGCCACCATGGCATTTGCCCTGTTGATCTGACTTTCAATCAGGTAGATTCGCGCCCGTGGAGGGTGCGGATGGAAACCCAAGTCCTGATCATCGGCGGCGGCGCGACGGGAACCGCGCTGGCGCGTGACCTGGCCCTGCGCGGCGTCGACTGCATTCTGGTAGAGGCGGAAGACATCAACGCCGGAGCCTCCGGCCGCAACCACGGCCTGCTCCACAGCGGCGCCCGCTATGTGTCCAACGACCACGAGGCGGCCGTCGAATGCCGCACCGAGGGCGAAATCCTGAAGCGCGTGGCGTCCCGGTCCATCCAGGACACGGGCGGCTACTTCGTCGCGGTCCAGGGCGACGACGAAAAGTACGTCGCGGACTTCCCGGGGTACTGCGCGGCCAGCGGCATCCAGGCGAAGGCGATCGACGTCGCCGTCGCCCGCGAACGCGAGCCGGCCCTGTCTCCGAACACGATCGCCGTCTACGAGGTGCCCGACGCCTCCGTCGATCCGTTCCGCCTTTCGCTGGAAAGCATCGCGCAGGCCCGCAGCCTGGGCGCCCGCCTGATGCGGCGCACCAAGGTGGTGGGGTTCGAGCGCGAGGGAACCCGGATTCGCGCGGCGCGGGTGCGGGACGCCGTCACCGGGGTCGAGCAGCGCATCGAGGTCGGGCAGGTCGTGAACGCGGCCGGCGCCTGGGCCCGGGAGGTCGCGCTGCTGGCCGGCGCGCCCGTCGAGATGCTCTACTCCGCAGGCACGCTGCTGATCACCCACGGGCGGATGGCCTACCACGTCATCAACCGCCTGCGGAAGCCCGGCAACGCCGACATCCTGATGCCGGGCGGAACGGTTTCGGTCCTGGGCACCACGTCCCGGCGCGTCGATTCGCTTGCGGACGTCCACCCGACCGTGGCGGAAGTGGACCTGATCATCGCCGAGGCGTCGCCGATGCTGCCGGCGCTGGAAACGATGCGCTTCATCCGCGCCTACGCGGGCGTCCGGCCCTTGCTGGGCTCCCCGGCCGGCTCCGACGGGCGCAACGTGTCCCGCGGCTTCGCCCTGTTCGATCACGAGGACCAGGGCCTGACCAACTTCGCGACGCTGACCGGCGGGAAGCTGACCACGTGCCGCCTGATGGCCGAGCGGGCCGCGGATCTGGTCTGCCGCCGCCTGGGCGTCACCCGTCCCTGCCTGACGGCCCTGGAAGTCATTCCGCCCGCGCCCGAGTGCGAGTGGACCGTGCCGGGCCATGCTCCCCGCGAGTGGATGCGCGCCCACGGCCTGGACGACCCGATGCTGTGCGAATGCGAAATGGTGTCGGGCAGCGTGGTGGATCTGCTGTACGCGTCCCTGCGGGCGGCCGGCGACATGCCGACCCTGACGGACATCGGCCTGCGCAGCCGCGTGGGGAAGGGCGCCTGCCAGGGGGCGTTCTGCGCCATCCGGACCGCGGCGCACCTGTACCAGCGGGGCGACTTCCAGGCCCGGCGCGGCCTGGACGAAATCGCGGACTTCTTCCGCGAGCGCTGGCGCGGCCAGCACGCGGTCCTCTGGGGCGAGCAACTGGCCCAGGCGGAACTGATGGAAGCGCTGAATTGCGGGCTTTTCGGCGAGGAACTGCGCGGCGTCGCCGGTTTCGATACGCTGCGTCCCGCGGCACCGGGCGAGGGAACGCCATGACGCAGACGCAGACGGAACCCAAGGTCTGGGATGTCGCCGTCGTGGGCGCCGGGATGGCGGGCATGGCGACCGCGCTTTTCGCGGCCGAACAGGGCCTTTCGGTCCTCCAGATCGGCAACGGCGGGGGCCTCCTCTTCGCCAGCGGCCTTCTGGACCTCCTGGCCGTGCATCCCATCGCCAGCCGTCGCCTCTGGGGTTCCCCCTTCGACGCCCTGGCCGCGATCCGTCGCGACCAGCCCGACCATCCGCTGGCCCGGGTGGACGACGCGACGATGCGCGCGGCCTACGAATCCTTCACGTCGGCCCTGGGCGCGGCGGGGCTGGCCTACGCCCCCCTGGACGACCGGAACCACCTGGTGCTGACCTCCCTGGGGACGGCCAAGCCCACCTACGGCGTGCCCCGGACCATGGCGGCCGGCGTCGCCGCGATGGCAGAGCGGGTGCCGTGCCTGCTGCTGGACTTCCGGGGCCTGCGGGAATTCAGCGCCCGGCAGATCGTGGCGACCGTCGGCGACACCTGGCCGGGCCTGCGCAGTGCGCGGATCGAGTTCCCCGGCGCCGAGGCCTCGTCCGAACTGTACGCGGCGCACCTGGCCCGGGCCCTGGAGTCCCACGAGACGCGGGACAAGACGATCGCCCTGGTGAAACCGCTGCTGGGCGACGCCCGTGCGGTGGGCTTCCCGGCGGTCCTGGGCCTGGGATGCTCCGGGGTCGTCCACGCGGCCTTCCAGGCGGCCCTGGGCGTTCCCGTCTTCGAGATCCCGACGATGCCGACCTCGGTGCCCGGGCTGCGGCTGATGGACGCGCTGGAGCACGCCGTGGTGGCTCGCGGTGTCCATCGGCTGCTCCGGGGGAACGTGACGTCGGCGGCCTTCGACGACACCGCCGTCCTGTCGCTGGGCGGGGTTCCGGGCGGGGAAACCGTTTCGGCCCGGGCGGTCGTCCTGGCGACCGGGCGCTTCACCGGGCGGGGCCTGGTGGCCGGGCAGCAGCGCATCACCGAACCGGTGCTGGGCCTTCCCGTGCAGCAGCCGGCCTCGCGGGAAACGTGGCACAGCCGCGACTTCCTGGACCCCGCGGGGCACGAAGTCAACCGTGCGGGGTTGCGGACGGACTCGGTCTTCCGGCCGTTCGATGCGACGGGGCGTCCGGCGTGGCCGGGCCTGTTCGCCGTCGGGTCGATCCTGGCGGGCCAGGACTGGATGCGTGAAAAGTGCGGCGCGGGGATTGCCCTGGGGACCGCCCGGGTGGCGGTGGACCAGATCGTCCGCCAGTTGGGGGCAAGGTAGGGACATGTCGGCAACGTTCTTGCGAATGGCCCTCCTCGTTTCGCTGGGCCTGTGCGCCCTGGGCATCCTGTGGCGGGTTTCGACCTGGTTCCGGGTCCGCATCGGGCCGGACGCGCGGACGATCCCGCTGCACCGGCGCCTGTCAGCGGCCGTCGGGGGCGCGTTTGCGGCCCTGTTCAGCCGCCGCACCCCGGGCATCCTGAAGGCCTTCGTCCTGGACGTCCTCCTGCAGCGCAGGCTGTTCGCCGACTCCAAGGTGCGCTGGCTTGGACACCTGTTCATCCTGGCCGGCTTCCTGCTGTTGCTGGTCATGCATGGCCTGGCGAAACTGGTCACGCTGAAGGTCTTCCCGGCCTACCAGGCGACGCTGGATCCCTTCCTGTTCCTGCGCAACCTCTTCGGCGCGGTGACGGTGCTGGGTGTCATGATGGTGATGGGGGCGCGTCGACATCGGCCGGCTTCCAGCCCCATCGTCCGGCGCCCGGGCGATCGGATCTTCACGGCGCTGCTGGCCCTCGTGCTGGTCTCGGGCTTCCTCCTGGAAGCCCAGAAGGTCGCCTCGCCCAGGGCCTTCTACCGCATGACCAAGGAGTACCTGGACACCACCGATCCGGAAGAAACGCTGCCGTTGCGCACGGTCTGGGCTGCCGAGTACGGCGTGGCGTTCCCCGACCTCCAGGGGACGCCCGATCCGGATAAATTGGCGGAAGGACGGGAACTGCACAACGACGCCTGCGCCAGTTGCCATACCCGGCCCACGTCGGCCTTCGTGTCCTACCCGATCTCCCGCGCCATGGCGCCCGTCGTGGAAACGCTGGACGAGGCGGACGCGGAGCGCTGGCTGAACTACCTCCACGTCTTCGCATGCTTCCTGGGGCTGATCCTCCTGCCCTTCACCCGGTTCTTCCACGCGCTGGCCGATCCGGTCAGCCTGCTGGCGAACGGCGCCGCCTCCACGGGACCCCTGTCGCCCGCGGCACGGGCCACGCGCCGGGCGCTGGCCACCGACGCCTGCGTGGGCTGCAGCCTGTGCGACGACCGTTGCTCGGTGGCGCCGATCGCCCGGCACCTGGGCAATCCCGCCCTGCTGCCGTCCCACAAACTGCTGGCGACCCGTGACCTCGCCCTCCACCCGCACTCGCTGGACCGCGTGGACGCCCACGCCCGTCGCGTCGCCGAGGGCGCCTGGCTGTGTACCACCTGCGGGCGGTGTACGGAGCGCTGCCCGGTGGGCCTGGACCTCGCGGACATGTGGGACGCCGGGAAGGGCGACCTGGCCCACGCCGGACATCCGGCTCCGGCCCAGTGGGTGCAGGAACGGACCGCCCTGGAATGGGCCGACTCCCTGGGCGCCAGTCCCGGGGCTCTGGACGTCCTGCGGGACGCCGCCAGCCCCCTTTCGGCCCATCGCGAAACGTACTCCGCCTGCGTCCAGTGCCAGACGTGCACCAACGTCTGCCCGGTGGTGGCCCACGGCGGCGAGGAGCCCGGCGCGATCGACCTGACCCCCCAGAAGGTGATGAACCTGCTGCGGCTGGGGATGGTGGACCTAGCCCTCGGCTCACGCATGGTCTGGAATTGCGCCACCTGCTACCAGTGCCAGGAGCATTGCCCCGAGGGCATCCGGGTCACGGACGTGATGCTGGAACTGCGCGGCATGGCCTATCGAAGCCTGGGCCAGTCCCGCGAACGGAGGCAGCCGGAATGAAGTACGCGCTGTTCCTGGGCTGCAAGATCCCCGCGGCGCTGCCCGCCTACGAGATGTCCACGCGCGCCGTCCTGGGGCGCCTGGGTGTCACGCTGGTGGACCTGCCGTTCAACTGTTGCGGGAACCCGGTGCGCAGCGTGGACCGCGAGGCCTTCGTGGTCGCCGCGGCGCGCAACCTGGCCCTGGCCGGTCGGGCCGGCCTGGACGTGCTGACGCCCTGCAAGTGCTGCTTCGGCAGCCTGCGCCATGCCCAGCGCTTCCTGGACGAGGATCCGGCGCTGCGGCAGCGGGTCCAGGCGTTCCTGGCGCGTGAGGGCCTGTCCCTGCCGACGACCGTCGTCGTCGAGCACCTGCTGCCGGTCCTGGCGCGCGGCGTGGGCCTGGACGCCATCACCGCGGCCGTCACGGCGCCCCGCACCGGCCTCCGGGTGGCCGCCCATTACGGCTGCCATGCCCTGCGACCCAGCGACGTCACGCGTTTCGACCATCCCCTGGCGCCGACGCTGTTCGAGGACCTGGTCCGGGCCACCGGCGCCACCGCGGTGGAATGGCCCCGTCGCCTGGACTGCTGCGGCGATCCGATCCACGACGCGAACGCGCCGCTGGCGGACCGCCTGACCCAGGCCAAGGTCGATGACGCCCGGGAATCCGGCGCCGAGGTGTTGGCGACCGCCTGTCCGTACTGCCACCTGCGCTTCACGGAATCCCAGGCCGGCGGCGCCCGCGCTCCGCTGGCGACCATGCTCTATCCCCAGCTCCTGGGCCTGGCCATGGGCCTCGCCCCCCGGACGCTCGGGCTGCCCTAGCGACCTGCCCCCCGGCGATTGCGATCCGCGACCGGACAGTGCGCTCTGCCCCCTTGGTACTGCTGCGCGATCGGTCCCACCTGCTTGATGTTTCGCCAAAATACGCGATAAATGAGGTCCGGAAAACAATTCGGTCGAGGAGGCCCACGGTGGCGACAACACGGACGACGGAGCGGGTGGACGTGGTCCTGGTGGGCGGGGGGATCATGAGCGCCACCCTGGGCGCCCTGCTGAACGAATTGATGCCGGACCTGTCCATCCGGGTCTTCGAGCGCCTGGAAGGCATCGCGGTCGAAAGCAGCGAGGTCATGAACAACGCCGGCACCGGCCACGCGGCGAACTGCGAACTGAACTACACGCCCCAGAAGGCCGACGGCACGATCGACATCGCCAAGGCGCTGGCCATCAACGAGTCCTTCGAGGTTTCGCTGCAACTGTGGTCGCACCTGGTCGAAACCGGCGGGCTGCCCGAGCCCCGATCCTTCCTGAACCCCGTCCCGCACCTCAGCTTTGTCTGGGGCGACGCCAACGTGGGCTTCCTGCGCGCCCGCCACGCGCTCCTCAGCGCGCACCCGATGTTCGCGGACATGCGGATTACCGAAGACGCCGGCCGGATGGTCGACTGGATGCCCCTGGTGATGCAGGACCGGAAGCCCGGCCCGCCCCTGGCGTGCACCCGGGTCGATCGCGGCACCGACATCGACTTCGGCGTCCTGGCCCGCCTGCTGTTCGCGGGCCTCCAGGCGCGCGGCAACCTGACGCTGAAGATGCGGCACCACGTGAAGGCCCTGCATCGCGATCCCGAGGGCGGCTGGCGCGTGATCGCGAAGGACCGCGAAACGGGGGACATCCAGGAAGTGCGCGCGGGCTTCGTGTTCCTGGGCGCGGGTGGCGGCGCGCTGCCGCTGCTGCTGAAGTCCCGCATTCCCGAGTCCCGCGGGTACGCCGGCTTCCCGGTCAGCGGGCAGTGGCTGGTCTGCCAGAACCCGGAAATCATCGCGCGGCACCAGGCGAAGGTGTACGGCAAGGCCTCGGTGGGAGCGCCGCCCATGTCGGTGCCGCACCTGGACACGCGGATCTGGAACGGCAAGCGGTCGCTGCTGTTCGGGCCCTACGCCGGGTTCACCACGAAGTACCTGAAGCAGGGGTCCTACTGGGACCTGCCGAAGTCCCTGCGCATCAGCAACATCGGGCCCATGCTGGCCGTGGCCCGGGACAACTGGAACCTGACCCGCTACCTGATCGGCCAGGTGGTGCAGTCCCCGGAAGAACGCCTGGGCGCCCTGCAGGAGTACATGCCCTCGGCTCGGAAGGACGACTGGAGGCTGGAAGTCGCGGGCCAGCGCGTGCAGGTCATCAAGCGGGATCCGGAACGGGGCGGGAAGCTGGGGTTCGGGACGGAAGTGGTCACCGCCGCGGACGGCTCGCTGGCGGCCCTCCTGGGGGCGTCGCCGGGGGCCTCGACGGCCGCGGACACGATGATCGACCTCATCCGCAAGTGCTTCCCGGAACGGGCGGAAACCGAAGCCTTCAAGTCCACCCTGCGGAAGATGATCCCCTCGCACGGCCACGTCCTGGCCAGGGAACCGGCGGTCCTTGGCGCCGTCCGCGCTCGCACCAACCACGTCCTGGGATTGGTCGAGTAGCCTTCCCGACTACAGCGGCAGCACGCGCGCACCCCAGTTCTCGGACCCATGGCACGTCGGGTTGCAGGAACGGCTGGTCGCGTTCCAGGTTTCACCCGAATTGGGCATGACCACGTCCGGACTGCCGTTGACGTGCAGCGCCTTCGCCGCGGTCGTGTTCAGGATGGCGGTCCCCGTCGCGGCGGCCACCGTGGAGTGGCAGCGCCCGCAGGCCACAATGTGGTCGCCTTCGGTGCGGTGCTGGCCCGTCGATGGCGGCAACGCATGGCACATGGTGGTGCAGGCGCCCAGCGTCGTGTTCGTCCACGATGCAACCGTGTTCGGTGCGCTGGGGGCGCCCGAGCCCGTCCATCCGCCGTGGCAGTACGACTTCGTGCAGGTTACGGCGGTCGGGCTGTACGCGGTTCCGGTCACCTTCTTCGACAGGGTGCCGATCGTGAACGACACGTTGACCGCCTTGTTCAGGTGGGTCGCCGTGGCGGCGTCCGGGACCGCCGTCGGGACCGGGTGGCACTCGTTGCACGCCATTCCCGCCGAGATGTTGCCGGCGCCGGTCATGTGATTCTGGTGCGCTCCCACCGACTTGTTGGAGGTCGCCGAAAGGCCCTGGGTGTCGGCGGGCGGCGCCCGGTTCGCGGGGGACGTCCCCGTGGTCGCGCCGTGGCACACGCCGTTGCAGGCCAGCGTGCCCGACGGGGCGGCGATGTTGACGACGCCGTTCACGTGCAGGGTCTTGTCCCTGAAGACCGTGTTGCTGGTCATGGTCGTGCCGTGGCACGTGGCGCAGGTCGAGCCGGCGGCCCCGACGGGGTGCGGCCGGGTCATGCCCGAGGTCGCGGCTGCGTGGCACGTGCCGCAGGCGTCCTGGCTGTTGTCGACGGTGGTCCAGATCGGGGTCTTGTCCGAGCCTCCCGCAATGGTGAGGCCGGCGCCGTGGCACCACGTGTTGGTGCAGTTGAAGTTCGCGGTGCTGAAGGCCGGTACCAGGGCGCCGGTCTTCGCCAGCGCGCCGAAGGTCACCTCGGCCGGTTGGACCGTGTCCACGTGGCCCGTGGCCAGCGTCGTCGCCGGCACCACGTGGCACTGGGTGCAGGCGATGGGCGACGAGATGTTGGACAGTCCCTGCAGGTGGGGCTGGTGCGCTCCGACGCCGCGCACGGTCGTCGCCGTGGCGCCGTGCGTGTCCACCGGCGGTGCGTCGTTGGTCGCGCTGCCGTGGCACATGCTGCAGTCCGTGGTCGCCGTCATCTCGACGGTGCCGTTCACGTGGTTCGCCGGGTTCGAAACCTGGTTCAGCGCGTTCACCGTCTGCGAGTGGCAGGCGTAACAGTTGTCCGCCTGCGGGTGCGGCAGGGCCGGGGGGCTGCCGTGGCAGGCGCCGCACGCCACCTGGCTGCCGTCCGTCGTGGTCCACTTCGGGGTGGTGTCGGTGCCCCCGCTCAGCGTGGCGCCGTGGCAGTAGTTGTTGCTGCACGTCAGGTTCACGGTGTCCCAGGCCGGGACCGCGCCGTCGGTCCGGGCCAGGGTGCCCCAGGTCAGTTCGGCGGGCAGCGCGGTGTCCCGGTGGCCGGCGGCCTGGATGATTCCGGGCACCCGGTGGCACTCGGTGCAGGGAACGGCCTTGCCGACCGCCCGCAGGGCCAGCAGGTGGGACTGGTGCGCGCCGACGCCCCGGAAGGTCGTGGCGCTGTTGCCGGTCGTGTCCACCGGGGGCGCGTCGTTCGTGGCGCTGCCGTGGCAGGCCCCGCAGGCGTCCGTTCCGTCCACCTGGACGACGCCGTCGATGTGCTGGGCCGGCTTCGCGATGCCGCCCGCGACGGTGGCCGTCTGGTGGCAGGTCGCGCAGTCGGTCTTGGCCGGGTGGGGCGCAGGCGGTGGGAAGCCGTGGCAGGACGCGCAGGCGACCTGGGTGCCGTCCACCACGGTCCACACTGGGGCCCTCGTGGTGCCGCCGGAAATCGTGGCGCCGTGGCAATAGGTGTTCGTGCACTTCAGGCCCGTCCCGTCCCAGGACGGGTTCGCGCCGTCCAGCCTCGATTTCGCGCCGAAGACCAGTTCTGCCGGCAGCGCGCTGTCGACGTGGCCGGTGGCCGGGACCGTCGCCGGCTTCAGGTGGCAGTCCGTGCAGTCCAGCGTCGCGGACAGGCCGCGCGCGGCCCGCAGGTGCGCCTGGTGCGCGCCGACGCCCCGGGAGGTCGTGGCGCTGCTGCCCGCCGTGTCCACGGGCGGCGCGTTGTTGCCCGTGCCGCCGTGGCAGGCGTTGCAGGCCGCCGTCCCGACGACCTCCACGATGCCGTTCACGTGCTTCGTCGGGTCCAGAATGCCGCCCAGCGTATCCGCGGTCTGCGGGTGGCAGGCCGCGCAGTTGGACGACTGCGCGTGGGGCAGGGGCGGCGGGTTGCCGTGGCAGGTCCCGCAGGCGACCTGGCTGCCGTCCGTGGTGGTCCACTTCGGGGTGGTGTCCGTGCCGCCGCCCAGCGTGGCGCCGTGGCAGTAGGTGTTGGCGCAGGTCAGCCCCAGCCCGTCCCAGGCCGGGTCTGCGCCGTCCGTTTTCGGCAGCGTGCCCCACGTCAGTTCGGCGGGCAGCGGCGTATCGACGTGGCCCATGCCGGCCAGCGCGTTCGGCACCAGGTGGCACTGCTCGCAGGCGACGGCGGCCCCGATGCCCCGCGAAGCCTTCAGGTGCGCCTGGTGCGCGCCGACGCCCCGCAGTCCCGTGTCCGACCCGCCCGTGGTGTCCACCGGGGGCGCCGGGTTGTCCGCGCTGCCGTGGCAGGCGTTGCAGGCCATGTTGGCGTCGAACTGCACCACGCCGTCCACGTGGTTTTCGGGGTGGGCGATGCCGCCCTGGGCCGTCGCCGTGGCGGGGTGGCAGGTGGCGCAGTCTGTGTTGGCGACGTGCGGCGGCGGTGGCGGGAAGCCGTGGCACGACGCACACTGGACCTGGCTGCCGTCCGTGGTGGTCCAGACCGGGGCGGTCCTGGTGCCGCCGCCCAGCGTGGCGCCGTGGCAGTAGGTGTTCGTGCAGGTCAGTCCCGACGCGTTCCACGCCGGGGCCGCGCCGTCCAGTTTCGACCGGGCGCCCCACGTGATTTCCGCCGGCAGTGCCGAGTCCACGTGGCCCGCTTCGCCGGCCGTGCCCGGAACCTTGTGGCATTCCGTGCAGGCCATCTGGAACGACAGGCCGCGCGTCGCCTGCAGGTGGGCCTGGTGGGCGCCCACGCCCTTCAGCGAGGTCGCCGTCCCGCCGGTCGTGTCCACAGGCGGCGCGGCGTTCGTCGTGCCGCCGTGGCACGCTGCGCACGACGGGTTCGGATCGACCTCGACGATGCCGTTCACGTGCTTCGCGGGGTCCCCGATGCCGCCCTGGGCGTTCGCCGTCTGCGGGTGGCACGCGGCGCAGTTCGTGGACTGGGGATGCGGCGCCGGCGGCGGGTCGCCGTGGCACGTTCCGCAGGCGACCTGGCTGCCGTCCGTCGTGGTCCACTTCGGCACCGTCGTCGTGCCGCCGGTCAAGGTCCCGCCGTGGCAGTACGTGTTGTTGCAGACCAGCCCCGCGGCGTTCCAGGACGGTGCCGCGCCGTCCGCGGTTGCCACGCTGCCCCAGGTGATTTCCGCCGGCAGCGGCGTGTCGGCGTGGCCGGCGGTCGTCACGGTCGCGGGCTCGACATGGCACTGGCCGCACGCGATCGGCGCGCCGATGCCCCGGGCCCCCTTCACGTGGGCCTGGTGGGCGCCCACGCTCCGCAGCGACGTCAGGGTTCCGCCTGTGGTGTCGACCGGCGGCGCGGCGTTTTCGGCGTTGCCGTGGCAGGTATCGCAGGCGATGTTCGTGTTGACCTCGACCGTGCCGTCGATGTGCTTGTCCGGGTGCGCGATGCGGTTGTCCGCGGACACGGTCTGCGTGTGGCACAGGGAGCACTTCGTCGAGTTCGGGTGCGGGGCCGCAGGCGGCAGGCCGTGGCAGGTGCCGCAGGCCGCCTCGCCGGCGCCGACCCCCGTCCACTGCGGCGCGGTGTTGGCGCCCCCCGAAAGCGTGGCGCCGTGGCAGTAGTTGTTCACGCACTGCAACGTGGCGGTGTTCCAGGACGGGCTCGCGCCGTCCGTCCGGGACAGCCTGCCCCAGGTGATCTCGGCCGGCAACGTGCCGTCGATGTGCCCCGGGGACGTGGCATCCGCCGGGACAAGGTGGCACTCGTCGCACAGCAACGGGTCCGCCAGGGCGGATGCCGCCTTCAGATGGGACTGGTGCGCGCCGACCCCGCGGAGCGTCGTTTCCATGCCCTTGTGGGTGTCGGCCGGCGGCGCCGGGTTGTCTGCGTTGCCGTGACAGGTCGTGCAGTTGTTCTGGAACGACACCTGGACAATGCCGTCGATGTGCTTGTCCGGGTGGGCGATGCTGTTGTCCGCGGCGACCGTGTCGGGGTGGCATGCCGCGCACGTTTCCGACTGCGGGTGCGGTGCAGGCGGCGGACTGCCGTGACAGGCGCCGCACACGATCTGGCTGCCGTCGGTGGTGGTCCATCGCGGGGTGGTGTGGGTTCCGCCGCCCAGCGTGGCGCCGTGGCAGTAGGCGCCGTTGCAGGTCAGCGCCGTCCCGTCGAACGCCGGGGTCGCGCCGTCGCTGGTCGCGAGGCCGGAGAAAACCACTTCGGCGGGCAGCGGCGTGTCGGCATGGCCCGTGTCGGACGCGGTCGCGGGAACCACGTGGCAACTGGTGCAGGCTACTGCCCGAGCGAGCCCCCGGCTGGCCGTCAGGTGGGACTGGTGCGCGCCCACGCCGCGGGTGGCCGGGTCGGAGCCGCCCGTCGTGTTCACGGGGGGAGCGTCGTTGCCGGCATTGCCGTGGCAGGCGTTGCAGGCCGGCGCCAGCGAAACGTCGACGCGTCCGTTGATGTGCATTTCCGGCTTCGCGATGGTACCGGCGGCCGAAGCGGTTTCGTGGCACAGGCCGCATTTCGTCGAGTTGACGTGCGGGGGAGGCGGCGGATCGCCGTGGCAGGAGCCGCAGGCCGCTTCGCCCGTGCCCACCGCCGTCCAGACCGGGTTCGTCCGGGACCCTCCGGTCAGCGTCGCGCCGTGGCAGTAGGAATCCGTGCAGGTGGCGGCCCCCTCGTTCCAGGCCGGCGCGGCCCCGCCGGACTTTGCCAGGGCGCCGAACGCGACCTCGGCCGGCAGGGCCGTGTCGATGTGGCTCGCGTCCGCGACCGACGTCGGGACCAGGTGGCACTCCCCGCATGCCACGGGGACGCTCAGCCCCCCGGCAGCCTTCAGGTGCGACTGGTGGGCGCCGACGGACCTCAACGCCGTGGACGTCCCGCCGGCCGTATCGACCGGGGGCGCAGCGTTGTCGACGTTGCCGTGACAGGCGGTGCAGGACGTGTCGTTCCGCACCTCGACGATTCCATTGATGTGCTTTTCCGGGTGGACGATCTTCCCGTCCACGCTGGCCGTTTCGACATGGCACAGGCCGCACCGATCCGACGCCACGTGGGGCGGGGGCGGCGGGTCGCCATGGCACGTGCCGCAGGCTGCTTCGCCCGCACCCACCTTCGTCCACACGGGCACCGTGTGCGTTCCCCCGGTGAGGGTCGCGCCGTGGCAGTACGAACCGGTGCATGTGGCCTGGCCGCGATCCCAGGCCGTCGTGGTGCTTCCGCCGTTCGCCAGGGGGCCGAAGGCCAGTTCGGCGGGCAGGGCGGTGTCCATGTGGCCCGCGTCTTCCGTGGACTTCGGCACCCGGTGGCACTGCGTGCACGCCACCGGCGACGACAGACCGGACGTCGCCTTCAGGTGCGACTGGTGCGCTCCGATGCTGACCAGGGTCGTGGCCGTTCCGTCGCTGGTATCGACGGGCGGCGCGGGGTTGTCGGCGCTGCCGTGGCAACTGGCGCACCCCATCGGCGACAGCTCGACGATGCCGTTCACGTGCTGCTCCGGCCTGGCGATGCCGCCCGCCATCGTTGCCGTGTCGTGGCACTGGCCGCATTTCGTGGAAACCGGGTGCGGGGCAGCCGGCGGCAGGCCGTGACAGCTTCCGCAGGCGGCCTCGTCCGCCCCAACGTTGGTCCAGACCGGCGTCGTGTGCGTGCCGCCCTCCAGGGTCGCGCCGTGGCAGTACGAACGGACGCACGTGGCAGCGACCCGGTTCCAGGCCGGCGCCGCGCCGTCCGTCCGGGCGATGGACCCGAACGACACCTCGGCGGGCAGCGGGGAGTCCACGTGGCCCGGGGACGAGGTCGAGGTCGGAACCGCGTGGCACTCGGTGCAGGCGACCGCAGCGAACAGCGGGCTGCCCAGGGCGTGGGACCTGTGGGCGCCGACCGAAACGCCGGTCGTGTCCGAACCACCCGACACGTCCACCGGCGGCTGGGGCCCGTCGGAGCCGCCGTGGCAGGACGTGCAGGCCTGCCCCATCTGGACTTCCACGATGCCGTTGATGTGCTTTTCGGGAATTGCGATGCCGCCGTCGGCCCCGATGGTTTCGGTATGGCACTGGCCGCACCGATCGCTCTGGGGGTGCGGCGCGGCGGGCGGCAGGCCGTGGCAGGTGCCGCACTTCGCTTGGTCCTGGGCGACCTTCGTCCACGTGGGCGTGGTGTTCGTCCCGCCGGTCAGCAGCGTCGCGCCGTGACAGTAGGTCCCCGCGCAGCGGGCCGCGCCGCGATCCCACGCCGGTGCGGCGCCGTCGGCCGTGGCCAGGCCGTTGAAGGCCAGTTGGGTCTGGCCGTCGTCGTGCATCGGCGAACTGACCGTCGCAGGCACCGGGTGGCAGGCGGTGCACGTCACCGGCGACGACAGACCGGACGTCGCCTTCAGGTGCGACTGGTGCGCGCCCACCGACACGAGGGTCGTTTCGCTGCGGCCCGCCGTGTCGACGGGCGGCGCGGGATTGTCGATGTTGCCGTGGCAGGAGGTGCAACTGCCCGACGTCTGCACGATCCCGTCGATGTGCTTTTCGGGATGCACGATGGTCAGGCCGGGTCCCGCCGTTTCCGTATGGCAGGCCTCGCAGTTCGACGCCACCGGGTGGCCGTCCGCCGGGGGCAGGGCATGGCAGGCGCCGCACTCGGCCTGGGTGCCGTCGACCTTCGTCCAGGCCGGGCGCGTCAGGGAACCGCCCGACAGCGTGGTGCCGTGGCAG
>CAINDP010000019.1 GCA_903847405.1 uncultured Myxococcales bacterium | reverse complement strand
TCCAGGTCCAGGTCGTGGCGCTTGGCCAGGCCCTCCAGGATTTCGCCGGTCCAGCCGCCCTCCCAGGCGAAGGCGTTGGCCCAGGGCTCCACCGCGCCCTGGTGCAGGGACAGCGTGCCGTCGGGGACGACCTTGTCGGGGTCGATGGTCAGGGAACTGCCCAGGCCGTTGCAGGCGGGGCAGGCGCCGGACGGGTTGTTGAAGCTGAACAGTTGCGGGGACAGCTCCGGGAACGACAGGCCGCAGGGCTCGCAGGCCAGGTGCTCGGAATAGATGCGTTCCGGGAGGCCCTCGGGCGCCACCACGACGCGCCCCTTGCCGACCTTCAGGGCCGTTTCGACGCTGTCGGTCAGGCGCGATGCGATGCCGTCCTTCAGGACCACGCGGTCGATCACCACGTCCAGGTTGTGCTTCTTGTTCTTGTCCAGGGCGGTGACCTCGGACAGGTCCAGCACCTTGCCCTCGACGCGGACGCGGACGTAGCCGTCGGCGCGCAGCCCCTCGAAGAGCTCCTTGAATTCGCCCTTGCGGTTGCGGGCCAGGGGGGCCATCAGCACGACCTTGCGGCCCTTGCCGTCGGGGCCGGGGTGCGTGCGGTCCAGGTCCAGGATTTCGCGGACGATCTGGGCGGGTTCCTGGCGGGCGACGGGCAGGCCGCAGGAATGGCAGCGCTGCTCGCCGACGCGGGCGAACAGCACGCGCAGGTAGTCGTGGATTTCGGTGATGGTGCCGACGGTCGAGCGGGGGTTGGACGAGGCCGACTTCTGCTCGATGGCGATGGTCGGCGTCAGGCCCCGGATGCTGTCGTAGCGCGGCTTTTCCAGTTGGCCCAGGAACAGGCGCGCGTAGGCGGACAGCGATTCGACGTAGCGGCGCTGGCCTTCGGCGAACACGGTGTCGAAGGCCAGGGACGACTTGCCGGAGCCGGACACGCCGGAAAACACGACCAGGCGGTACTTGGGAATCGACACGGTGACGTTCGCGAGGTTGTGCTCGCGAGCGCCGGTGACGACGATGGCGTCGGACAGCATGGGGGCCTCCAAATCGGGGGGATTGTAGGCGTCGGGTGCGACCTCGTCGACCCGCGGGGCTCATGGACCTACGGAAACGGCGGGTCCGGACGTCGAATGTGGACCGCGTTGGTTTGCGTGAGCGCGGAGAGGGGTGGTATCCTCCTGTGGACGCAAGGGACCGGGAGGACAGGCATGAAGTTGCGGTTCGCGGGCGCGACGGATGTCGGCCGCAAGCGCGCCCACAACGAGGACCGCTTCCTGGTCCAGCCGGAAGACAACCTCTTCGTCGTGTGCGACGGCATGGGCGGCCACGCCAGCGGGGAAATCGCGTCCCAGTTGGCCGTGGACGAGATGGGCAGCTTCTTCAAGCAGTCCGTCGACGCCGAAGTCACGTGGCCCTACAAGCCGGACGGCCGCCTGGCCGACGCCGAGGGGCGGCTGGCGGTCAGCATCAAGTGGGCCAACTTCCAGGTGTTCGACAAGGCGTCCACGGCGATCCAGTTCAAGGGCATGGGCACGACCTGCGTGGGGCTGCACGTGTTCGACACGAAGATCGCGATCGCGCACGTCGGCGATTCGCGGTGCTACCGGATCCGGGACGGGCGCATCGAGCCGATGACGATCGACCACAGCCTCCTCGAGGAATACAAGAAGCTGGCGCAGATCACCGAGGAGGAGATCAAGAACTTCCCGCACAAGAACATCATCGTGCGGGCCCTGGGGATGAAGGACTCGGTCGCGGTGGACACGCGGGTGGAAGACCTGCGGGCCGGCGACACCTACCTGCTGTGCTGCGACGGCCTGTCGGGCGAGATGGAAGACAGCGAGATGCTGGCCGTCGTCCGCGAGCAGGGACATGATTTGGACCGGTGCTGCAAGGAGCTGATCGAGCGCGCCAACCGCCATGGGGGGCGCGACAACATCACCGTCGTGCTGGTGAAGGCCGAGGACGAGCGGAAGCGCTGAACGACCTTTTCGGGCGCCGATTCTTCTGATTCAGACGATTCAATCGAGTAGAGGACGAGGGACGGGTTCATCCGGGCTCGGCCGCATCTTGCACCAGCGCGCGGACCACCGACACGCCGTTTTCCAGCCAGCCCGCGGGGGGGGACTGGAGGCGGCCGGGGGCGCAGAGGTGGAAGGGGCGGAAGGCCGGGGCGCGGGCGAGGACGGTGGCGAGGCGGTTGCGATCGCCGACGACGGCCAGGCCCTGGAGGCGGTTCGCGAGGGTGGGGATCAGGGAGGCGAGGTCCGGGTCGCCCTGGAACGGCACGACCTGCAGGACCCGGAAGCCGGGGGCGCGGCGGGCGGGAATGCCGGGGAGCAGCGTGACGACCGGGGGGACGGGGCCCGAGGCGGGCAGAACGAGGCCGCCCGTGGCGCGGGCCAGCAGGCGGGATTCTTCCAGGAACATGCGGACGGCGGCGGCGTCCAGCAGCGGGATCGGTCCCGGGGGCAGGGTTCGCGACGTTGCGACGAGGGCCTCGTGCAGCAGGCGGGCGAAGGCGTCGGGGGACACGGTGGCGCCGTCCTGGACCAGCACGACCTGGGGGGACAGGCAGCCGGACTGGTCGTAGATCGCGGCGTCGCGGGCGATGGCTTGGGCCAGGCGCCGGGCGGCGTCCGGGGCGTCCAGGGCTTCGCGGAAGCAGATCACCGCGGATTCCCGATGGCCTCCGGCCAGGGTGAGGCGGCCGGGGCGGGCGGCCTGGACGGCGGCCACGGTGGCGTCGGACCCGTAGACCAGGACGGCGGGCGCGGCGGCCACGGCGTCCGCCAGGCGCGGGTCGTCCGAGGGGCAGTCGAGGCAGCGGACGGCGGGCGCGAGGGCCGGGGCGGCGCGGGCGACCAGATCGCACAGCAGCCGGGCGAAGACGGGCTCGGCGGACGAGGGTTTCAGGACGACGGCGTACCGGGCGGCGAGGCCCTGGAAGCAGGCGCCGGTGGCCACGGCCGGGACGCGGCCCGCGAGGATCGCCAGCAGCCGGCGGTCGCTGGGGGCGGGGGTCGGGGCCGACGCGGCACGGGGCGCGGACCGGCGGGCCCAGGCCACCAGGCGGCGGCAGGCTGCGGGCGTGTAGGGGGCGAAGGCGCGCCGGAGGGCTTCGTCGAGGTGGGCGCCCGACCAGCCGGTGGACGCGGCGAGGGCGGCGCGATCGGCGGGGGTCGGCCAGTCCGGGGCGCAGCCGGCGGCGGCCAGGGCGGCCAGCGCGGCGGCCAGCGTGGCGTCGTCCAGGTGCGGGAAGGCGGGGTTCGTGTTCGTGATCAAGCTCCGTAAGCGGGGCGCAGGTTCGTCCACGTCCACGTTCGCGTTCGCGACGACGGCGACGCTCGGAAAACGAGGGCTACAGCGTCCGGGTCGCGGCCTCGGACGAGCAGCCGCGGGCCACCGCCCCCGGGACCCGCACGATGTCCGTGAAGCCGTCCTGGACGCGCGTCGCCGTGTCGTTGGTCAGCACGGCCACCGCCGTGTACACGTTCGCCAGGTCGTAGTGGCACAGGATGCCCCGCTCGCCGTCCGGGACCTCGTCCATCGTGGCCGGGTCCAGCACCCGCGTGCGCATCCAGGGGACCGGCACCAGCCGCCGCGGGCCGGGCGTGACGCGGGGGGCGTCGTAGGCCTGGGACAGCAGTTCGGTCATCCCGTATTCCTCGATCACGAGGTCTGGCGGGACGCCCAGGAGGGCTTCGAGTTCCGCCCGCAAGGCTTCCCGCGTGATCGATCGGCCGGTGGCCTTGTCCCCGCCCGTGTGCATGACCCGGCTGCCGGCCGGCAGCGCCAGCGCAGCGCCCCGGGTGCGCATGCCGTCGAACAGCGTCAGGCAGTCCAGCGAGGTCCCCAGCACGCACAGGGGCTGGCCGGTCCCGGCCGCCGCCTCGAAGGCCTGCATCGCCACGGCCAGGTCCACCGCGTCGCCGGTCCGGGCGCAGACCGCCGGGGACGTGCCGAACGCCGCCACCACGTCGTCCACCATCCGGGACAGCGAGGACTGGGGCCTGCTGGACCCCGGCGGGATCAGGTGGACGAAGCGCATCGGCACCCCGTCGGGCATCACGAAGCGCCGGAAGCCGGCCACGCCCGACAGGCGGTACAGGTCCAGGTCCCGGATCAGGTGCCGGCCCGACGTGCCCGTCGTGGTGCCCGAGGTCCGGAAGGTGGCCTGGGCTTCCGACGGCGGGAAGTGGGCCAGCGTCATCAGCTTGAAGCCCGTTTCCGGAATCGGCCGGATTGCGGCGAGCCCCGCAGCCGGGTCGTCGTCCAGGGCGTCCTGGGCCGCGGCGATTTCCAGGCACAGGGCGTCGAAATCGCCGGGGTCGTCATTTGGGTGCGCCCGAGGCGACTCCGGCTCCGGCGAGAGTTTCCGCTGGAAACCCATCGCCTCCGCCTCCGTGCTCGGGCGGGCACAGACGCACGCCTCGATGAACTCTCGGACGGCGGCCACCAGCGCGGGATCGATGGGGTTCGTGTTCATGGAATTGCCGTTTCCTCGGTCAGGGCTCGTCCCACCAGGGCCAGGGCCTGGTCCAGATCCCGCGGCGGGATCGACAGGGGCGGCGTGAACGCCAGGACGTCGCCCGCGGGGCCCTCGGTCAACAGGATCACGCCGGTCTTCAGGGCGCGCGCCACGACGCGGCCTGCCAGCTCGCCGCCGGGTCCGCCGCCCGGGGCCTGCAGTTCGACGCCCATCAGGCCACCGGCGCCCCGGACGTCGCGGACGCATCCGGTCGCTTCGCGCCAGCGGTCCGCGTGGGTTCGCACGGCGGCCTCGACCAGGGCGGCCTTCTTCAGCAGGTGCCCGTGGTCCAGGGCCTTCAGCACGCCCAGGCCCGCGGCGCAGCCCAGGGGATGGCCCAGGAACGTGGACGTGTGGACCGCCTCGACGCCGGCCCGGGCCACGGCATCCGCCAGGCGGGGGCGCATCCAGCAGCCCGACACCGGCACGCCGCCGCCCAGGGACTTGCCCAGGCAGATCGCGTCCGGGACGACGGTTTCGGCCTGGCACCGCAGGAACGCGCCGGTGCGCCCGACGCCGGTGTAGACCTCGTCGAAGACCAGGATCAGGCCCTCGGCGGCGCACAGGGTCGCCAGATCGGACAGGAAGCCGGGCGGCGGCACCCGGATCCCGCCCCGGCCCTGGATCGGTTCGATGATCACCGCGCCCACCGGGAAGGGGCCGTCGGCCCGGGCGGCGGACCGCACGGCGTCCAGCACCGCCGCGGCATCGGCACCGTCGGCGGCCGGCCAGGGCGCGAACCGTCCACGGCCGGACAGCATCGATGCAAAGGGCGTCCGGAAGGCGGGCAGGTGCGTGACCTCCAGGGCGCCCGCCGACAGGCCGTGGTAGGACCCCTCGAAGGCGATCACGCCGGCCTTGCCCGTGGCGGCCGCCGCGAACTTCAGCGCCGTTTCGACCGCGTCGGACCCGTTCAGGGACAGCACCGCCCGATAGTCGTCGGCGGGCAGGCGGCGCCCGATTTCGCGCAGGAAGCGGGCCTTGACGTCGGCCGGGTGGACGTCCCCCATCGCGTGCAGCAGGCGGCCCGACTGGACCCGCAGGGCGTCGAAGACCGCCGGGTGCCGGTGGCCCACCGTGGCGACGCCGAAGAACGACGTGAGGTCGATGTAGCGGTTCCCGTCGGCGTCCCGGACCCGGGCGCCGTCGGCCTTGCACAGCACGACGGGGAAGTCCGAGGCGTGGTCCAGGACCTCCGGGGCCTCCCGGGCCGCCAGGGCGCGCAGCACGGTCCGGGAATGGCGGCGACCGGCCTGCTGGCCCAGGATTCGGGACATGGGGACCTCACTTTTCGTGCTCGGGCGGGGCGCTTCGCTGGAGTGCGCCCGAGGCGACTCCGAAGGATATCACTTCGCCAAAACGGCGGGCCGGGCCTCGAAGACGTGGAACGTGTCGCCGTTGTCCCGCTGCAGCGCGATCCGCGTCACGCGGTACCCGGCCCGCACCAGCAGGTCCCGGTGGCCGGTCGAAAACGCGTAGACGATGCGGTTGGTTTTCGGGTCGGGCCGGAACGCCCGCTGGGCCCAGGTCCAATCCCGGGGCGGGTCGTCGGTCCACTCGAAGCGGATCCCGCGGGCGTCCACGTCGGGCGCCGTGAACCGTGCGTAGTTCGCGATTTCCCGGTGGCCGTAGTCGTACCAGGGGACCAGCACGACCGATTCGGGCTCGGCAAGTTCGGCCAGGCGGTGGATGTCCCAGACCTCGCCGGTGCCCGCGTCCCGGAGGATGTCATCCGGCAGGATCTGGCGCAGCGCCTGGTAGCCCTGCGCCCCGTGCATCGCCGTCAGCACCAGCACGGGCGCCACGACGAAGGGCGCGACCAGGGTCCACTGGCGCCGGGGAACGCGGGCCAGGTCCCAGATCGCGCCCAGCCCCGCGCCGGCCGCCAGCGTCAGGATCACCAGCGACGGCAGGTAGAAGCCCAGGCGGTCCGGGATGTTGTAGGACGCGACGAAGAGGATCGGGACGCCGATGCCCAGCAGCAGGAACGCGGCGAGGCCCTTCTGGCGGCGCACCACCAGGGCGATCAGGCCCAACCCGGCCAGCGCCAGGCCCCAGCCCGTGAACTGGTCCAGGAAGACGGCCCGCTCCTGCCAGGGATGCAGCGCCAGAACCTCCTGGACCGTCCCGTTGAACATGTGCCCCTGGTAGCCCCGGGACAGGATGTAGTCGAGGTACGCGCCCGCGTCCAGCACGGCCGGGGCCTCGGAGTAAGGCGCCGTGGAGTGCCGCAGGCCGAAGTACGCCAGGGGGAGGGCCGCAAGCAGGCCCAGGCCGGCGATGCGCGCCAGGGAGCGCAGGCGGACGGCCGGACGCCACGGGCCGCGGGTAATGCCCCAGAACAGCGCGGGCACCAGCAGGACCATCAGGTAGTGGACCCCGAACGACGCGAAGTAGCCGCCCAGCAGCAGGTACAGGTCCCGTTCCCGGCGATCCTGCCACCAGACCAGCATCCGGTGGACGAAGAAGGCCACGCACAGCGTCAGCGGGCCGTACAGTTCGGCCTCGGTCGCGAACTCCCAGAAGACGGGCGTCAGGCCCAGCAGCGCGACGGCGGCCAGGGCGGGCAGCGTGGCCACCTTCAGGCGGCGGATCGCGAGGTAGACCAGCGCCAGGGCACCGGACGCGCACGCGGCCGAGAAGAGGTTGATGGAGATCGCCGGCGTGACCCCCAGGGGCAGCCACGACCAGAGGAAGGTCGCCAGCAGGTAAAGCGGGGCGCCCGGGGGATGGGACAGGCCCAGGATCCGTCCCAGGAACTGGAACTTCGCCGAGTCGCCGTAGTTCACGACGCCGCCGACGCCGGGGTAGACGGTGACGGCGTAAAGGGCGAAGGCGGCCAGGGCGATGACGATTTCCAGATGGGCCGCGACCCATGCCCACAGGCGGGCGGCTCGGCTGTCGACGGTCGGCGTCACGTCACACCCCAGGTGGGAGTTCCGGCGGAGGATACGCCAAGGACGGAGAAATGGGGACGGCCTTACGAATGGGGACAGCCTTAAGGCTGTCCCCACATCCACGTGCGCTCCCAGGCGGGCGTGAAGAAGTCGCCGTCGTCCTTGAAGATCACGTGCGCGTGGGCGCCGTCGCGATCCATCACCCACAGGCCCTTGCGGCCCCTGCGCGGCGCCGAGGTGTAGGCGATGCGCCGGCCGTCGGGGGACCAGGAGGGCTCCTCGTCGTTGGTGCGGCCCGAGGTCAGCGGGCGGGCGTCGCCGGTCCGGACGTCCACCGTCCAGATGGCGAAGCGGTCGCCCTCGCCGCGGCTCTGGTAGGCGATCAGGGCGCCGTCCGGGGACCAGTCGGGGCTGCTGTTGTATTCCCCCGGCAGGGGCAGCGGGTGCGGCTCGGTCCCGTCGGCGTTCATGGTCCAGATCTGGGGCCCGCCACTGCGGTCGGACACGAAGGCGATCCGGCGGCCGTCGGGGGACCAGGCCGGGCTGGTGTCGATGCCGCGGCCGGACGTCAGGCGGGCGACCTCGTCCCCGGTGCGCCCGTTCAGCAGGTAGAGGTCCGGGTTGCCGTCGGGGGCCAGCGTCAAGGCGGCCAGCCGGCCGTCGGGCGAAAAGGCGATGCCGGTGTTCATGCCCGGCCGGGCCGAAAACGACACCCCGTCCAGGTACACGTCGGGGTTGCCGGCCTTGTAGCCGGTCCAGGCGATCCGGCCGCCCGGCGCCCAGGCGGGGAGCATCACGCCCTCCTTGTCGTCGCTGACCAGGGCCTGCACGTCGGACCCGAACTCCGCGACCCAGATCTGCTTGCGCAGGCCCGTCGCCAGGCGGCGGGCATAGGTGATCCGGCTGCCGTAGGCGCCGGGGACGGTCGTGATGCAGCGCAGCAGGTGGTTGACCCACCCCTGGACGACGGCCGGGGCCCGGTCGACGGGCACCTCGGCCTCGGCCCGCGGCAGCAGCAGGCGATCGCCCTCCTCGACCATCCAGGCGTCCAGGCGGATGCGGACCCCCGCCGGCGCCGGGGCGACTTCGGCCGTGACGACCATCCAGGCGCCGGCCTCGGCCCAGCCGATGTAGTCGAAGGCCTCGTCGGACAGCCAGAAGAGGGCGCCCGTGGACGGCACCGCGCTGGCGGGCAGCCGCCGGAACGCTCCGGCCAGGTCCAGGTCGTTGGCCAGCGTCGTCCGCACGACGTCCGCCACCGGGCGCAGGGACCCGTCCGTGGACAGGTCGTACACGATCGGTCCGGCGATGGGCGGCGGCGCCGGCGGCTTCAG
>CAINDP010000018.1 GCA_903847405.1 uncultured Myxococcales bacterium | reverse complement strand
GACCTCGGCCAGGCTGCCCACGGTCGCCAGGTGCACGCGGGCCCGCTGCACCCGGGCGTGCTTGACCACGTTGAACAGCAGTTCCCGGGCGCTTTCGTACAGGAACACCCGGGTGTTCATCGTCACCGGCAGCGCGCCGGCGGCCGCGATCACCTCGACGTCCAGGCCGTGCTTTTCGCGCATCGACCGGGCCAGCCATTCCAGCCCGGCCGCCAGCCCCGATTCGTGCAGGATCGGCGGGCTCAATTCGACCGTCAGCGATCGGGAGGCGTCCAGGGCCTGGCGCAGCAGTTCCTCGGCCTGGCTGGACGACTGGAACAGGAACCCCGCGGGGACGTTCTGCCGGACGATGCCGACGTGCAGTTTTGCCGCCACGAGGAGTTGCTGGATGTGGTCGTGCAGCATGTGGGCCAGGCGATGCCGTTCCTGCTGCTCGGCATGCGTCAACTGGAAGGCCAGTTCCCGCAGTTGCCCGGTGCGGACGGCCACGCGCTGTTCCAGGGTCTCGTTCAGCGCCTTCAGTTCCGCCGCGGCCCGGGCCTGATCGGTGATGTCGTGCAGCGTCGCCACGCCTCCCACGACCTTTCCCGTGGCGTCCCGGATCGGTGCGGCGCCGTGGATGACCAGGGCTTCCGTTCCATCCAGACGCTTGACGCGCAGCCTCTGGCCCACGACGGTCTCGCCCGAGGTCAGGGCGCGCTCCAGTCCCCAGTGCTCGTCCTGGCCCGGGCTCTCGGCGCCCACCCAGTGGGCATGCTGGACATCCCAGTCGGGGGGGGCCGGGGGCAGTTCGGCCGTCCCGGCCCGGATCTCCCGCAGGATCTGGTTCTCCCGGGTGATCGTGCCCTGGGCGTCCGCCACGGCGAGGCCGATCGGCAGGGCAGAAACCGCCGCCTCCAGGCGCAGTCGATCGTTTTCGGCGGCCGTGCGGGCCTCGATGTTCGTGAGGGCCAGGGAGGTGATCGCCGCCAGTTGCTTCAGGAGCGACTCGTCCTCTTCGGTGAAGTCCGCACTGTCCTTCCTGTCCGAAACCATGAGGAATCCGCAGGCGCGTCCGTCCTGGGCAACCAGTCGCGTGCACAGAAGGCCCCGCAGCGGAGGGTGCCCCTCGGGCAGGTGCCACCGGGAGGACCGCCGGCGCACCTCCCGGGCCGTCAGCCGGATCGAGTCCCCGGACAGGACGAGTTTCAGGAGCGTCCCGTTTCCATCCAGGAAGGGCAGGCCCCCCGGGGGATCGGGGACGACGATGGGATCGCAGGACAGGGCGCACACCCGGAACCGTCCGTTGGCCAGACCGTGGGCCACGGCGGCAAGGCGAACGCCGGTCAGTTCCCGCGACGCGTCCACGACCTCCTGCAGGAGGTTCTGCAGATCCTTCGCGCCCAGGACGTTCGTGGTCACCTTCAGCAGGGCCTCCAGCCCGGACATGTGCTGGGCCAGGGTCCGGGCCGCCAGGTGCTGCTCGCAGTGGTCCCGGATGATGACCTGGATCGCGGGCTTCCCGTGGTACTCGATCGTCGTGGCCGTGGTTTCCACGTCCAGCAGCGTGCCGTCCATGCACACCAGTTGTTCCTCGAACGTCGGGGAGGCGCCGGTCGTCTGGGTCTGGAGGATCCGCGCTGCGACCAGGTCCCGGGACGCCGGGCTGACCATGTCCAGCACCGATCGTCCCACGATCTCCGAGGGGTCCGTGGCCAGCAGCATCCTGGCCGCGGCCGGATTCGCGAATACGAACTGCCCTTCGCTGTGCACCAGGATGCCGTCGGGGCTCCGGTCGACGAGGTTGCGATACCTCTTTTCGCTGTCCCGCAATCCCTGCTCGAAGCCGACCCGGTAGGTCAGGTCGTTCCAGACGCTGACGGCCCCGACGATGGTGTCGTCCCGGCGCAGCGGGAATCCCGAGGTCTCGAAGGACAGCGTCCGGCCGTCGGTGTTGGTGAAGGTCAGGAACTCGCCGCGCACGGCGTCCCCGCGCAGGGCCCTTCGGGACAGCAGATCCGAGGGCAGGATCGGGCTGCCGTCCCGGCGGCGGGGATGGAACCCCAGGAACAACCGTTCGTAGGCATCCGGGGCCAGGCCCGAGGGGTCCACGCCCAGGGCCAGGCGGGCCGCGGCGTTGGCGCGAACGGGGGCGCCCGACCCGTTGAAGGCGATGACCGGTTGGGGGAGTGCGTCGAACACGGTGGACAGATCGTCCGGTTCGGTTCGCGGATCGGAGCCAGGACGGAACGGGTCGCTGGAATCCATTGAATTCCTCCGATGCCCGGGCCCAATACCGATGTAGGGGGATGATACACCATCCCGCAGAATCGGTGGAATCCGCCCGATGCCGCGTTCGGGAGTTCCCCGCCGGACGCACTCGGGGGTGTCGTGGGTTTGCCCGCCGGGCCGACATGCGGATACGATCGCGACGTCAAGGGAGGCCCCCATGGAAGATCCGGACCGGATGCCTGGCGAGGACCCCACCCACCGCAAGGGAACCGAGGGGATCATCTTCGATCTGGCCCGCAAGGCCGTCACCACGTCGGTGAAGTCGCTGCTGTCCACGGAAGAGGGGCTTCGCGCGCTGGTGGGCGCCATCGTTCCCAAGGAAGTGGGCCACTACGTGCGCGGCGAGCTTTCGCAGCTCCGGAAGGATTTCCTGGAGGCGGTCGTCGGCGAGATGACGCGGTTCCTGAACCGGGTGGACCCGGCCACGGAAGTCCAGAAGATGCTGTCGGGGCTGACCTTCGACGTGCACGTCACGGTGGGCATCTCGAAGAAGGAGTCCCCGGGCGGGAACGCCGTAGGGGCGGCCGACGATCGGAAATCCGCGAAGAAGCCTTCCCGCAGGGCCGCTCGGTCCAAGGGCTGAACCGCCGCCTCCCCCGGGACGCCATTCTCCCTGCAACTTACAGTTTCGCCCGGGCCAGGGCACGCACGGCATCCCGATCCGGAACGCTGGGATGCAGCGATTCGACCAGCGCGCAGGCCGCGTCGGGCGCCAGGCCCCGGGTCAGGACGAGGTAGCCGGCAACGATCGTCGGGGAACGGTTCAGGCCGATCGCACAGTGCACGTAGACCCGCCGCCCGCGTGCGCGCAGATCCTTCAGCAGGAGGGCGGCCCGGGGCGTCCGGACCCGCAGCGCCTGGGGCGACATGTCGGGGATCTCGACGCGGTGCAGCGCCAGGCCGTTCGCCACGGCGATCCGGAATGCCAGCGGAGGCAGGATGCCGCCCGAGCGGGCCTCGTCCTCGGTCTGCAGCGTCAGCACGTCCTGGACCCCCAGGTCGCGCAGGCAGGCGAACTCCTCCGGCGCGCGGGGCGCCCGCCCCACCCACAGGCCGTCTTCGATCACATCGGGCGTGAAGTCCTCGAGCATCGGCGCATTGTACCCCAGACCACGCGCCCCCCGTTGGGGAGCTTGCCGGCCCGCTCCACAGGCCGGTGCGCGCGAACGTCTTGACAGGGGTGGGCGCTTCCCCCAGAATCCGCGCGGTGGTCGGCGGTATCGCCGGCATTTGAAGGTTTCCGTAGTGCTGGAGGCTCTGACATGGCCATGAAGATCGATGCGGACCTGTGCGTTTCCTGCGGTGCCTGCGAAGAGGCGTGCGACATCAACCACGCGATCTCCCAGTCCGATACGGCCTACGCGATCGACGCCGCCAAGTGCGACGAGTGCGCCAGCGCCGGCGGCGATCAGAAGTGCGTGCCGACGTGCGGCGTGGACGCCATCGTCAAGGGGTGACGCGAATCCTCCTGTGCCGGGACCGGGTGATTGCGCCTGTCGGGCGTTGCCTGCTAGACTGCGGTCAACCCCCGTCGGGAGCCCCCCCATGTCCCTTCGCCCGCTCGTGATCGTCCTGCTGGTGTCGTCGTTCGCCCTCGCGGCCACCCCGGGTTGCCAGAAGATCAAGACCACGCTGGGACTGGGTGAAACGGTGTCCGACCCGGCGCCGGGGTCCCCGGAAGCGTTGATCCAGAGCGTCTTGAAGACCGCCCGGATGAACGACGAGGCCGAGGGCTGGGAGGCCTTCGTGGACCTGCTGCACTCGCAGGAGACCGCGTCGCCGGCCGCGATGAACCAGTGGCAGACGATGCGCTTCCCCACCATCCGGCGGAAGGTCGACCTGCTGCTGGTGGACCGATCGGCCCTGATCTACAAGTTGATGGACAAGCGCGAGGAAGGGAAGGACCTGAAGGTCTTCGTCCAGAACTCCCAGAGCGACATGCCCAGCCCGTGCACGCTGCGTCTGGATCCCGAGCGCGGGAATTCCTGGCGGGTCTTCGGTTCCTGCTTCTGATACAGTCCGCCGGGAATCGTGCAGGGTGCGGCAACGGCCGGACCCTCGATTCCTGACGCGGACCCCCACCCATGGAGCGCTTGATGGCCGTATCCACCGAAACCACGCCTGCCTCTGCGAGCGGTCGGGTCGAACCCGGCTTCGGGAAGATGATCGCATACGGGGCTGCGAACTTCCCCACGGGCTTCCTGCTGCTGGCGGTCGGCATCTGGCTGATGCGCGTCTACTGCCCGAATGAGCCCGATCGGCCGACCCTGGTCAGTCCCCTGATGTTCGGCGCCGTGTCCTTCGGCGTGATGCTGGTGGCGGGCTTCACGGACTTCCTGGTGGGGTTCTGGTCCGACCGCGCCCGCTTCAAGTCGGGACGCCGTCAGCCGTTCATCCGCTGGGGGCTGCCCTTCATGGCCGTGGCCTTCCTGCTGGTGTGGTTCCCGCTGGATCCGACCGGCGACGGGATCTGGTGGATCGGCGAATCCACGGGCATCCACCTGAACGGGCTGTGGCTGGCGCTGATGCTGGGGATGCTGTACGTGTCGTTCACGGTCGTCGTGAACCCGTGGCTGGCCCTGATGCCGGAAGTCTGGCAGGACGAGCACAACCGGGTCCGGGTGTCGGCCTGGATGACGGCCTTCAATTCCCTGGCGCAGATCTTCGGGTTCGCTGGATTCGGCGCGGCGTCCTTCCTGCTGGCGGGCGGCGGGCAGGTCTTCGGGATCCACTTCGCCGACGGCTTCAAGCTGGCGGGCGCGATCGGCGCGGTGATGACGGTCGTGTTCTTCCTGCCGACGCTGTGGGTGAAGGAACCGCCGCACTCCGCCGACAAGGAAGTCCCCTACAACCTCCTGCAGGCCTCGGTGGAAACGCTGAAGAATCCCGCGTTCCTGCCGTACATCATCAGCGGTTCGCTGATGGCCGCGTCGTACCAGTTGATCATGGCCGCGCTGCCCTACATTTCGAACACGACCCTGGTGGACGATCCGGCGGACGGCGACATCGTCGCGGGCGTCATCCTGGTGGGCCTGGCGCTGCTGACCGCGGCCTGGTGCCCCCTGGCGGACACCCTGGCCCACCGGTTCAAGAAGAAGACCCTGTACCTCATCAGCCTGGTGTGGTTCGCCATCCTGCTGCCCTTCGTGACGCTGGTCGGGCACGTCGATTTCGTGTCGGCGAAGGTGCACATGGCGGTGATCTGCTTCCTGCTGGCCCCGGGCATGGCGCTCAGCCTGATCATCCCCCGGACGATCCTGGCCGACGTGATGGACCACGACATCCAGCGGACCGGGTTCCGCCGGGAAGCGATGTACAACGGGATGGAGGGGCTGCTCCAGAAGATCGCGATGGGCCTGGTCATGCTGGTCCTGGGCGCCCTGTTCCAGGCCTTCGGCTACAGCGAGGAGTCGCCGCTGGGCATCATCCTCAGCGGTGTGGCGGCCAGCATCTTCGCGTTGCTGGGCATGATCGCCTTCCTGTTCTATCCCCTGGACAAGTAGGCCCGCCGGGCGGCGCGTAACGGAACGGGAGGCGAACTTCATGGCGACGCGGTTTGACGGGATGCGTTCGACGCTGTTGTGCCTGGTCCTGGCGACCCTGCTGGCGCCGGTTGCCTGCGGCGGCGGCAAGGGGGCGGGCGATACGGTCGCGGACCCGGGGCCCGGGGACCTGGCCGACGTTTCGGACGTCGCCGACGGGATCGAGGATGCGACGCCGGCCGATCTGCCCGACGTGCGCGACGTACCCCCGCCGGTCGAACTGCCGCCCCTCCCGAACCTGTCCCCGCTGGTGGATCCGTTCATCGGGACGAAGGGCCCCGGGAACGTCATTCCGGGCCCCTGCGTCCCTCGGGGCATGGTCAAACTGTCACCGGACACGAATTCGGGTCGGGGCAGCATCGACGCCTACGACTGGGACAACGACCGGATCCAGGGCTTCAGCCATACCCACCTGGAGGGGCCCGGCGGGTCCAACAACGGCTACAGCCAGATCCTGGTGATGGCCACGAACGGCGTCCTGAAGACAACCGTCGACGAATACGCCTCGGCCTTTTCCCACGAGGACGAGGCCGCGTCGCCGGGCTACTACGCGGTCACCCTGCAGGACTATGGGATCCGTGCCGAACTGACCGCCGCCGCGAAGTGCGGCGTGCACCGCTATACCTTCGCGAACGCCGGCGAGGCGCGCGTCCTGGTCGACCTGTCGGCCAACCGCGGGTACGCGATGGGGGGTGAAATCACGCTGGTGGGCGATCGCCGCGCCGAGGGCTTCGGCAAGTACCAGGTGAACCCGCTGGTGTCCGCGCCGCTGATCGAATCGAACCCGGGAACGGGCGAGGCCACGGTGTACTTCGCCCTGGAACTGGACCGCGCCTTCCTTCCCACGTCGGCCGTCCACCAGGCCGGGGATTCGAAGCTGGGCCACCTGGATCTGTCGTTGGCGGCGGGCGACGTGGTCGAGGCCCGGGTCGGCATTTCGTACCTGTCCGTGGAGCAGGCGCGCAAGAACCTGGTGGGCGAGTGCCTGGGCCGCACGTTCGACGTCGTGCGCCAGGCCGCCGTCGATGCCTGGAACCGCAAACTGTGGCGGGCCGAGGTCACGGGCGGAACCGATGCCCAGCGGCGGGTCTTCCACACCGCGCTGTACCACACGTTCCTGGTGCCGGCCGACTACACGGAAGACGGGCAGTTCTTTTCCGGCTGGGACGGCGTAGGCAAGGTCGTGAAGGCCGACGGCTGGCGCTACCACGCCGACGACTGGTGCGCCTGGGACACGGCGCGGGCGACCCATCCCCTGGCCACGATCCTGGACCCCGAAACCCGGTCGGACATGGCGCAGTCGTACGTCCAGACCTACAAGGACGGCGGCTGGATGGCCAAGGCGACGTGGAACGCCCTGGGCGACGCCCGCTGCATGACGGCCAACTTCCAGTTCTGCATCCTGGCCGATGCCGCCGTGAAGGGCTTCAAGGACTTCGACGTCGAAACGGCCTGGGAGGCCATGGTCAAGGGCGCCACGCAGGACTCCGAAAACATCCTGCAGGACGTCCTGTGCGGCTACCTGAACCAGGGCACGCCGCCCGACTACGTCAACAACGGCTTCGTCAGCCAGCAGTGCGACGGCGACCAGTCGGCCAGCATGACGCTGGAGTACGCCTTCAACGATTTCTGCATCGCGCAGTTCGCCGACGCGATCGGCAAGAGCGCCGAGGGCGCGAAGTACCGGGAACGATCGAACAACTGGAAGAACGTCTTCGACACGACCATCGGCTTCGCGCGGCCGCGGAACCGCGACGGCACGTGGGAGGACACCTTCGACCCGACCACCTTCCAGAAGGGCTTCACCGAGGCGGACTCGTGGAAGTATTCCTGGCACGTGAACCAGGACATCTGCGGGCTGGTCGACGCCATGGGCGGCCCGGCGAAGTTCGAGGCGAAGCTGGACGAGTTCTTCGCCGACGATCACTTCGACATGGGGAACGAGCCGGACTTCCACGTGCCGTTCCTGTACCCCTACGTCGGCAAGGCGGCGAAGACCCAGGCCCTGACCGACGGCCTGCTGGCGCGCCACTTCACCGACCAGCCCGACGGACTGCCCGGGAACGACGATGCCGGGGCCACCTCGGCGTGGATCGTGTTCGCGATGATCGGCCTGTACCCGGTGGCCCCGTCGGATCCCACCTACGTGATCACGTCGCCGGTGTTCGAAACGACCGTGCTGCACATGGACCCGGAGCGCCAGGCGGGCGTGGATTTCACGATCCGGGCGAACGGGGTGTCGGCCACGAACCGGTTCATCCAGTCGGCGACGCTGAACGGCGTGGCGCTGGACACGCCTCGCATCGCCCATGCGGACATCGCGAAGGGCGGCACGCTGGTCCTGACGATGGGGGCGTCCGCCTCGACCTGGGGCGCCTCCCTCTGCCCGATCGCGCCGTAGGGGCGACCGCCGCCCGCCGCCCGCCGCACGCGCTTCCGGTTCGCTGCCCGCCCATTCATTCCGTACAGTGTTCTTCCCGGCGGTTGAAGTGTCGATCCGACGGGGCTGCGGTACACTGAAGCGGAGGGCCGGTGGGGCGCGGGGGCGATGATGGACGACGCCGGGAACAAGCGCGACACCCCGGAAGCCGACGACGTCGACAAGGGCGTCCGGCGCGACCTGGTGCTGATTTCGCGCGTCGATCGGACGAAGAACGAAATCCACGTGTTGAAACCGGTGCCTGACGGCATCGAGGAAGCCGTCCTTCGGCAGGTCGAGGAGGGCGTGCCCCTGACCGGCGACCTCGTCAGGCTGCATCCTCACGGCAGTTCGCCCCTGCTGGCCGAACTGGAAATCGTGATGCACCACCCGGATCGCCCGCGGTCCGGCCGTTCCCACGAAGGCCCGCCGATGGTGGCGTCCGAGGCCTACCGACGGGGCTGGGACGCGATTTTCGGCGTGCGGCCCACCTCGAAGAGCGATACCGACGCCAACTGATTCCTCCCGGCGCTTGCGCGGCGCCGTAACGCGCCCCATCTAGTGGAGCGGTAATCCTGCTGGGGGGATCCATGGCCACGGTGTTCGTGTCGAACGAGGCATCCGGGGAAACGCGCGTCGCGGCGACGCCGGAAACGGTCCGGCGGATGATCGCGGAAGGGAATTCGGTGGCCGTGGCGGCCGGGGCCGGGGCGGGCGCGCACTTCCCGGACGAGGCCTACGCGGCTGCCGGCGCGACCATCGCGACGGACGTCGCCGGCGCCTGGGCGGCCGCGGACCTGGTGCTGAAGGTGAATCCTCCGACCCCGGACGAGGCGCTGCGCCTGAAGGAGGGCGCGGTGCTGGCGTCGTTCCTGTACCCGCTGTCGAACCTTCCCGCGGTGGGTGCGCTGGCGTCGCGGAAGGCCGTCGCGTTCGCGCTGGATCGGGTGCCGCGCATCAGCCGTGCCCAGGCCATGGACGCGCTGTCGTCCCAGGCCAGCATCGCCGGGTACAAGGCGGTCCTGCTGGCGGCCGACCACCTGCCCCGGGTCATGCCGCTGATGATGACGGCCGCGGGCACGCTGACGCCCGCACGGATCGTGGTCCTGGGGGCGGGCGTGGCGGGACTGCAGGCCATCGCGACGGCCAAGCGCCTGGGGGCGGTCGTGGAGGTGTCGGACGTTCGGTCGGCCGCGAAGGAGCAGGTCGAAAGCCTGGGCGCGCGGTTCATTTCCGTTGAGGGCGCCGAGGATCTGTCGGGGGCGGGCGGGTACGCGAAGGAGGCCTCGGAGGAGTTCCTGCGGCGCCAGCAGATCGAGGTGCGCAAGCGCATCGTGGCGGCCGACGCGGTGATCACGACGGCCCTGGTGCCGGGCCGGAAGGCGCCGCGCCTGGTGACGTCGGACATGGTGCGGGACATGCGCCCCGGGTCGGTCATCGTGGACCTGGCGGTGGAGCAGGGCGGCAACTGCGAGGAAAGCGAGGACGGGCGCGTCGTGACGAAGCATGGCGTGACGATCGTGGGCCTGCGCAACCTGCCGGGCCTGGTCCCCGTGCACGCCAGCGAGGTGTTTTCGCGGAACCTGCTGGAGGTCGTGCGGCTGCTGTTCCCCAAGGGCGTCCGGACGGTGGACCTTGCGGACGAGATCATCGCCGGAGCCGTCGTGACGCTGGAGGGAACGGTCCGTGCGCCGGACGTGGCCGAGGCGTTGGCGAAGGCTTCCTAGCATCCCGGAACGACGAACCGGTACCCCTACCAGATTCCCGGCAGGAACCGCTTCACGCGGACGCGGTACGCGGCGTACTCGGGGAACGCGTCCGTCAGCACCTGCTCCTCCCAGCCCATCCGGGCGATCTGCACGGCCAGGTGCGCCACGGCGATCAGGACGGCGATCCACGACAGGTGGTTCAGGACCATCCCGATCACGGCCACTTCCTCGGCCAGGTACAGGGGGTGACGCACGATGGCATAGGGGCCCGTCGTGATCAGGCGTCGCGCCTCCGGGAAGATGCTGAAGGATCGGCCCAGCCAGAGCAGGCTGAACAGCATCAGGACGTGGCCGGCGACTTCCAGGCCGGCGGCGATCCAGACGAGGTTGGCGCCCGAGGACGACGGCGTGAAGGGGAGGGCGGCCAGCCCGAACATCCCCAGGAAGGCCGCCAGGCGGGGCAGGAAGCCGGGCTGTTTGCGCGACGGGGTGCGCCGGACCAGGATCAGCACCACCAGCAGGGTCAGGAAGGTCAGGTCCGCCAGCAGCGACACGATCCGCCGCAGGGTGTCTGGATCCTCCAGGTCCATCCGGAGCAGCGGGATCAGTTGGAACGTGACCGCGATCCACCCCAGGGAACCGAACCAGGCGGCCCCGGCCAGGCGGGCCAGCACGTCGATGATGCGATCCAAGGGCACCTCCGGAACCAGCCACCTGGGAAAATGGGGACAGACACCAATTTCCGTCCCGCCGTATTGTCGGCGAAATCGGTGTCTGTCCCCATTTTTCTATTCGCCCAGGGCGGCGGTCGCCAGGGCGGCGTCGGCGGCGGTTGCGTCGATGTCGCCCCGGAAGTGGAAGACGCCGGGCAGCAACTGGGATTCGTGCCGCACATAGTCGCCCATGGACAGCAGGCAGCGCCGGACCTCGTCGCGGGTGGTGCCGACGGCCCGGTACGACGAATCCAGTTGCACGTCCCGCAGGAACCGTTGGACGGGGGCGATGTCCTGGCCCTGGATCGCGCCGGCCAGCAGCACGCCCATGCCCACCAGGGCGCCGTGGAGGTAGTGGCGCCGCGTCTGGTGCTCCAGGCAGTAGGCGATGTAGTGCTCGCTGCCCTCCTCGGGGCGTGCGTTGCCCACCATTTCGCACAGTCGGACCTCGCCGACGTACAACTCGGACAGCAGGTGCAGGCCCGCTTCGGTGCAGTTCCCGATTTCGACCGCGCCGTCGAACATGCGCTGCAGCAGGTCTTCCGATGCCGCCGCGATGCCCGCGTCGTGGAACTCGCCCAGGCGCGTGCCCGCTTCCCGCCAGTCCCACAGCGCCGTGAAGATCGACAGGATGTCGCCCACGCCGGCGCGGTTCAGCAGCGGATCGGCGGCCTGCAGGATGCCGTAGTCGATCAGGAAGTGGTCGGGGAACATCGCGCCCACGTAGCGGACGCGCGAGCCCTCGCGGATCCCGATGGCCTTGGTGTAGGCCGCGTCCACGGACAGGATCGACGGGACCAGGACCAGGGGCAGCCCGGTCTTCCAGGCCGTGAACTTTGCGTGGTCCAGGGCGGATCCGCCGCCGATGCCGAAGACGGCCGAGCCGCCCGTGAAGGCGGTCGTGACCTCCTGGACCACCGAATGCTCCATCGTGGCGACGTGATGCACCTGCGTCCGGTCGTTCGGGAACGCGGCCTTCACCAGGTCCCAGGGCTCGGGCTGCGTCAGGACGATCGGGCGTTCCAGCAGTGCCTCCGGAAGGCCGGCGAGGAGGTTGCGGCCGTAGGTCGGCAGGGCCACGCGGGGGTCGGGATTCAGCGCCATGGTTCACCTCGCGTTCGACGGGGCGTTTCCCCGGCCGGCAACCGTCGCCGGCGGGGCACGGTAGCCGGAATCCGGCGGAAAAGTAAAGTGACTGCCATATTTTCCACAGACCGAAAACAATCGCTATAATCGGCACCTCGGCGGCCCGTCCAGGCCGTGCCTTGCCAACCCGGAGGAACCCATGGCCCGTGTTTCCGCCTCGGTCCAGGCGTGTTTGTTGGTGATAATGGCAGTCGCTGTCACGGCTTGCGGCGAGAGCACGGACTGCACGTCGTGCCAGGACGCCTGCGCCAGTTGTGACGCCACCTGCGTCCCGGGGGACGTCCCGGTCGATGCGGTTGCCGACGTTCCCGCCGACGGCGTCCTCGACACCCCGGCGGACAACGGGCCGCCCGCGCCCACCTACTGGTCCGCCGAGGCCACGAAACCCATCGACGACCTGGTGTTCGTGAAGGTCAAGGGCCAGAAGGTCTTCGGCCTGGGCATCCACCCGCAACGCGGCGGCGCCTGGGACGGCATGACGGGCCCGAACGGCTGCAGCTACGACGACGCCGCGAAGCACTGGACCGGGACGACCAACGACGGCATCGAAAGCACGCACGCGGCGGCCGAGGCCGGCGTCAATTTCGCGTACACCTGGGGCTACGATCAGGACCCCGAGTACCTGAAGGTGGACCCGCCGTTCCTGGGGATTTGGCATCCCCAGTACGGCACCAACGAGCAGTTGTACGGCCCCGGCACCGAGGCGCTCCCGATCATGGCCTGCGAGTACGGCGAAACCGACATGGACGGCTTCAAGACCGCCAACGCCGACAAGATGAAGGCCGACTTCGAGGCCTTCAAGGCGCGCAGCGGCCGCTGGTCCCCGGAGTTCCTGCCCAACCTGCCGTCGTTTGCGGACATGCCCTGGTTCTGCTGGCACCCCACCTTCCGCATGCGCGGCGGCGGTGACGGCAGCAGCGAGGTGTTCACCGACGAGCAGGTCGAGGTGTACGCGAAGACCACGAACATGGTGATCGGCGACGCCTACAGTTACGTGTGCAATCGCTGGGAAGGCATCGAGGCGGTCATCCAGGGACAGATCGGGCCGAAGGGCGAGTGCTACGACGACTGGCTGGCCCGGGACGACGCCGAACACCGGGACTACTTCGAGGCAGGCTGGACGCTGGCCCACAGCCTCCGCAAGCACACGAACCCCGACGCGGTCGTCTGGATGTGGATGCAGGGGCACGCCTTCGACGACGACATCGGCGGCGGCACCTGCTGGAACGGTTCGTCCGGGCTGTGGGCCAGCGGCCCGTTCCCGACCCTGCGCTACCTGCGCAAGGAAATCATGTCGACGGCGGCGGCGGGCGGCACGGGCTTCATCTACTTCGGGTACGGCTACAACCGGCAGCCGACGGCCGAAAAACTGCGCGGCCTGGTCCGGGCCCTGGCCTGGGAGGAGGTGTACGGGCCTGCCCTGCTGAGCCCCCGCCTGGACGTCGACCAGGACCTCGCCTTCACGGGCGAGGGTGGCCGCGCGCACCTGATGACGAAATGGGACGCCGAGTCCCGGACCGCCTACATCCTGGGCGCCAACCCCGGCGCGCAGGTGACGCCCTTCGAGGTCACGTTCCCCTGGTCCGTGGCGAGTGTGGATCTGCTGGACTGGTGGACCCCGTCCTGGATCGTGGATCCGGCGCTCCACGGCGTCGAGATCGCCGACCGCACGGTCCGCTGGACGGCGCCGCAGGACGACGGGTTCATCCTGCGGGTCACGCCGATGTTCGCCGACGGCCCGGCCGAGGGCGGTGTGCGCTGAACCATTCAATGGAGCCAAGAAGATGAATGCGACGGCACGCTGGTTCTGGGCCCTGGCGCTGGCGGGAGCGATGGCCGGGTGCGGCGGCGGTTCTGGAGCGGTGGAGTTGCCCGGCGAGGACGTCCTCGGCGACGAGGGGCCCGATGTGCCGGCCCCCGCCCCCATCCTGGCCGGTGTGGGCCAGGCGAACATCGACCCGACGTTCGAGCCCTATACCGACACCAACGGCAACCACGTCTGGGACGCGGGCGAGCCGTTCGAGGACACGAACGGCAACGACACGCTGGACACGCTGTGGATGGGCGGGTTCGGCATGCGCCAGCCGACCGGGACGCACGACCCCCTGACGGCCCGGACGCTGGCCCTGCGCCTCGGCGGGGAAACCTATCTCTTCACCGCACTGGACACCGTGGGCTTCGGGATGTCGCGCGTCCACGCGGTCAAGGCCGGGGTGGCGGCCGCCCTGGGGGCCGGCGCCATCGACCCCAACCGGATGTTCATCGCCAGCATCCACACGCACCAGGTGCCGGACACCGTGGGTGTGTTCGCCGGCAGCGTGAACCCCGGATGGGACGAAACCTACCTTCGCCACGTGGTTGACGGGGCCGTCGCCAGCATCGTGGCCGCCGTGGGCGACCTGAAACCCGCCCACCTCCTGGTGGCGAACGCGTCGGGGGACGGTCTGGTGCGCGACATCGTCCCGCCGGTGATCCTGGACCCCTACGTCGGGATCCTCCAGGCGGTCGGCGCCCTGGACGGCAAGCCCATCGCGACGATGGCCACGATATCGAACCACCCCGAGGCGGCCTGGGCCGACAACACGCTGATCTCGGCGGACTTTCCCCACTACATGCGGAACAAGCTGGAGGCCGACCTGGGCGGGATGGCCCTCTATTTCAGCGCGGACCAGGGCCTGATGCAGACGTGCGCCGAGATCGGCCCGCCGGGATTCGAGCGGGCGCAGAAGATCGGCGAGTCCTACGCGGAACGGATCGCGGCTGCCGTGAAGGCCGCGGTGCCCCTGGCCGACGAGGAGGTCATCCCGACGTTCGGGTACGGGGTCGCGCAGGTGACGCTGGAGAACTTCGGCCTGGCCATGCTGGTGCAGGCCGAGGTCGCAGACGGGTACAAGGACTACATCTACGTGGTGGACGGCGAGGGGCCGTGCTCGGGGTTCGGGTGCATGGATCTGCCCCTTCCGGTGCTTCGGCTGGGTTCGAAGACCACGATCTTCTGCGTGCCGGCCGAAGTGACGCCCGAACTGGTCGTGGGCGGCATCGTGGCGCCCGACACCTACGAAAGCCAGTATCCGGACGCCCCGCCCGAGCCCATCCTGATGGATCACATCCGGACGCCCGACCGCTTCTTCATGGGCCTGTGCGGGTCCGACGTCGGCTACCTGTACCCGAAGATCACGGGGAACCTGGACGCGGTCTACGACCAGCAGAACGGGCCGGGACCGGGATGTGCGGCGACGTTCCTGACGGGGCTGGAGGCGGTTCTGGACGAGGTCAATACGCGGGCCTCGCAGACGGGAGGGACACGATGAACCGGAACGGTCGTGCAGGGGCGGCGGCGCTCCTGCTGGTGGCAGTACTTGGATGCTCTTCGGGCGGCACGGGGACCGACGTGGCGGATGTGCCGGGCGACCTGGCCGGGGATGCCGTCGACGCCCCCGACGTTCCCGATGCAGGTCTTCCCAGGCTGCGCGCCGACGGGACGCGCATCGTCGATGCCGCGGGCCGTGAGGTCCTGCTGCGCGGCGTCAACCTGGGCGGCTGGATGTTCCACGAGACCTGGATCACGCTGGTCGGCCAGACCAGCCATGGCGCGTTGTACGAGGCGGCGATCGCCCTGGGTGTGGGCGACGAGGCCCTCGCGGCGATGCGGGCCGCCGGGCCGGAAAACGGTGGCGATTCCTCCGGGGGGGCGGTCTGCCCGGCCACCGGCGACGTGTGGGTGGCGAAGGTGCGGCCCGAACTGGAATCGCGGATTGGCGCCGCGAAGACCAAGACCCTGCTGGACGGCCTGGCCGCCAACCCACCGCTGTGCGACGACGCCGATCTTTCGCTGCGGAAGGTGCTGGCGGACCGCTTCGGCACGGACGGCCGCGACCAGTTGCTGGACGCGTTCCAGGGCGCCTGGATCACCGAGGCGGACATTGCCTGGATTGCGGCCCAGGGGTTCAACGTGGTCCGCGTTCCGATCGGGTATCGATCCCTCGTTCGCGGCGTCGATGCCGACGCTCCCGAGGCGCTGGACTGGAACCCCCTGGCCATGAAACGCCTCACCGACCTGCTGGACTGGTGCGCGCGAAACGGCGTGTACGCGGTGGTCGACATCCAGGAGGCCCCGGGCGGCCAGAACACGTACTCCGGAACGGCCGGCCTGTACGCGAACCCGCACATGCAGGACCTGACCGTGCAGATGTGGGAACACCTCTCGGACCTGATGAAGGACCGCAACGAGGTCGCGGCATACAGCCTGCTGGCCGAGCCCTACGGCGCGCCCGACCGGGACGCGCGCGACGTCATGTACGACCGGCTGGTCAAGGCCCTCCGCGCCCGGGGCGACACGCACCTGTGCGTGATCCACGACGGCTTCATGGGAATGGACACGCTGCCGGCGCCTTCAAAGTACGGCTGGTCCGACGTGATCTACTCGACGCACCTGTTCGAGTGGACGACGACCGACCTCGACGGCTTCAAGTTCCTGTTCGAGGCCCTCTACGACTCGCGGTTCACGGAGGCCCAGGCGCTGCAGGGCGTGCCCTACTACATCGGCAGTTTCTCGACCTTCCTGGATGCGGACTGGGCGTACGACGCTGCCGGATACGAGGCCTGGTGGCTGCAGCAGAAGGGCTATTCCTGGTCGGTGTGGACCTACAAGCGGCTCGACGACCCGCTGAGCCGCACGATCTTCGACATCCAGACCGGGTGGGGAGTGCGCGGTCGGCTGACGAGCAACCTCGTGCGGCCGGACCCCTACGTCGACGACTTCGAAACGCTGAAGGCGCGGTTCGAGGCCTACCGGGACCTGATCGTGGAGCCGAACGACAAACTGCTGTCGAAGTTGAAGGACCCGCAGCCGGGACCCGTCGGTCCGTGATGTGACGTTCGCCTCGCGTCGCTGTATCCTCCCCGGCAGCCGGTTCATCCGGCCCGGAGGTGCGGCATGCCCCGATCCCTGGCGACAAGTGTGATGGTGCTGACGCTTGCGGGCATGGCCTGCACCCCGCGGAGCGGGTCCTACCCGGAGGACCCGGGGTACGCGCAGGACCTGCACGGCGAGGGCGCCCTGGACGATACGGCCGCGGATGCCGTCGCTGCCGACGCCGACGTCGATTCCCCGGACGCCGACGT
>CAINDP010000017.1 GCA_903847405.1 uncultured Myxococcales bacterium | reverse complement strand
TCCACGCCTTCGGGCGGCGTGATCGTGCCGTAGCGGATGTTGAAGCCGTGGGCGAACATCAGGGTCTTCCCGGCCTTCAGGTACGGCGCGATCGACTCGCGGTAGATCTTGGGCTGGGCCGTGTCGGGCGCCAGGATCATGATCACGTCCGCCCACTGGGCCACTTCGGCCACCGAGGCCGTCGCCAGGCCCTCCGCCTGGGCCCTCGCGATTCCCGCGCTGCCCGGCCGCAGGCCGACATAAACCTCGACGCCGCTGTCCCGCAGGTTCAGCGCGTGGGCGTGCCCCTGGGATCCGTATCCCACGATGCCCACCTTGCTGCCCCGGATCAGCCCCAGATCCGCGTCCGCGTCATAGAACGTCCGTCCCACCTTGTCCTCCTTCCAGTTCTTCTTCCCCGACCTCCGCGACCGTCGCGTGGACGAAGTGCGGGTCCACCGACGGCGCGTCGGCCCCCCGCGTCATGGCCACCGAGCCGGTCCGTACCATCTCGATGATCCCGAAGGGCCGCAGCACGTCCAGCAGCCCTTCGATCTTGTCCTCGGTGCCCGTGATCTCGACGATCAAGGCGTCCTGGGACATGTCGATCACGCGCGCCCGGAACACCTCGCACGCCTGCAGCACGTCGCGGCGCGCGGTCGCCGGGCAGCACACCTTCACCAGCGCCAGGTCCCGGATGACCGAGGCCAGGTGCGTCACGTTTTCGACGCGCAGCACGTTGACCAGCCGATAGAGGTTGGCCTCGCACCGCAGCGCGTCGGCGTCGTCGCCCTCCATCACGATGGTCATGCGGGACACGCCGGGCTTGTCCGTGTGGCCTACCGTCAGCGAGGCGATGTTGAACGACCGCCGGCGGAACAGCGACGCCACGCGCGTCAGCACGCCGGGCTTGTCCTCGACATACACCACCAGCGCCTGCAGCCTCGATGACGCCGGGCGCCCGGTTCCTTCGGTAACCATGCCTTTCCCTCACCAATCCGACTGTGACGTTTCCACGATCGGGCTGGGCCGACGGATCATGTCGTCCAGGCCCGCGCCCGCCGCCACCATCGGGTAGACGCTGTCTTCCTGCTCGACCCGGAAGTCGATGACCACGCTCCCCGGCTCCTGGCGCGCCCGCTCGACGGCCGCGCGGACCTCGGCCCGCTTGTCCACGCGCCACGCCGCCAGCCCGTGGGCATCGGCCAGCTTCACGAAATCCGGGCTGAGCAGGGGCGTCGCCGCATAGCGCTTGTTGTAGAAGAACTCCTGCCACTGGCGGACCATGCCCAGGTAGCCGTTGTTGATGATCGCCACGTTGATCTTGATGCCTTCCTGGGCGCACGTGGTCAGTTCCGCGCAGGTCATCTGGAAGCCGCCGTCGCCGACGAACACCCAGACGTCCGCGTCGGGCCGCGCCATCTTGGCGCCGATGGCCGCCGGGATGCCGAAGCCCATGGTGCCCAGGCCGGCGGACGTGATGAAGTGGTGGGGCGTTTCCTGGTGGTAGTACTGGGCGACCCACATCTGGTGCTGGCCCACGTCGGTGACCACCAGGGCCTTGCCCTCCGTGGCGTTCCAGATGTCGTTGATGACGTGCGCCGCCCACAGACGGCCGTTGTCCGGCAGGGTCTGGATGTCGCGGACGGCCGAGTCGCCCTTCATTTCCTCGATGCGGGCCAGCCAGGCATCGCGACGCTGCGGCGCCACGTGCTTCAGCAACCGGTGCAGCGTTTCATATGCGTCGCCCACGATGCCGACGTCCACCTGCACGTTCTTGTTGATCTCGCTGGGATCGATCTCGATGTGGATCTTCCGCGCGCCGCGGGCGTACACCGCCAGGTTGCCGGTCACGCGATCGTCAAAGCGCATGCCCACGGCGACGATCAGGTCGGCTTCCTGGATCGCCTTGTTGACCCACGCCTCGCCGTGCATGCCCATCATGCCCAGGTTCAGCGGGTGGGACGCCGGCACGGCGCCCAGGGCCAGCAGCGTCAGCGCCACGGGGATCTGCGCCTTTTCCAGGAACTCGATCAACTCGCCGGTGCTGCCCGATTGCAGGATGCCCTGCCCCGCCAGCACCACCGGCCGCTTCGCCGTGTCGATCATCGCGACGGCCTGGGCGAATTCCGCGGGCAGCGCCCGCAGGTCGGGGCGGTAGCCGGGCAGACGCACGGGACGCGTGCCCGGTTCGAAGGTCGCCAGCTTCTGCAGCGCGTCCTTCGTGATGTCCACCAGCACGGGACCGGGCCGGCCGGACTTCACGACGTACAGGGCCTCCTCCAGGGTGGGCCCGATCTCGTCGGCGGTCGTGACGAGGTAGTTGTGCTTGGTGATGGGCAGCGTGATGCCCGTCATGTCCACTTCCTGGAAGGCGTCGCGGCCGATCAACCCGGAATTCACCTGCCCGGTGATGAACAGCACGGGCGACGAATCCAGCATCGCGGTCGCGATGGCCGTGACCAGGTTGGTCGCGCCGGGACCCGAGGTGGCGATGGCGACGCCCACCTTGCCCGACGCCCGGGCATACCCGTCGGCCATGTGGCCGGCGCCCTGCTCGTGGCGGCACAGCACGTGGCGGATGGGGAAGTCCAGCAGCGCGTCATAGGCCGGCAGGATCGCCCCGCCGGGATACCCGAATACGACCTCGATGCCTGCGTGGACCAGCGTGTCCCACAGGATGTCGGCTCCCTTGCGTTCCACCGGTACCTCCGGCCTTCCAGGCCTGCCCTACTCGTCCTTCAACACGGCCCCGGTCGACGCCGACGTCACGGACCGCGCGTACCGCCGCAGCCAGCGGCTGGTCACCGGGATCCCCCGGGGGCGCACGGCGGCCAGGCGCCACCGCACTTCGTCCGCGCCCACCACCAGGTCCAGCCGGCCCGCCTCGCAATCGATTTCGATCCGGTCCCCGTCCCGCACCGCCGCGATGGGCCCGCCGGCCGCCGCCTCGGGGCTGGCGTGGCCGATGCAAGCGCCCCGCGTCGCGCCCGAAAAGCGCCCGTCGGTGACCAGTGCGACCTTGTCGCCCAGGCCCATGCCCATCAGGGCGCTGGTCGGCGCCAGCATTTCCTGCATGCCGGGACCGCCCGCCGGGCCCTCGTAGCGGATCACCACCACCTCGCCGGCCCGAACCTCGCCTGCGATGATCCCGCGCATGGCGTCGTCGTGGCTTTCGAACACCCGCGCAGGCCCGGCGAACTGCCGCAGCGCCTTGTCCACCGCGCCGACCTTCACGATCGCGCCGTCGGGCGCCAGGCTGCCGAACAGGACCCGCAGCCCGCCCGTCGCCGTGTGGGGATCGGTCACGGGACGGATGACCGCGGGATCCAGGATCTGCAGCCCAGCCAGCGACTGACCCAGCGTGCGGCCGGTCACCGTGGGACGGTCCAGGTGCAGCGCGCCCGGCACCTTCGACAGTTCTGCCAGGATGGCCGGCACGCCGCCCGCGCGATGCACGTCTTCCATGTGCCAGGGGCCCGAGGGGCTGACCTTGCACAGGTGCGGCACGCGCGCGGCGATTTCGTTGATGCGGGCCATCGGGTAGTCGATGCCGGCCTCGTGGGCGATGGACAGCGTGTGCAGCACGGTGTTGGTGGACCCGCCCATCGCCATGTCCAGCGCGAAGGCGTCGTCGATGGCGTCGATCGTGACGATCTGCCGGGGCGTCAGGTTCGATTCGACCAGGGCCAGGATCCGGCGACCGGCCTCCTCGTACAGGGCTTCCCGTTCGGGCGTCCGGGCCAGGATCGAGCCGTTGTACGGCAGCGCCAGGCCCAGCACCTCGGCCAGGCAGTTCATGCTGTTCGCGGTGAACATGCCCGAGCACGATCCGCACGTCGGGCAGGCGAAGTCCTCCAGGACCTTCAGTTCGCGGTCGTCGATGCGGCCGGCGGCGCGGGCCCCCACCCCCTCGAAGACGCTGGCCAGGTCGATGACGCGGCCGTCGGGCGTGCGCCCCGCGGCCATGGGTCCGCCGCTGACGAAGATCGCCGGGACGTCCAGGCGCATGGCCGCCATCAACATGCCGGGTACGATCTTGTCGCAGTTCGGGATGCAGACCATGCCGTCGAAGCAGTGGGCCGCGATCATCGTTTCGACGCAGTCGGCGATCAGTTCGCGGGAGGGCAGCGAGTATTTCATGCCCGCGTGGCCCATCGCGATCCCGTCGTCCACGCCGATCGTGTTGAACTCGAAGGGCACCCCCCCCGCCGCCCGGATCGACGCCTTGACCTTGGCGCCCACCTCGGCCAGGTGGACGTGGCCCGGAACGATGTCGACGTGGCTGTTGACGACCGCGATGAAGGGCTTGTCCATGTCCTCGTCGCGAACGCCCGTGGCCTTCAGCAGGGCCCTGTGCGGCGCCCGCTGGAACCCCTTCTTCACCCGATCGGATCGCATGGTCGTCAAGGGACGTTTCCCCGAGGTGGCTTCTTCATCATGATGACCACTTCTGTCCTCTTTTCAAGGAGCCGGGCCGCACAGCCATGCGGGGGGCGGGGTATCGCAGGGCGATGGACGGATGGGTTCGGCGCGCGAAAACCAGGGGGGGGATCCCGCGACGCACGGACTGCGACCTGGCGACCGGACTCGGTTACGATCGGGCACCCGATTCCCGGAGGACCATCCTGGACACGCAACGATTGACGCTCCTGGCGCTCCCCGTGCTGCTGATGATGGGTCGATCGGCGCTGGCCGACGTGACCGTCCCGGCGACCCTGGCCGCGGATGAATCCTGGACGGCCGCGGCCGGGCCCTACCTCGTCGAAACCGACGTGACCGTTCCCGAGGACGTCACCCTGGCCGTCGGCCCGGGCGTCCGGATCGTCCTGTCCGCGGGACGGTCGCTGATCGTCCGCGGGCAGCTCGTCGCCCGGGGAACCGACGCCGACCCGATCGTGTTCGACGGCGCCGACGCGGGGGATGGAAAGGTCCAGCGGTGGGGTTCCGTCGTGTTCGAGGACAGTTCGACCGACGCGGTACTGGCGGCCGGCGAGGTCTACCAGTCGGGGTCGATCCTGGAACACTGCGTCCTGAAGAACGGCACCCGGGGCGTGAAACTGAACGCCGCCTCGCCGTTCCTTCACCTCAGCACGTTCCAGGGAAACCACTACAAGTCGGCCTCGACGACCGACCCCATCGGCGGCGCGGCGGTGTACGTCGGCAAGGACAGCACGCCGTGGATCGTGGGATGCCGGTTCATCGACAACTCGATCGAGGGGGCCGCCCCGGGCGGCGCGGTCTGCGTGGATTACGGCGATCCCATCGTCAAGGACAACCTGTTCCAGGGGAATTCGGCCATCTATGGCGCCGGCCTGGCCACGAACTTCCAGGCGTCCCCGATCGTGGGCAACACGTTCACCGGGAACCAGTCGACGTGGGAGGCCGGAGCCGTCGCGCTGGTTTCGTCCCAGCCGGCGTTCCTGAACAACACGGTCACCGACAACACGGCGAACGCCGACGGCGCCGGCCTGCACGTGTGCACGACGTGCTACCCGCACGCGGACCCGCTGGTCATGGACAACACCATCACCGGCAACGCCACCCAGATCGAAGGCGCGGGCGGCGTCGGCGGGGCGTACATCCGGGTCTTCGCCTGGAACAACGTCCACGGAAACACCCGGGCCGACGAGCCGGCCGACTTCGGGTGGTTCAACGTCGGCCGCGGCACCGACCCGGACTGGGCGGTGGACCTTTCGGTCGCGAACAACTGGTGGGGCACGACGGACGCGGCGGCCATCGACGCGACGATCGAGGACGGCAACGACGACGCGGCCTACGGCAAGGTGTCGTGGGCGCCCGCGCTGACGGGGCCGGTGACCGCGCCGACCCCCCGGGTGACGATCACGACCCGCCACATCGTCTATGAGCAGGACGGCATCCCGATGCCGGTGTACCTGACGCTGTACAACCCCGGCGCCGCCCGGGAGGTCGTGCTGCACGTGATGCTGCAGTACGGGACCGGCGCTCCGGCCTTCTTCCGGGGCTCGATCGGCCTGGACGGGGCGGTCCGGGATGGCGACGGGTTCCGGGTGACGCTGCCCACGAATTCCGTGCACTTCGCGACGCTGGTGACGCCCACGTTCACGGCCGGCGCGACGCGGCTGGAAGCGACCCTGCACGCGGTGATGTCCGACGCCGCGACCGGCGCGCGGATCGGCGATGCGTGTTCGACCCGGTTCGACCTGGCCGCGGGAGGTGACGAATGAACGCACGCAATCCCTGGCAGCACCGCTGCCGCATGCTGTCCCTGGCGGCGGGCCTGGTCCTGATCCTGGGCGCATTGGCCTGCGACGACGGTGCGAAAGGCACCTCGGTGGAACCCGGCGTCGGGGCCACGGCGACCGGCGTGTCGATCCGGATCGGGGATGCCCGGTCCGCCGTCGTCGCGCGCCTGGGGCAACCTGCATCCGCCCGCGATCTGGGCGGCGTCGGCACCCTGCTGTCGTTCCCGGACCGCCACCTGTCCTGCCTGGTGTCCGGCGCCGCCGACACCGCCGCCGTCACCGCAGTGTACCTGGGCGCGGGATTCGAGGGCCGCACCCCGGGCGGGGTCGGGATCGGCAGCGGCCGTGCGGACGTGACGGCGGAATTCCCGAACGCCACGATCGACCCGTTCCTGGGGACCTGGCGGCACGCCGCGACGGGGATTGCCTTCGACTGGGACGGCGATCTGGTGGCTTCGATCACGGTGTTCGGCGCGGGGGGCTGAGCCCGGGATACGGGCAGATCAACGCGTGGCCGGCAGCGGGCCCCAGGCACGGCGCGGGTCCAGGAACCGGGCGCGTTCGACCCGTTCCTCGAACGATGCCACGACGACCAGCGAATCGGGACCGGCGACCACGACATTCGGAACCATGGTCGCGTAGAGCGGGGAATCGAACACCGCGATCGAATCCGAAACCGTACCGCTTGCGTCCACCGACGCGGCCCGCATGTCGACGACTCGCGTCGCGCCGACCTCGACCGGACGCCCCCAGACGACCACGGCACCGGTTCCGGAGGAGTCGGGCAGAGGTGCGGACGCGACGGTGAAGAGTTCGGCGCCGTAGCACGGGAAGGCGTCCAGTTCGAACGGCTGGCCGATCGGCTGCAGGTCCGGGTCCAGCCGCCGTGCCCTGACGGAACGGGGAACCGCGTTCTGCCCCACCGTCGGCTGGGCGCCGTCCTCGGTCCACGCCAGCAGGTAGCCCGTCGTCCCCATCGGCACCAGGGAGGCGCTGACGATGTTGGTGGCCGTTTCCAGGGTCCATTCCTTCCGGACGGTCCAGGTGGCCGGGTCCAGGGCCGTGACCTCAAGGCGCGAGTCGTACTGGGTCCCGTCCGCGTTCCAGTGCGTGAAGACGCGCAGCAACGTCACGTCCCCGGCAGGCCCCTCGACCAGCGACCAGGGAAGGAACGAGCCGTTGAGACTTCCGGACGTTGCCCACCCCAGGACGGTCCGGGTCGTCGCGGCGGCCGGATCAACCAGCACCAGGTGGCCGCCGGTCGCGGACCTGTCGGCCATGTCGAACCCGGCGAACAGCACCTGCCCGTCCGGTCGCGCGATGGCCGCCCGGGGATAACTGCGGACATCGAGGGTCGTGGCGCCGATCTCGTGGAACTGCGAATCGACGCGGATGGCACGCAGCCACCCCTGCCCGATGTAGTCCGGGTTCCACGTCGCCGCCAGCAGCACGATGTCGTCGGCGCGCTGCACCATCAGGGGCCGGCCTCCGAAGGGAAGCGTGGCGGGGGCCTCCAGAACGGCCGCAGTCGCAAGCGCCGGAGCGGCCGGGTCCAGGGTCAGGATGCGGGCGCTGCCTGCGGGCGCTCCGGCCAGGGCCAGCCGGACGGTACCCTGCGCCGCCCCCAGAAGGGAAAGCCCCGAGTAGGTGGGGACCGTACCAGACACCCAGTCCTCGAGCGACATGTCCTGGAAGTCGCAATCCCGGCACCCGAAGGCGATCCCGCCCGGGCCGGCGTCGCAGGATTCCGCGGCCTGGCGGATCCCGTCCGACAGGCCCCCGGAACACCGGGGCATGGAGCCGGCGACGCGGTTCGCGGCGTCGAGGTCCGGAGTGCAGACCCCGGAACAGGCCGATCCGCCGGTCCCATCCGCTCCGCTGCAGTCCGAATCCCGGGACCTGCGCGCCGTGCATGCCCAGGACACCAGCGCCACGCGGCCTTCCCGAACGTCGCGAACGACCACCTCGGCCGCACCGGAAGCACCATCGACCGCGATCGGATCGGCCGGTTCAAGGCCCGCGGGACCCGGCAGGACAACGAGGTCCGAGCCCCGCCGGACGATGGTCCGCAGCCATGACGGCCAGTCGCGGTTCGACGACGTGTAATTGGACGGCGTGGTGGTGATCGAGGCGACCAGGGGCACCCCGTCGGCCGTGATTCCCAGCGTCGCCTGCGCATGGTTTCGCAGGACGTACTCCAGGCCATCCCCGTCCGTCCCGACGGCCGAGCGCAGCGACCTCACCTGCCACCGCGCGGGGCCGCCCGTCCAGACCAGCGGTTCGCTTTCGGCCCCTTCCAGCAGCAGCGACGTGTCTTGTCGGGCCTCCAGGACCACGGTCTGGCCGGCGGCATCCCGGCCGATGCCCATGCGGGGTCCCTCGAAATCCGCATAGCCGCCCATGTTGCCCTCGTACGCCGCCCTGGGCGGAACCGCGTTGACGCGGCGCAGGGCGTCCAGGGGCAGCGCCTCGAACTCCGGAGTCCCCGACGCGGGAAGAGTCGCCGTCACGGTGGAACCGCCCCACAGTTGGGTCACGATCCGGACGGTGCCATCGGGATCGACCTGGGCAGCCGCGGACCCGGTGGGCTCCAGATCCAGGAACGAACACTCGGCCCGGAGGATCGTCGCGGCCCACGTGCCCGAAGCGTCCCGGTGCGCCACCAGCGAGCAGCCGTCGATGGCCAGGATGCCGTCGGGAAGAACCTCCGCCAGCCGGCCCCGGAACGTGGGAATCGCCTCGGCCACCGGCGGGAACACGTCCAGGACGGCGAACCCGGCCGTGCCGTCGCCGGGTGCCAGGGCCAGGCGCAGGCTGCCGTCGGCGGCCCGGCCGAACCGGGCGGCCGCTGTGTTGCAGTCCACCCAGCCGGTGCCAGGGATCACCTCGGCGTCCGCGGCCCCTTCGACCGGGGACCGCAGGTACCGGAACGTCCTGTCACCGGGATCGCACAGGATCACGTGCAGGGTCCCCAGGGAATCCCGCGCTGCGGCCAGGACCCGGGCGTCGTCCGGGGCCTCCGAAAGGGGCACCATCATCGCGATGCCGGGCGTTTCGCAGTCCGGGCCCACCGGGTCCGGGGCTCCGGGATGCGTGAACGGGTCGGCGTCGTCACAATCCGGACCGCCGTCCGCCACGCCGCGGAACCCGTCGTCATCCAGATCGTGCAGGTCCCGCACGACGCGGCGGGACGCCCCCAGACGAACGGCGGCTTCGGCGCCCGTTCCCGCGGCTTCGGCAGCCACCTCGACCGTGGTCCGGCGCTGGGAATCCCAGTCCAGGACCCAGTCGCAGGTCGTTCCCGTGCAGGTGGCGACCACCTCGCCGGACGCGAAGATCCGGATCGTCGGGTCCGCCGCGGAACGCCACCAGGACACGTCGGCCCGGATGCCCACGTTGCCCGCCACGTGCCCGGATCGGAACGGCGCGCACGTGATGAACCCGGGGTCGCACTGCAGCAGGGTCGTTTCGCGTCCCGACAGGGAACCGCTGCGGACCACCGCCTCGACGGACCCCTCCCTCCGATCGGGACCCGGCTGGCCGATCCGGACAACAACCTGATGCCGGCCGTCGGGAACCCGCGTGGTATCCCAGGTCCCGAAAAGGACGGCGTTGCGCCTCCAATCCGCCCCGACATCGGCAGGACGCAGGCTCAATCCCGCAGACTCGGCCGGCAGCCCATCCACGGTGGCCTCAAAGCCCATGGCCTCCAGGTTCTGGGAGGTCAGGCCCGCTCCGGACATCGTGACACGCACCTGGACCCGCCCGAACACGACCACCGCCCCATCGATTTCGTCCAGTGGGAAGTGGTCGACGTCCACCTTGACGGAGCCCAGGAGGATGTCGCTGGTCGAAACCAGTCCCTCGGCGGCGCCGACGTGGCCGGCAGCGTCCCGCCCGGACACCCGCACCTGCAGTTGCTGGAGGTTGGACGGCATCGGCACCCGGCAGGTCCACTCCACCTGGCCCGCCGACCTCATTTCCGGCGGCTCGCACGTCCTGTCGCCCACTTCGCTGGGGTCCAGCGTGACCACCGTGGCGTCCCGGGTCGTGATGACCACCGGCGCCCACGTGGTTCCCTCGATGTTCATCGTCTTGGGGACCTGGATCACCGGCGGCAGCACGTCGGTCATGAAGCGCGCCCGGTCGGTGCAGGTGCTCCCGTCGGGCAGCCGCGCGATGGCCCGGATCTCGTGGACTCCGTCGCGCAGGCCGGTGGACGTGAAGGAGCCCCCCTCGGGACCGAGGTTCTGGCCCGAAGACGTCAAATCGGTCGCGATTTCCACGGTCGCCCCGGCGGTCTGCGGTTCCAGCCGCACGGTCCCCAGCCAGGTGTCGCCTTCCACCACGCGGTCCCCGGGACCGTCGATGGCGACGTCGCAGGCGGGCGCCACGCAGCCTTCCGGACCGACCCGAACGACCAGATACCGCGTGACCTTGATCGTGCATGGACCCGGGCCGGCACAGCAGTCGCCCGCAGGCAGCTCTGCGGTCCCGGTGACTTCCAGCGACTGGATGCCGCCGATTCCGTCCGGCACCTCGAAGGCCACATCGACTGCCGCTTCGTGAACGTCGGCCAGCACGTGGGTCCCCAGCGACGCCTTGATCTGCCAGCCCGACGGGACACCGGCAAACCCTTCCTTGACCCAGGTCAGCGAAGCCCGGAAACGACCTCCACTGCAAAGGGTTTCCCAGGTGTCCGGGCGGCTGACCGCCAGATCCAGGCGGGCTTGGCAGGAACTCGCCAGGTCGATCGCGGCCGGCAGCGTGCGCACCGGGACGATGTCATCGACCTCGGTGCCATCGGCCCGGACGCTCCGCGCCCTCATCGCGATTTCCCGATCGGGGAAGGCGGCCCATTTCACTTCGATTTCCTCGGTTTCCGAGGGGTTCGCAATCGAGGCCACCCGCCCCGTGCCGACGTAGACCTCCAGCAGATCGACCGCAGGCTGCCGGCCGACGCGGAGCGCCAGGCTGCACGTGTCTGCGGGAATCCGCACACCGGGATACATCGGCCCCGCCAGGGTGGGGCACCGGAAGGACGCGAACCAGACCCCCGAGCCCGTCGGCAACGTCGCGTCGGGATCTTCCGGAACGTCGTTCCCGGGGTCCCCGTCCACGTCGGGCGGAACGTCGATTCCCGGGTCCACAAGGGCATCGGCCGGGACGTCGGTCCCCGGGTCCGGCTGGACGTCCGGGGGCACGTCGGTCCCCGGGTCCGTCAGGTCGGCCAGTTCGGTGTTCGCGTAGCACCCCGACAGGCCCAGGATCAGGACCGTCGCGGCAAGGAATCCAGTCCCGCGGAGTTCCATGGCAGTCTCCTGTTCATGATGGCATCCGACGGGGTAGTCACCGCCACGGGGAGGATTGTTCGGGGGAAGGACGGTTCCCGGCCAGGAACGCCCGAACCTCGTCGGCATGGGCGCCTCCCGGGAAGCGCCGGAGGTGCTCGTCCGCCAGGGCGCGGGCCTCGTCCGGGCGTCCCTGCTGAATCCGGACCTGCACCATTCCCGCCAGGGCCGTTTCGGCCAGCGCGGGCATGGGATCGCCGCGGCGTGCGGCAAACCAGGTCCACGCGTCCTCGGTGGCCCGGCGCGCCAGCATGTCCCGACCGGCATCGGCGAAGGCGCGCACGGCCTCCGGGGCCTCCGGGTGCTCGGCCAGAAGGCGCGACCGGATCCCCAGGCACTCCCCGGCGCGCCCGTCGTCGGCTGCCAGCGCCGCCAGTCCTCCTAGGGCCTGCGCCGCGTGGCGCCCCGCCGGGTGGAGGGCCAGGTACTGCCACCAGGTGCGCTCGGCGTCGCGGGACCGTCCCAGGTCCTGCTGCAGCAGCAGCGCCAGATCCACCAGGACCCCCTCGGGGACCTCGGACGCCGCGCCGGCAGCCGACCGTTCATAGGCCGCGCGAGCCTCCTCGGGGCGCCCGACGATCCGCAGGGCGTCGCCCAGCAGGGCCAGCAGCCGAGGTTCGGGCGCCGTTCCCGCTTCCAGGGCGCGACGAATGGCCTCGATGGCCTCCTGGGCCTGGCTGTGGTCCAGGCGGCGCCGAGCCTCCTCCAGGACGTCGCCGGGGGCCGGCGGTGCCCCGGAAGCCGGGGCAGGCGCGACGTCGGGACGTGGCGCCGGTGGGGTGGTCCGGATCGACGCCAGGAGGGGCTCCGGCTGCGCGACGGGGGCGCTGGGCGGCATCTTCTGGTAGGACGACGTCACGGGCGGCACCGTGCGCTCGATCGCATCCAGATCCAGCGTGACCGGCCGGGGCCCTTCGACCCCGTCCCGCGTGATGCGGACCTCGAAGCCGGCGCGGACCCGGGCCAGTTCCACCTCGGCCAGGGTTTCCACCTTGACCTCGCCCTCGACACACGTCACGACGGTTTCCACACCCGACCGATGCACGGTCCGGAAGCGTGTCCCCACGACCCGGATCTGGGCCAGGGCCGTGCGGACCTCGAAGGACTCGTCGGCATTCAGGTGCCGGACGCTGACGTCCACCCGCCCCTCGTCCAGGAACAGCACGGTCCGCGCGATGTCCCACGCACCGACCTGCAAGCGGGTGTAGGGGCCGACTTTCAGGTCGGCGACACGGCTGTCGGAAAGGCGCGTATCGGAGCCCTCGGTCTGGATCCACTGGCCCGGGCGGACCTCGGTGGCCGACGGGGTGCCGGGATCGCGGACCAGGACGGAAGGCGACAGGTCGGGTTCGGCGGGCGATGGAGCACGAGTCATCGTGAACCACGTCCCCAGGGCCACCAGGGCCAGCGCGGCCATCGACGCCACGGCAACGACAATGCCCGATCGTCCACGGTGCGGCCGCACGGGGCGAAGGGTCGCGGCAAGGCCGGCGCGGATGGCAACCATGTCCGGCCCCGCGGACGACGTCCGCTCGACCCGGTCCCGAATCCCGTCGATCGCGCCTTCGTAGGAGGCGCGCATTCGGCGGCACTCCGGGCACGCCGCGACGTGCGCTGCGACATCCCGCGGGACGGCACGTTCGGGTTCCGCCCGCAACCGCCACTCTTCGTAAATCCGGCACGTTCCCATGTCGTTCCTCGTCCGCCGGTCTCCCGGCGAATCAGGCCTCCTCGTTCCGCACCGCCGTCACGTCCCCTGCTTCGGCACCCAGGCCGGCTTCCCGCAGCCGCGCCAGGATCCGCCCCCGCGCCTGGTGCAACCGTGACCTCACGGTTCCCGCAGGTATCCCCAGGGCGACCGCCGCCTCGTCGGACGACATCCCCTCGGTCTCGACCAGCAGCCAGGCCATGCGGAACCGTTCGTCCATGTCGTCCAGCGTGCCGTACAGCAACCGCAGCGCGGCCCGATCGTCCCCCGAGGCCGCCGGGTCCTGGGCGGTCCGATCGATCGCCTCCTCCCACAGCCGGCAGGCCTGGACCCGTCGCTGCCGCCGCCAGCGCGTCCGGAGGTGCAACTCGGCCACGTGGCGCGTGATCGCGAACAGCCACGTCGACAGGCTGGAGTCCCCCCGGAACGTATCCAGCGACCGGATGGATTCCAGGAACACCTGCTGCACCAGGTCGTCGAGGTCGTCGATCGGGCCCAGCAGATACCGCAGGAACCGCGTGACGCGCCCCTTCTGCAGACGGTACAGTTCGACCCAGGCCGCCTCGGATCCCTCGCGGCACTGCCGCAACAGGTCGGGATGCAGGTCGACGCGGTCGTCGGCCCGATCCACCAGGCGCGCTGCCGGATCCCCGGGGAGCGTCACGGCTGCCTCCGATCGCGGACCAGGACCCCTACTCGAATCGTCAGGCCAACCGTCACCCGGGGCGCGTCGTACACGGTCCGCCCCTGCCAGGACAGGCCTTCGCCCCCCAGGAACCCGCGGAGCAGGCCCGCCACCGAGACGCGAAGGACGGACGTCGCGGCCACCACGGCTTCAACCTCGGCCTCCAGCAGCGGAACGGTCCCGGTGATCTGCCGCGCGTCGGGGCGATCTGGCACCGACGCCGACACCTGGCGCCACTCGAACCCGGCGCCCAGCGCTCCGCGGACCAGGATCCGCGGGTGGACCCTGCCCCCGCCCCGCAACTGGGCGGTCATCGGCACGGCCAGCGACCGGATTCGGAACGGGTCGCGGGTCGCCTCCTGATCCGGTTCGAAGCCCACGCGAAGGCCGATCTGCAGCCGTTCGTCATACAGGGAAACGCCGCCTTCCAGGTCCGTCGCGAACCGGTGCTGCCCCCCGCTGGTCTGGTAGCCATAGCGCCCGCCGACGGTGATGTACCCGGCCGGCGCGTCCCTCTTTCGGTGTTCCGCCGGCGGCCCAGGGACATCCCGGGCCAGATCCACCAGCACCGGATGGCCGCGCCGGATCTCGGTCGAAAACAGGCTGACCACCCGCCGGGCCAGATCCTGGGCACGGTCCACGGGAACGGCCGGCTCGAGGTCCTGGCGGAGCGTCGCCCCGGCGGGACCCAGCAGCACCGCCTCGGCCCCCGTGATCATCAGCAGGGCCGACGGCCCGTCCGACCCGGGGGGGCACGCCTCGGCCGCCGGGGCGGCCACGACCCGTTGTTCCAGGGGCAGGCGGGCCTTCTTCCACTCCAGGGCCAGGGCGGACCGGACACAGTCGAAATCCAGCCCCTCGACGACGGATCGGGTGACCACGCACAGGGACGCCGACGATTGGGCCCGGGCCGCGGCAGGCCATGCCTGCAAGACCGCAAGCGCCACCAGGAAAGCGGCCGCCGGCCCCCGGATCCGGGCCTGCCCCCCCTTCCTCGAATGCCCTCGCGAACGCATTTCATCCCCGGCGAAAGGTGTGTGACCAGCCTATCCCGCTTCGTTGGTTGCCGCATAGATCGGAATCGTTCGCGGAATGTCGGAAGGGGGGCGCCCGCACGGTCATGCCGCAACAGGAAGGTTCACGGCGCGACCAGGCGGACCTCGTCGCGGTGGGCGCCATCGGGGAAGCGGCGGGCATGCTCGGCGGCGAGGGCAGCGACGTCCTCGGCCCTGCCCTGGCGTGCCCGCACCCCGATCAGGCCGGCCAGCGCGGCCTCGGCGATGTCGGGGCGCGCGTGGCCCCGGCGGGAAATGTACCAGGCCGCCGCACGCTCCAGATCCCCGGTTTCGGCCAGGTGCCGCCCGCCCAGGACCAGGGCCCGGACCGCGTGGGGCGACCCGGGATGGTCGTCCACCAGGCGGCCCCAGGCGGCCAGGGCCTGGGCCCCATCGCCCTGTGCTTCATGCCGGGCGGCGATCTCCCACCACGCCTGGTCCGCGTAGCGCCCCCGGGGCGATTCCACCAGGTAGTTGCGCCACACCGCGACGGCCTCGGCCCCCTGCCCCATCGGCAAGCGCAGCATCGACGCGAGGTCCGCCGCCACTCCATCCGGCGCCCCCGCGGCCAGGGCCCGCTGGTAGGTGTCGCGGGCAGGTTCCAGGTGCCCGGCCATCCGCAGGGCGTCGCCCTGGACCGCCAGCAGCCGCCCCCGGGCAGGACCCGCGGTCTTCAGCGCGGTTTCCACCAGCGCCGCCGCCTCGGCCGCACGCCCTTCCGCCAGCAGCCACCGGGCGCGGGCCAGGATTTCCGCCGGATCGACCGCCACGGACGGCGTCGCCGGAACGGACGCGACGTTCGTGGCAGCACGGGTCGGGGCCGACGGCGACGGCATCCTGGCAACGGGCAGCACAGGCGCCCCCACTGCCAATCCCGGGCCCAGCCGCATCGATTCCCCGGCGGCCAGGAAGGCGACCTCGGGCCGGCCGGGCGCCAGGACTCCCACCTTTCCCTCGTGGCAGGCCACCTCGGTGTCGATGCCCGGGCGGTGCGTGACAGTGAACCGGGTGCCGACCACACGAACGACCGCGAACTCGGTGCGGACCTCGAACAGGCCGCCCGGAGGCCGGGGCAGCACGTCGGCGGTGACCGTCCCGGTATCCAGCGCGAGGATGGAACGGGCGGGCGACCAGGCTTCCGTCCGGACCCGGGCAAAGGGAGCCAGGTACAGGCGGGCGTTGGCCGGATCCGCCAGGTCCAGACCCTGGCCCGGGGCGATCACGGGAAGCCCGTTCGGCACCGGGACCGCGGACGGGGGGCGCAGGCCCACCGTCGTTGTCGAATCGGAAAGCGGGGGTGCAGGAGGAACGGACCCGGATGCGGCAATCGGCTGGGGCTGCGGCGGCGCCGGTTCCATCGCCGGCCATGAAATCCACACGATCGCGGCCAGCGCGGCCGCGGCGGGCAGCGCGGCCCAGGCCAGCGTGCGACGGGAGCGCCCCTCGATCCGATCCACGACATCCGGAAAGCCCGCGACCTCGGGAAGCGGGAGTTCGGTTTCCGCACGGCCTGCAGCGACGGCCTGGCGGTACGCTGCGGCCAGGCGTCGGCACTCGGGGCAGGTGACCAGGTGCGCTGCCATGGCGGGGGGCGGGGCGGCCGACCCCTCCGCAGCCATCCAGGACCGGAACCCGTTGCAGGACTCCATGGCTATCCCTCATCCAGCGGCAGGCCGCCGATTGCCGTCCTTCCCCAGGTTTCCACCGGCATCGCCTCCTCGAACCCCGCCTGTCGCAGGGCCTCCAGCACGGCCCCCCGGGCCCGGCACAGCCGCGACCGTACCGTCCCCGCAGGCAGCCCGAGGGCGCAGCCCACCTCGTCAGTGTCCAGGCCTTCCCATTCCCGCAGGACCCAGACCGTGCGCAGCGGCATCGGCAGGTCGTCCAGCGCCACCGCCAGCGTCCGCAGGGCCGTGCGCGCCCAGACGGCCCGCGCCGGGTCCTCGGACCCCGGGACGAAGCCCGCCAGTTCCCGGGCCAGGGCGTCCCGGCGACGGAACCAGCGAAATTCCAGGCGGCGACGCCGCGAGGCCTGGTGGGCCGCGATCCCATAAAGCCACGTGGACAGTTGCCCCTCGCCCCGGTACCGGTCCAGTGTCGTGAAGAGGGTGGCGAAGACCTGCTGGACCAGATCCTCCACGTCGCGCTCGGGCACCTGCAATCGTCGCAGGAACACGGCCACCCGGGGGGCGTTTTCGCGATAGGCCTGGGCCCAGGCGTCCCGGTCCCCGGCCCGGCATCGTTCCATCGGGTCGCCGACGCCGTTCATGGCCGCCTCCCGGGAAGGATGCCACCGACCCGCAGGGCCACGCCGCCCGCGATCCGGGGGCCGGAATAGAAGGTGCTGCCGTCCCACCTAGCGTCCGTCCAGGCCCCGAAGCCCCGGACGGTGGCGGCCACGCCCACCAGCCAGTTTCCGACGCGGAACAGGACCTCGGCCTCGCCGGCCAGCGTCGGGGCCGTCATCCACCACGAGGACGCCGACAGCCGTGTCGGGGGCTCCACCGCCAGCCGGCGCAGGTCCAGGCCCGCCAACACACCCAGGCGCAGCAGCACCGGCCGGAACTCCCACCCGCCCCGCAGCGCGACCGCCAGCCCGACCGACTGGACCGTCGCGGGAACCGGGCTGCCCGGGATGGCCAGGCCGGGCTGCCAGCCAGCGGCAAGGCCCAGCGTCAGCCGCTCGTTCAGCCAGGACACGCCGCCTTCCAGATCGACGCCCCCGACGTTCATCCCGGCTTCGCGGGCATATCGGCCGCCGGCCAGGAGGTATCCCGACAGGCCCGCGGGCCGGACCGTACGCTGCGGGCCAGAGGTCGCGACGGCTGGCCGCTCGATCCCGAGGGTGGGAGGACTCCCGGGCGCGAGGGCCAGCACGACGCGACGAGCCAGGTCCTGGGCACGGTCCGCGCGGTCCACGTCCCGCAGGTCCAGGACCAGGGTTTCCCCGGAAAGCAGAAGCACGGGCGCCTGGAAATCCACCACCAGGGCCGCATCCCCGGGACTGCATCCCAGGCGGGCCTGGGCCTGGATCACGACCAGGGGCACCCCGCTCTTCCGGGCCTCGACTGCCAGGGCCGGGTTCAGTTCGGCGGGGTCCAGTCCCGGGATTGCGGCGGCCTGGACCAGGCACAGGCGGGCGGGGCCTTCGGCGCGCGCCGGACCGGGGCGCAGCAGGCTGATGGCGCACAGGAGGCCCGCGAGGAACCGGAGATTGCGGGACGCGCTCAAGGTGCAGGCGCCTCCGTGGTAACGCGGATCCGCAGCGGGACTTCCGAGTCCAGGGGCTGGTACAGCTGCTGGTCGAAGCCGAACGTGTCCCGAATCGCCAGCGTCGCGTCCCACGTACCCACCGCGTCGCCGCATTGGAAGCTCACCTGCATCTGGCAGTAGAAGGTCGCGTCCGCACCGCACCGGTCCTGTACGGCCACGGGCAGGGTTTGACATCCGTACCCCCCGCCCAGGCCGGGACTGGTCGCCAGGAACCAGGTGAAGGGCCCCACCGCCGGGAATCCGAAGAAGTTCCAGACCGAAACGGTGGCATCCGCGTCGCGATGGCAGGTGACAACCGCGGCGCTGTCGCAGGGGCCCATGGACCAGTCCACCAGTTCCCCGGCGGCGAATTCGGTCTGACGGGTTGCGGTGTTGACGTCGCAGCGTTCCGCGGCGCCGCAGCCCGTGGCGGGACAGACGTACACCAAGGACTTGACCGGTTCGTTCGCGACCCCCGAAGCCACGACGACATCGTCCACGTCCCACGTACCCGTGGATTCCCCGATTGCGGACCGGATCATGAAGCCGATCTGGAGCCCCGCCGCAGCCCAGTAGGGCTCCGGGAGTGTGAGGGTCACCAACCGGTTCACAGCTTGATCCGCCGGGAACACCAACAGTGGCTCCGTCGGAGTCTTGTCGAGCGTAGCGTAGACCTTCAAAGCAGTGCCCGGACTGGCCGCAACGGCAGCGTGGGAGACCCGAAACTGGACGGTCGTCGTCTGCTGAACGTTGAAACCGTTGGTTTTCGACATCGTCGCATCCATCTCGGGGCTCAGAACGACGCTCCAGATACCTGTGTCCACGTCGGTGCGGTCCGGCCAGCGAAGGTGCGCATCGGGTCCCAGGACTCCGGCGGTCGCCGTCTCCCATCCCACGTTGGGGCCGTAGGCGAGGTTCGTCCACGCAACGTCTTCAACGGTCGCCGCTCCGTCGAAGGACCAACTCTGGGGGAGCGCGCGCTGGCAACTGAGCTCGAACGCGTTCCGGCAGACTCGCCTGCCCTGGTCGACCATGCATCGCGCGTTCGTGCAGGGGTCGCCGTCGTCCGCGTTGGCCTGACACCAATTGTCGTCGAGGCAGCAGTTCCCCGCCACAGCGAAGTTGCGGCAGGCGTTCAGGATGCATTTGTCGTCCGTGCAGGGATCGGAGTCATCACAGTGCACGTCCTCCGTGCAGCAATTCGGGCTGAGAACGCCCGTGCAGGTGTTCTGGGAAGGATCACACAGGTTCACCGTGCACACGTTTCCGTCGTCACAATCCGCGTGGGTTTTGCACGCCGGCGCACAGCACGTCAACGATCGGCATTGCTTCCCGGTATCTCCGGCGGTCCCCTGGCCGGCCTGGCACGCGTATCCGACCGGACAATCCTGGGAGTCATTGCAGGGCGTGCCGCAGAACCGGGCCTCGCCATAGGCCAGGCACGCCGCCCCGACCGCCAGGTCGCAGTCGGCATCGACCGTGCAGTCGCCGCACAGGCCCAGCGGTGCCGCGCAGAAGAACGTCGCTTCCCCGCCGATGGTGAGTTGCGCACAGGCCATCCCGCGGGGGCACATACCGTCCGCCCCGCTGCAATCGATCCTGCAGGCGGCCCAGCCTTCCTTGGGGTCCACGCACCGGTTGCAGTCCTGGGTGCCGGTCAAGCCCCCGGAACAGCCCTGGTACACGCAGCGGCAGGCCTTGCCCAGCGTGCAATCGGCGTCCACGTCGCATTCGTCCGGATCGTCGGAAATGCCGTCGCAGTCCAGGTCATCGGGGGTCGGGATCGTGCCGTCGCAGGACTGCATCGTCGCCACGTCGCAGGCGCCGGTTTCCGGGCACCCGGAAGCGTCACACACCAGGGTCCCCGGGCACACGTGCGTCACAAACTCGTTGTGGACCTGGCACACCTCCCCGACCCAGGACGGAACCTCGTGGCGGCACCCCGTCACGTCGCAACTGTCCACGGTGCACGGATCGTCGTCGCAGGCCGGTGCAACAGCCTGGTCCGACAGGTGGCAGCACCCCGCGCAGGACAGGCCCGTGATCGTGGCACACGCACTGCACGCCCGGTTGTCGTGACATACCGACGCATCCAGGGTCGGCGTCTGCAGGGCCGCACAGGCCGCCAGGCACCGGGCCCGAGGTGTTTCGCCCGCATGGTCGGCCAGCACGACCGACACGGCGGCGTCGCACGGGGCAGTCCCCTCGTTGATCGTGCACACGGGCGGCGCGCCCGGGCAGGCCGACACCAGGCAACCCGCCGTCCCGTCCACGGCCACGGACAGGTGCAGGGGCCCCGAACCGTCCCCGCCGATCGTCCACACCACCACCAGGTAGGTTCCGCCGGTGACGACCGTGTAAGGGCCCAGGGCCGGCAGGTGGCCGTCGCCCGAGTCGTCGTCGGATGCGACCGGGGCCGTTCCGTAGAAACTGCCGGCGTCCCGCGGCCCATACAGGCCCAGGGCCACGTCCAGGTCCGGCAGGCCGGCGGCCTGGGCGGTCACGACCTGGCCGGCCTCCAGCGTCACCGGAAAGCCGAAGACCTGGCCTGCCGACGCGAAGACGACATCGACACCGGCCGCCCCGCACAGGTCGCCCGCCGGCAGGGAAACGGCCTGCAACGCCGCAGCATCGGCGAACGTCAGCGGCTGGAACTCCCCCTTGACGCCGTCGGCGTCCAGGACCGCGCCGCAGGCGGTCAGGCCTCCCAGGGTCCAGAGCGCGACAACGACACCTGCGATTCGACGGCGATCCATGGATGCCTCCAGTGCTTCCTCAACCCTGTGTCGCCGGCAGGGCGGGAAACGTTCCCGGAAGAATCTTGCGCGTCCACGACGCGGGGGGCAATACCCCCCCCAAGGTACATGGCTCGATCCTTGACCCCCTTGCCCCACCCTTCGATACTCGCCGGGACTCCCGCGCGAGTTCCCGATGCGATTCCTCGTCGGACTCCGGACCTCGCTGGCCCTCCTCGCCTGCGTCCCCCTCGTCGCCTGTTCTTCGTCCTCACGCCCCGCCCACGCGCCGGGCGATCTGGTCTTCCCGGAGGGGTTCCAGTGGGGCGTGGCGATGTCGGCGTTCCAGACCGAAGGCAACGTCGAAAACGACTGGACGGACTGGGCCGCCGCCGGGAAGGCGCCCGCCCTGGGCGACGCCTGCGATTCCTGGAACCGCTGGCCCCAGGACGTGCAACTGGCGGCGGACCTGGGCGTTGATGTCTTCCGGATGTCCATCGAATGGGCGCGCATCCAGCCGGAAGCCGGGACCTTCGACGAGGCGGCGATCGCCCACTACCGGGACGTCGTGACGGCCGTCCGGCGGGCAGGGATGGAGCCGCTGGTCACGCTGCACCACTTCACGAACCCGCGCTGGGTCGCCGCCGCGGGCGGCTGGGGGGACCCGAGGATCGTGGACGCCTTCCGGGCCTATGCGGCATTCGTGGGCGAACGCCTGGGCGACCTGGTGGATCACTGGAATCCCCAGAACGAATCCGTGGTCTACATCACGGGCCTGTCGCTGGTGAACATCTACCCCGGCGGCAGCTTCTTCGATCTGGACCTCTTTCACCGGACGTTCCGGCACACGGTGTTCGCCAATGCGGCGGCCGTGGACGCGCTGCGGGCCTCGGACACGACGGACGCCGACGGGGACGGCAAGCCCGTCGTCGCCTGGCTGGTCCACGCCACCAGCCCGACCTACCCGGCCGACCCCGAAAGCCCCGACGACGTGGCCGCGACGGCCAACTGGGACTACCTGTACAACCTGGCCTTCGTGAACGCGCTGGTAAAGGGCGAACTGGACCTGGACTTCGACCGGAAGATCGACCCGGCCACCGACATCTCGGGCCTGCACGAGGGCGTCTTCGACGAACTGAAGGGCCGCGTGGACCTGCTGGGCATCAACTACTACGCCCGCAATTTCGTGGTG
>CAINDP010000016.1 GCA_903847405.1 uncultured Myxococcales bacterium | reverse complement strand
GCGTCAACCCAGTACATCACCTGGAAGTACGACACCGACACGTCCATGTTGAAGAGCCCCTTGCCGACGCTGACGGGGACGTTCATGTCGCGGAAGGTCTTGCCGGAGTCGGTCGTCCGGGCCAGGTGCGCCGGGTAGGCGCGGCCGTTTGTCTGGTCCCAGGTCGCGCTGGCCAGCCAGCCCGTCTTCCCGTCGGGCAGGAAGAACATCGGGCACACCTGCCGCCCGCCGGGTTCCTCGGCGGTGTCCGGCGTCTGGGTCCAGACCGTGTGCCAGGTCTTTCCGCCGTCGGACGTCCCGAACAGGTACTGATTCCCGTAGAGCGTCTGCTCCACGTCCCCGCCGTCCGGGCCGCCGACCGCTTCCGTGGCGCTTTCCACCCCGGCCGCCCAGCCCCGCTGGTCGTTTGTGAAGAACAGGCACGCGATCGACGCCGTGGTGTCCGGGACCGTCGCGGGCGTCCACGACGCGCCGCCGTCCGTGGTCCGCAGGATCGCCCCGGTTTCGGTTCCCAGCACGCCGTTGAGGTCGTCCATCATGTGGACGACGGTGGGTTTCGCGTTTGTCTTCACCGCCTTCCAGGCCGTCTGCGCGCGGTTCTTGTAGTAGACCGAATCGTCGACGACGGCCCAGCCGGTCCGGTTGTCCCGGAAGAAGAGGTTGGTGATCCCGGGGCTCATCAGGCCGTTGCCGATGCCCTGGACGATCGGCTTCATCAACTGTCCGCCGTCCTGGGTCCAGTAGAGGACGGGCTTCATCGTCGGGATCATGCCCCCGCTGGCGTCCATCAGCATGCCGCCGACGAAGAACTCGGTGGCGCTGAGGGCGTGGAATCCCATCAGGTAGTCGTTCGGGCTGGTGGTCTGGATCTTCTTCCAGGGCGATTCCGCCGGGACCGCGGCCCGGGCCGGCAGGGCCGCAAGCAGGACGAGGGCGGCAGCGGCCAGGCAAGGCGTGCGCATCGGGATCCTCCCACCGGGAACCGGGCCGGATCCTACCAGAGCAGGCCCTTCGGTTTCCACCCTTGCCGGGCGTGGTCGCAAAGGCGCCCCGGGGCGGTGTCTGAGGTATAATGCTGCCCTCGCCGGGCCCGAGGGGGTGCGGCGGGTCCCATTGCGAGGCGATCATGGCGACCGACGACAAGGCCGACGACATCCACGAGGTCGAGCGGAAGACCTACGACATCCACGCGGTCGAGCAGAAGTGGCAGGACTACTGGCTGCGCGACAACACGTTCCATGCGAACGACGACTCCCCGAAGCCGAAGTTCTACGTGCTGGACATGTTTCCGTACCCGTCGGGCGCGGGCCTCCACGTCGGCCATCCCGAGGGCTATACCGCGACGGACATCGTGTCCCGCTACAAGTGGATGAACGGGTTCGAGGTGCTCCACCCGATGGGCTGGGACTCCTTCGGCCTGCCCGCCGAGCAGTACGCGCTGCAGACCGGCGTTCCCCCGGCCATCACGACGAAGAAGAACATCGACAACTTCCGTCGCCAGATCCGGATGCTGGGCCTGGCCTACGACTGGGACCGCGAGGTCGCCACCACGGACCCGGGCTATTATCGCTGGACCCAGTGGATCTTCCTGCAGTTGTTCAAGAACGGCCTGGCCTACCAGACGGAAATCCCCGTGAACTGGTGCCCGGCCCTGGGGACCGTCCTGGCCGACGAGGAGGTCACCGCCGACGGCACCAGCGAGCGCGGGAACTACCCGGTCGAGCGCCGCCCCATGCGCCAGTGGATGCTGCGGATCACGGCATACGCCGACCGCCTGCTGGCCGACCTGGACGGCCTGGACTGGCCCGAGCCCATCAAGGAGATGCAGCGGAACTGGATCGGCCGCTCGGAAGGCGCCGAAGTCGATTTCGCGGTGGAGGGCGTGGCCGACACGCTGAAGATCTTCACGACGCGCCCCGACACGCTGTTCGGCGTGACCTACATGGTCCTGGCTCCCGAGCACCCGCTGGTGGCCCGCATCACGACGCCCGCCCAGGCGGAAGCCGTCCGGTCCTACGTGACCACCGCGTCGCGCCTGAACGACCAGTCCCGGACCGACGCCACGCGCGAAAAGTCCGGCGTCTTCACGGGCGCCTACGCGATCAACCCCGTGAACGGCGCCCGGGTGCCGATCTGGGTCGCGGACTACGTGCTGATCTCCTACGGCACCGGCGCGATCATGGCCGTCCCCGCCCACGATCAGCGGGACTTCGAGTTCGCAAAGGCGTTCGATCTGCCGATCATCGAGGTCGTGTCGCCCGACGCAACGCCCCGGGGCGTCGGCGAAACGGCGCTGACCATCGAGGGCGTCGCGGTGAATTCCGGGGCCTACGACGGCCTGACCACCGCCCAGTTCAAGTCGCGCATCGCGGCCGACCTGGAGGCCCGCGGCATCGGCAAACTGGCCGTGAAGTACCGCCTGCGGGACTGGGTGTTTTCGCGCCAGCGCTACTGGGGCGAGCCCTTCCCGCTGATCCACAAGGCCGACGGGTCGATCGTGGCCGTGCCGGAAGCCGAACTGCCGCTGATGCTGCCCGAGGTGGGCTCCTACCAGGTCGCGGGCAACGGCGAATCGCCGCTGGCGACCATCGAGGACTGGGTCTCGGTCAAGGACCCCGCCACCGGCGAGGAGGTCGGGCGCCGGGAAACGCACACGATGCCGCAGTGGGCCGGCAGTTGCTGGTACTTCCTGCGCTACATCGATCCGAAGAACAGCGACCGCCTGATCGATCCGGCCAAGGAATCGAAGTGGATGCCGGTCGACCTGTACGTCGGCGGCGCCGAGCACGCGGTGCTGCACCTGCTGTACTCGCGCTTCTGGCACAAGTTCCTGTACGACCAGGGCGTCGTCCACACGCTGGAGCCGTTCCAGAAGCTGGTGAACCAGGGCCTGATCCTGGGCGAGGACGGCCAGAAGATGTCCAAGTCCCGCGGCAACGTCGTCAACCCCGACGACGTCGTGGCGAAGTTCGGCGCCGACGCGATGCGCGTCTACGAGATGTTCATGGGACCCCTGGAGGTCGTGAAGCCCTGGAACACCCAGGGCATCGTGGGCTGCCGTCGGTTCCTGGACCGGATCTACCGGATGTGCGAGGGCCCCCTGTCGGAGGATCCGGCGCCGCTGGCCCTGCGCCGCACGCTGCACCAGACGATCCGCAAGGTCACCCAGGGCATCGAGGCCATGCGGTTCAACACCGCAATCGCCCAGATGATGATCCTGGTCAACGAGGCCGCGAAGGACCCGGTCCGGTACCGCGAGGTCAGCCAGACGCTGGTGCTGCTGGTGTCGCCCTGGGCCCCGCACGTGGGCGAGGAACTGTGGGAGCGCCTGGGCCATGCGCCGTCCATCGTGAAGGCGTCCTGGCCGACCTTCGACCCCGACCTGTGCATCGAGGACGAGATCAAGGTCATCTTCCAGGTGAACGGCAAGCTGCGGGACGACGCGATGGTCCCGCGGGACACCTCGGACGAGGAACTGGAGCGCCTGGCCTTCGAAAGCGACAAGGTGCTGCGGCATCTGGAGGGGCGGCCGGTCCGCAAGGTCATCGTGGTCCGCAACCGCCTTGTGAACATCGTCAACTGAAGCCTAGAATGGACCGCCCGGCGGCCAGGAACGCGGCGGGGAGGAGGACGCGATGGTGATCGACCTGCACGTGGTGGTGCCCCAGGGCGGGGATTCCGCCACCCTGGATCGGCTGCTGAATGCCGGCATCGAGTCCGGCCTGGACGGCCTGTGCCTGTTTGGCGCCGGGGCGCCGCCTCCCATGGAGGCCGCCCGTACCAGCCGGTTCGCCGGCCGCCTGGCCCTGTATTTCGGCATCGAGTTCCCGCTGGAGCGGGGGCGCCTGCTGTGGATCCCCGAGGATCCGGCCGCGCTGGACGGCGAGGTGTGGCGCGACGCGGTCGGGGAGCATCCCACCCTGGCCTCGGTGGCCGCGGTGCGGGAACGATGCGGCGGCGTGGTGCTGGCGGCGCACCCCTACGAGCGGTTGGCGGGGCCGGCGTTCGTGGATTCGGTTTTCGCGCTGAAGAACATCGACGGGGTCGTTGCGGCCACGGCGGCCCTGGATCGCGTCCGCAATCGCATGGCCCTGGAGGCGGCGCAGCGGCTGAACCTGGCCGCCCTGGGCGGGTCGGGCTCGGTGGCGGGTCCGGCGGAAATCGGCCTGGCCGCGTCGGTCTTCCCCGGTGAGGCGCTGGACCAGGCGACGCTGGTGGCGATGCTGCGCCGCAAGGATGCCTGGACCGTGGAACTGCTCAGCCGGCCCGACCAACTGGAACCCGAGGACGAGGGCGGCCGCGACCGGGATCGGGGGCGCGGCAGTTCGCGCGGCGGCCGGGATTCCCGGGGCGAGTTCCGCCCGGGGGACCGCGGGGAGCGGCGCCCGGACGGTCGCAACGAACCGCGCCCGGACGGCCGCAACGAGCCGCGCCCGGACCCGCGGAACGAGCGTCGTCCCGACGGTCGGGACCAGGGGCGTGGCGATCCGCGTGGCGCCCCCCGGGGCGACCCCCGTGGCGAGCGTCCGCGCGGCCCGGGCGGCCCGATGGTTCCGTCCGGCGCCCGCGAGCCCAGGGGCCCCCAGGGACCGGCGGGCGGTGGCGTCCCCGGGGAGCCTGCCGCCGAAGGTGGCCCAGGCCGTCGTCGTCATCGCCGTCGCGGTGGCGGGGGTCGTGGGTCGGGTGAGGGGGGCGGACCGCCGTCGTCCCAGGCCCCGTCCGGAGGGAACGTCGCATGAAGACCCTGTCGATCGTCATCCCCGTCTACAACGAACGGCGCACGTTCCTGTCGCTGCTGGCCCGCGTCCTGAAGGTCGACATCGGCCCCCTCCGGAAGGAGGTGGTCATGGTGGACGACTGCTCCAAGGACGGCACCACCGACCTGATCCGCAGCCTGGAGGCCGATTGGCAGGCGATGATGGCTGCCCACGGCGTGCCGAAGAAGCGCCTGGACCAGACCACCCTGAAGTGCCTGTACCACGAGGTCAACGGGGGCAAGGGCACGGCCCTGCGCACGGGCTTCGACGGCGCCACGGGCGACTTCATCCTGATCCAGGACGCCGACCTGGAATACGACCCCGAGGACTACCCGCGCCTGCTGGCCCCGATCCTCGACGGCCGGGCGGACGTGGTCTACGGCTCGCGGTTCGCCGGCGACACGCGCCGGGTCCTGCTGTTCTGGCACTCGGTGGGCAACCAGTTCCTGACGTTCCTGTCGAACGCGTTCACCGACCTGAACCTGACCGACATGGAGACCTGCTACAAGGTCTTCCGGGCGGAGGTGATCCAGGGGCTGAAGCTGGAGTCCGAGCGGTTCGGCATCGAGCCCGAGATCACGGCGAAGATCGCCAAGATGCGCTACCGCGTGTACGAGGTCCCGATCACGTACAACGGGCGCACCTATGCCGAGGGCAAGAAGATCGGCGTGAAGGACGGCTTCGAGGCGCTCTGGTGCATCGTCAAGTACTCCTGGTTCGACAGCGACTACGTGAAGGGGGCCATCGTCGAGGAGACGCTCTCCAAGATGAACAGCCTCGAGCGCTTCAACCGCCACATCTACGACACGATCCTGCCGTTCCTGGGGACCCGGATCCTGGAAGTGGGCTCGGGCACCGGGAACATCACCCGGTTCCTGCTGGGCAAGGCCGACGTCACCGCGACGGACCTGAACGCCGACAGCATGGATCGCCTGCGCCTGCAGTTTTCCGAGTACGAGGGCTTCGACGCCCGGGTGTGGGACGTCGCCACGCCCCCGCCGGCCGACCTGGTCGACGCGGGCCACGACACGGTGGTCTGCCTGAACGTCCTGGAGCACATCGAGGACCACGAGGCGGCGCTGCGCAGCATGCACGCGATCGTGAAGAAGACCGGCGGCCGCCTGGTGCTGCTGGTGCCCTCGTACACGTCCCTGTTCTCGGACCTGGACAAGGGCCTGGGCCACTACCGCCGGTACGAGCGCGACGAACTGCGGCGCCTGTGCGAGGCCGCGGGCTTCGAGGTCGAAACCGAGTTCCGGTTCAACCTGGTCGGGCTGCTGGGCTGGGCCCTGAACGGCCGCGTGCTGCACCGCAACCGCCTGCCCGTTCGCCAGTTGGGCATGTACGAAATGATCGCCCCCCTGACCATCCCGGTCGAACGGCGCCTGACCCTGCCGGTCGGCCTGTCGCTGGTGGTCGTGGCCCGGGCCCGCCCCGACGCCTGATTTCCCCCCGGAGGATGCCCATGGACGACGTCGTGATCCGTATCCGCCTGAGCCAGGCCGACGCCCACTACGGCGGCAACCTCGTCGATGGCGCCCGGATGCTGGGCCTGTTCGGGGACGTGGCCACGGAACTGCTGATCCGGCTGGACGGCGACGAGGGCCTGTTCCGGGCCTACGACGTGGTCGAGTTCCTGGCCCCGGCCTACGCGGGCGACTACATCGAGGCCCGGGGGCGCATCGTGACGGTCGGGAAGACCTCCCGGCGCATGGAGTTCACCGCCCACAAGGTCATCGCGGCGTCCCGGGATCCGGCCACCCCCTCCCGGGCCGACCTGCTGACGCCGCCGGTGCTGGTGTGCCGCGCCTCGGGGACGTGCGTGACGCCGCTGGAACTGCAGCGCAACAAGGGGTGAACCGATGAGCGAGCCCTCCCCCCTCGTCCTGACGGCGGCCATCTGCGGCGCCGAGGTCACCAAGGATCAGAATCCCGCGGTGCCCTACACGGCCCGGGAACTGGCCGAGGAAGCCGCCCGATGTTTCGCCGAGGGCGCCCGGGTGATCCACCTGCACGTGCGCCGCCCCGACGGCGGGCCGACCCAGGACCGCGAAACGTTCCGGGCCGCCATCGCCGCCATCCGCGAACGGGCCCCCGAGGTGATCGTCCAGGTCTCCACCGGAGGCGCCGTGGGCATGTCCGTGGACGAACGGACGCAGCCGCTGGATCTGGACCCGGAGTTCTGCACGCTGTCCACCGGGACATGCAACTTCGGGGACGAGGTGTTTTCCAACCCCTTCCCGCTGATTTCGGCCATCGCGGCCAAGGCCGTCGCCCGGGGCGTGCGGATGGAAATCGAGGCCTTCGACGCGGGGTTCGTGGACAACGCGCTGCTGCTGCACCGTCGCGGCCTGATCCCCGACCCGCTGCACTTCGACTTCGTCCTGGGGGTGGCCGGCGCGATGATCGGCACCGAGGATCGCCTGGACTTCCTGCGGTCGACGATCCCCGCCGGCGCGACCTGGATGGTCGCCGGCGTGGGCCGCTACGAGCTGCCCCTGGCCCGGGCCGCCATCGCCCGGGGTGGGCACGTGCGCGTGGGCCTGGAAGACAACCTGTTCCTGTCGAAGGGCGTGCTGGCGGGAGGGTCCTGGGAACTGGTCCGCGCCGCGGCCGCCCTGGCCCGGGACGCCGGCCGTCCCCTGGCGACGCCCGAGGAGGCCCGCCGGATCCTGTCGATCCCGAAACGTGGCTGATTCGATTCCGGTGGGATTCGGAACAGGTCGCGGTCAGCCCCGCAGCGCACGCCGCCGCAAGACGACGCAGAACGCCAGCATCGCCAGCCAGCCCAGGCCCAGGCCGGTCGCAGGACCCGGGGCCCCCGCCGTGCAGCCCGAGGACTTCGGGGAGGGGGTCGGGAGATCCTCGGGAATCGTCGCGGGCACGTCCGCGGTGGGAATGTCGGTCGCCAGGACCTCGTCCGCGCCGCGATCGGGAACCAGGCCCGGGTCGATCGCGGGAACGTCGGGCGCCGGTTCGGCCACGAGTTCGGGTACCGGCTCGGGCGCGGGTTCGGGCGCCACCTCGGGCGTCGGTTCGGGCTCCGGCTCCGGGAGGACCGGTTCGCAACTGGGCGTGCACCCCCACGACGGGCCGTCCTCGTTCAGCCCGCCCTCGGTCAGGGCGGTCTCCAGGTGGCCGTAACTTTCGTCGTTCAGAAAGATGCCTCCGTGCTCGACCCACGGGGTTTCGACCTCGATGTTCCGGGCCCCCGCCATCACGGAGCCCGAGGGCGGCCGGATGATCTCGTCGTAGTCGCTCCAGACGCTGGTGTACTGCACGTCGCCGGGCGTTTCGTCGCAGGCGTTCTTTTCGACGATGAGCGCGTTGTCCTTCCAGCCGTCCGGCCCGGTGCCGATGCACATCTCACGGCCCGCGCACGAAATGCCGAGGATGTCGTCGGCGCAGGCGATCCAGGTCCCGTGGACCGCGCCGGCCAGTCCGACGTACTGCCGCACCCGGTTCACGCCGCACCGCTCCTTCAGCCAGGACAGCGTATTCAGGCACCCGAAGCTGTGGCAGACGATGTCGATCTTGTCGAATCCGCTGGATGTTCGGAGTTCCTCGACCCACCGATCGATCTCGTCGACGTGCGTGGCGTTGCACCCACGGACGTTGTCGAAGGACGGCGTCTTGATGTACTCGTCCGGCCACCCGTCGTAAACCAGGCGCTTTCGGAAGTTGGACCAGGTGGCATTCCCGGCGTCGGCGATCACGAAATAGCCATGAATCATCAGTACGGGCGTGTGGGAGTAATCGGAAGTCCTCGGCGGATGGTCGTCCGCCGCCGCCGGGGCCGGCGCCAGGCCGATCAGCGCGCACATGACGGTCGGGATCAGGAGCGTGGCCGTTCGGGTCGCCCGCATCGTGAGGCTCCGTGTGGACAAGTGGTGCACAGAAGGCCGGCCGGGAGGGCCGTTACTTGCCGTTCGACACTTCCAGCGTGTAGTCGGTGTCCACGCAGCGCGTCGCGTTGCCGTAGGACGCGTCATGGTAGACGCGGATGTAGAACGTGGTGCTGTCGTCCAGGCAGTGGCGCCGGTTGTGGTCGGCATCCGTGCACGCCGCCACGTTGTTGCAGCAGGCGTTCTGCGCCGCGCCCGCGCCCAGGTCGCACTGCCCCGGGGCGCAGCAGCCCCACAGTTGCGCCGGGGCGCCCGTCGGTGCGGTGACGCAGCCGACTTCGTTCGTTTCGGCCCACTGGTAGGTCGTGCCGCCGGTGCAGGCCGGGCTGGCGTTGCAGCCGCCCTTCCGGACCTCGACCTTGATGGTGCCGGTGGTGGGCGTCAGCAGCGTCGCCTGGAAGTTGAACCGGTCGCTGCCCAGGGCGGCGAAGGTGCCCGTGTCGGCGGAATCCTTGGCGATGACGTAGTACCAGTCCTCGTCGGTTCCGGGCACGATCCGGCCCGTGACCAGCGGCAGGGAGCCGCCGTTGTCCCAGGCATCGCCCAGGTAGATGGCGTCGGCGCAGGTGTTGGCGGTGTAGTCGTTCGCGTCCTGCGCGCATTCGCAGCCGTCGGCGGCCACGTTGTTCACGTTGAACCACCCGCCCTCGCAGCCCTGGACGATGCACTGGGCGCCCTGGCAGGTCGAGGTGGCGTGGTCCAGCGTCGCGCACAGGGTGGTCGGGTTTTCGTCGATGCTGGACGAGCAGTTGTTGTCGATGCCGTCGCAGACCTCGGTGGCGGCCGGGTTGATGTTCGGGTTGGCGTCCTGGCAGTCGCCGCCGTTGCGCGTGTCGTAGTTGGGGTACGGCGTGCACAGGCACTTGTAGTCGGTGGTGACGCCGTACAGGTCGCGGTCGCCGTCGTAGTAGTACGTCAGGCAGCCCTGGGCCCCCGCGGTGTCCTGGGATCCGTCGCAGTTGTCGTCCTTGCCGTTGCTGCAGACTTCGGTCATGCCCGGGTTGACCGCGGCGTCCGCGTCGTTGCAGTCCGTGGCCCGGCTGGCGGTGAACCTGGTCAGGTCGTTGGCGAAGCAGTAGCACTTCGCGGCGTCGGTGCCGTACGTGTCGCTGTCGGCGTCGTAGTAGAACCAGCGGCAGTTCTGGGCGTTTTCGTCGTTCTGGCTGCCCGTGCAGTCGTCGTCGACGCCGTTGTTGCACAGTTCGGCCTTGCCCGGGTTGACGGCCGCGCTGGCGTCGTTGCAGTCGCCCGTCAGGCGCGCCGTGAACTTGCCGCCCGCCGAGAAGCACCGGCACTCGAACTCGTCGGTACCGTACAGATCGCTGTCGTTGTCGTAGTAGAACCGGGTGCAGTCGATCGCGTTCAGGTCGTTTTCGGACGAGTTGCAGTTGTCGTCCTTCCCGTTGTTGCAGGTTTCCTGCGCGCCCGGGTTGATCGCCGGGTCGTCGTCGTTGCAGTCGCCGCTGGCCAGGGCGCGGTAGTTGCCGGACTTGGCGCACAGGCACTTGGACTGGGCCGTTCCGTAGGTGTCGTCGTCCTTGTCCAGGTAGTACGTGGTGCAGGCCTGGGCGTTCTCCTCGTCGGTGAAGCCGTTGCAGTTGTCGTCCACGCTGTTGCCGCACTTTTCGATCGCCAGGTTCGACACGGCCGCGTTGAAGGGCTCGCAGTCGGCAGGCGTCGGCGTCGGGCACCCGAAGTTCGGCTGCGGGTCGCCGTCGCCGTCGATGTCGCAATCGCAGGCGTCGCCGATGTGGTCGATGTCCAGATCCGCCTGGTCCACGTTGCCGATCAGGGGGCAGTTGTCGAATTCGGGCAGGATCGGGCACGACGCCAGGAGGATGTCCTTGCCGTCGTTGCCGATTTCGTCGCCGTCGGCGTCGCAGTCGCAGACGTCGCCCAGGCCGTCCAGATCCAGGTCGGACTGGTTGGTGTTCGGCGTCCGCGGGCAGTTGTCCTCGGAGTTGGGGATGCCGTCGCCGTCCCAATCCGTGTTGCAGGCATCACCGAAATCGCCGGGGAAGGACTTCGTCTGGTCCGGGTTCACGTCGTACACGCAGTTGTCGCAGGGCGCGCACGCCGGGCAGCCCGGGTTCGGATTGGACACGCCGTCGTCGTCGATGTCGCAATCGCAGGCATCGCCGATCTTGTCGACGTCCTTGTCCAACTGATCGGTGTTCTTGACGATCACGCAGTTGTCCACGGTCGAGACCAGCGGGCAGGTCGGGTTGTTGTTCATCGCGCCGTCGTTGTCGATGTCGCAGTCGCATTCGTCGCCGATCCGGTCCAGGTCGGTGTCCACCTGGTCGCGGTTCGGCACGGTGCGGCAGTTGTCCGGGGTGTCCACGGTCACGCAGCCCGGGTTGTTGTTCGCAACGCTGTCGCTGTCGATGTCGCAGTCGCAGGCGTCGCCGACGCCGTCGCTGTTGGTGTCCAACTGGTCCAGGTTCCCCACCAGCCAGCAGTTGTCGGCCGCGGCCGGGGACGGGCACTTGCCGCCCTTCATGTCCAGGGCGGCGTTGTTCGTCACGGTGTCGTTGTCGGCGTCGCAGTCGCAGGCGTCGCCCGTGGCGTCGCTGTCCGCGTTGGCCTGGTTGAAGTTCGACACCAGCGGGCAGTTGTCCACGCCGTCCAGGACGCCGTCGTTGTCGTCGTCCGGATCGCAGGCGTCGCCCATCGCGTCGCCGTCGTTGTTGGCCTGGTCGGCGTTCGCCACGTCCGGGCAGTTGTCCACGGCGTTCAGCACGCCGTCGCCGTCCCGGTCCGGGTCCACGCAGTCGGCGATCCCGTCCTTGTCCAGGTCCGGGAAGCCTTCGTCCGTGGAGGCGTCGCAGTCGTTGTCCACGCCGTCGCAGGTCCCGACGCCGAAGTCCGGACCCTCGGGCGCCGCGGCGGCCCCGACGCATTCCTCGGTGCCGCTGTTGCACCGGGTCGTGCCCTTGCAGGTGCCGTACACGTTGGTGATGTCGCAGGCCGCCGTCGGGATCGCCTCGTCGACCGCGACGTCGCAGTCGTCATCGGTCAGGTTGCAGCTTTCCACCTGGGGCGTCTTCGCACCGCAGGTCTCGCTGCACTTCCGCATGGCCGTGCACGTGCCGAACTCGTTCTTGCTGTAGCACTCGGTCTGGAAGCCCTTGTCGATGTACTTCGGGGTGCAGGGGCACTCGCCGCTGGTCGGCCGGCACTGCTTGACCTCGGCCCCGTCCTTGGTCACGGGCACGCAATCGAAGGTCTGGCCCTGGTAACTGGGGCAGTCGGCCGACGTGACGCAGGGGCCGCCGCAGAACTTGCCGGAGGGGCCGCCGTCCACGCACAGGAACCGCCGGTTCCCGCCGCCGCCATAGGGCAGGCACTCCTCGTCGTTCACGCAGGGGCGGCACAGGTTCGGGTACGGGTAGATGCAGACGAAGATGGACTCGCCGCCGACGGTGGCGTTTTCGCACGTCCACCCGGTCGGGCAGGTCGAACCGTCGGCCCCGCAGCCCTTCGTGCAGATCTGCTGCTCCATCGTGTCGATGCAGACGCCGATATAGCAGTCGCCGCCGAAGGTGCAGGGACACCCGAAGGCGCCGGAGTTTTCGGTGCAGACCGGGACGTCCGGGCCCGGATCTTCCGCGACGCCTTCGTCTCCAGGGATTTCCAGCGGGATTTCGATGTCCCAGACCTCGCGCGGAGCGATTTCCGGGATGTCGATATCGACGCCGAGATCCGGCACGTCCGCGTCCGCGACCACGTCCTTCGGCCCGTCATCGGTCGCCCCGCCGCCGCCTCCGCAAGACGAGGTCGTCGCGAAGGAAAGGACGGCCAGCGCAAACAGGGTTGCGCGCAACGTGGTTCGCATCGGAGGCCTCCTGCACAGGGTCCGGGTGGACCACGCCCGCCCGCCGGGCGTAGTCCGCGCTATTCTACCTGCCGCATGCAGTGATTTCCAACCCGATATTTCTGATATCCCCAAGGATTCGTTGTTCCGGGACCCCGATTTTCGGCCTCCCGGGCCGCCCAGGGACCTTCCCGATGGCCCGGGTCACGGGCGGACGCATGGAACCCCCCCGGCAAGGCCGGGCAAAGCAGGGCATGTCGTTACATTGACACCGTTCTCCACCGGTCGGTACGATCGCGGGGAATTGGTTCGGCCCGGCGGCGTCATGGAGGCCCCATTGACCCAGAGCGACGTCACACGGTTCCTTCCCCTGGTGCGGATCGTCGCGACCCGGATGGCCGCGCGCCTGCCCCGGAACCTCGACGTCGACGACCTGGTCAGCGCGGGCGTCCTGGGATTGCTGAACGCGGTGCGACAGTTCGACGAGGCGAAGGGCGTCCCCTTCGACCGCTACGCCGAAATCCGGATCCGGGGCGCCATCCTGGACGAACTGCGGTCGATGGACCAGACGCCCCGCTCCATCCGCCGGCAGTCCCACGAGGTCGCCGACGTCGTGCGCACCCTGGGGACCATGCTGGGCCGCGCCCCGAATCCCGAGGAGGTCGCCGTCGGCCTGGGCGTGTCCCTCAGCCGCTATCACCAGATGGTGTCCAAGATTTCGCCCGTGATCGTGCTGGGTTTCGACGACGTCGGCCTGGTCGGCGACGACGAAAAACGCGACGTGATGCAGTACATCCGGGATCCCGGCGCTGCCGATCCCCTGGCCGAAACGGGCTTCCGGGAGGCCGCAGAGCGCGTCGCCGCCGCCATCGATCGCCTGACCGACCGCCAGCGCCAGGTCGTCACCTTCTATTACCATGAAGGAATGAACTTCAAGGAAATCGCGGATTTCCTGGGCGTGACCGAGGGCCGTGTCTCCCAGCTCCACACCGCGTCGATGATCCGCCTGAAGCAACTGCTGAAGGATTCGGACGGGGACTGACCCCGGGATCCTCCCGGCGCGACCCGGCCCGAAGGAAACGGACAAACCTGCCGAAATCCGGATTCCCTGCGATTTCCGGTACCCGCGTGGTTTTTTTCTCTGGATTTGCGATGGACTTGCGTATTACAACCACGCCGCGCGTCTGGCATCACTTCCTTTGAGGAACAAGATGACGAATCCGACCCGGCTCCCGGTGCTTTCGGCGACGGTGCTGGCCCTGCTGGTGGCGTTCCCCGCCCTGGGCCAGGAAACGCCCGCGGCGGCCCCGGCGCCCGCGGTCAGCGCGGACGTGGTCGCCCTGCAGCAGGCGGTGAAGGCCCTGCAAGGCGAGGTGACCGCCCTGCGGACCGAGGTGAAGGCGAAGGCGGCGGCGCCGGCGGCCAGCGAGCCGAAGGCGGACGCGATGGGCGTGGACGGGTCCGTGCGCACCAAACCGGTGTTCGAGGCCCACGCGCAGTTGCACAACCTGCTGATCTTCCGGAACGACACGGACTTCGACCGCCGGAAGCCGCTGTACGACGAGAACGGCCAGACGTCGGGCGCCTTCGCGACGGTCTTCGGCCCGACGTTCCAGTGGAACCTGACGGACAACCTGCGGCTGTTCTACGAAGCGGAAATCGGGCTGAACTACTGGTCCAAGAACAACCCCGACACGGAAAACGCGCTGTCGAAGGACATCTTCGTGCTGAAGCACCGGCAGATCTACGCGGAAGGCGACCTGGCCGACGGGAAGTTCGGGTTCAAGGTGGGCTACCAGTACTTCGCGGACACCACGGGCCTGTTCCTGGGGCACTGGATCGGCGCGGCCCAGGTGTCGCACGCGTGGGCGCCGGGGCAGAGCGCGAGCCTGTTCTTCGCGATGATCCCGGACGCGACCTACGAGGAAGGCCAGGACATCAAGTTCAACAACTTCCGCCACGACATCTTCGTGTTCGGCGGCCGGACGGACCTCAAACTGGGCGACCACTGGCAGTTCAATGCGGCCGTCCACGCCCTGTACGACACCCACATCGTCGGGAAGACCCGCTGGCTGGTGGCGCCGAACGCCCACCTGGAAGGGAAGACGGGCTGCGTGCACAAGGACGGCTTCCGGGTGACCGGGTTCGTGGACGGCGTGCTGCAGGCCGGCAAGTCCGAAAACAGCGCCATCGACGGCAGCAACCAGACGCTGCTGGCGTGGGCGGCCCAGGGCAACCTGAAGGTGGAAACGCGCCCCGTGGCGATTTCCCTGAACGTGCTGGCCCTGTCCCCGGACGACAAGTACCAGGGCAACAACAAGGAAGGCGCGTTCTTCTACTCGTCCAAGTCCAGTTCCTCGACGGTCTTCTTCACCGAGGACGAGACGCGGAACTGGTACGACCAGCTGGACCGCCGGATGGGCCGCTACGAGGGCGGCTTCTGGCAGCACCGGGCCGGCCTGCTGCTGTCGGACCTGAAGCTGACCCTGCAGGTGGTGCCGTGGTTCCGTCCCAGCGTGACCCTCGGGTACGGCGTCGTGCTGGAACCCCAGAACGCCCTGGGCGAGCGGGACCTGGGCTTCGAAGGGAACCTGGACCTGGCCTTTATGTGGACGAAGCACCTGGTGGCCCGCGTGATGTTCGGCGGGATGCAGCCCGGGAAGGCGGCCGGCGCGCTGATCAACCAGATCGCGCCCCAGGACAAGAAGACCGACGGAATGTGGTGGACCGAGGCGGCCCTGTCCCTGGTGTTCTGACCGGCGACCCGCGGACCATGAGCAGGAGGGACCCATGCGCACCTTGACGATGATGACGTTGGCCCTGGCGATCGCGGCCCTGGGCGTTTCCGGATGCAGCGGCGATGCCCCTTCCCGGGAGCCCCTGCCCTCCTCCCGGGTGACGACGGACCTGACCCACCTCAAGGACGGGCTGGGCCGCTACGTGTACCTCCACGGGGTGAACCTGTCGGGCAGCACGAAGACGCCCAAGATCGTGGACGGGAAGACCCTGACGCCGCTGGACCTGCGGCTGGCCAACAACAAGGGCGTCCCGTCCTACGTCGGGAAGAACTGGTCGGTCGAGGGCTGCACCTTCGACGCGGCAGGGGCGTTCCAGCCGGCCTCCGAGGCGACCTGCGAGGCGGCGGGGGAAATCCTGAAGCTGCGCAACGTGGGCTTCAACGTCTTCCGGTTCCTGCTGAACTGGGAGGGCATCGAGCACGAGGGCCGCGGCAAGTACGACGAGGCCTACCTGGCGTCCATCGCGAAGCAGGTCAAGATCGCCGAGCACTACGGCGTCTACATCCTGATGGACATGCACCAGGACGCCTACAGCCGCCACCTGGTCACCCTCTACAACGAGAAGCCGTCCTACACGGCCGACGACGGCACGACCGTGGTCTACCCCGCCCGGGGGACCATCGAGAACATGGTCCTGTCGCTGGTGCCGCCGTTCACCGACGCGGTCCGGGGCGAGGGCGCGCCCCGTTGGGTCGTGGAGGCCTGCCTCTTCGAGAAGAACCTGGATGCCGACACCTGGGGCATCCCGCGCCTGACGTCCGGCATGGCCGACGCGAACCTGTCGTCGATCATCGACCTGCTGGGGAAGGTCCTGCCGGCGGGAGAGCCCGGCGGGCCCCTGGTGCCGGCGTGGGTCAACGAGTTGCTGGGCAAGATCCCGAGCCCCTCGGTCCCGGTCACGGACACGTCGGACCTGCTGCCCTTCACGAACTGGAGCTTGATGGCCGCCACGTCCATCGACGTGGCCCGGAACTTCGCCTGCCTGCTGGCGGGCGAGTTCGCGGCCGACGACCCCTACAAGCGCAAGGGCGCCTTCAAGGGCCACACGGTCGAGGGCGTGCCGGTCACGACGTACCTCCAGGGCGCCTACGCGGGGGCCTGGCGGGAGGTCGTGAAGTCCATGAAGGCCCAGAACGGCGGGAAGGTCCCGACCAACGTCATCGGCTACGACATCATCAACGAGCCCATCGGCAACTTCGCCGTGATGTCCGCCACGTCCGCGATCTTCACGACCGGCCTCTACGAGTCGGCGCAGGAGACCCTCGTGGGCCTCCTGGGCAAGGAGACGGGCGGGCAGATCTTCGACCTGTTGACCGCCCTGCGCCTGCTGCCGGTCCTGCCGCAGAAGCCCGTCAAGCCCGAGGCCCCGGCCGCCATCGCCGCGGAGCCGACGGCCCCGGGGGCGGGCGCCACCGAGGAGGAGAAGGGCCTGTACTTTGCCGCGAAATACGCCTGGGACCAGGCGAAGGCGGCGTACGACAAGCAGATGACGGCATACGACCTGGCCGCGGCGGCCTACCCCGACCTCCAGAAGGCCTTCGACGACGAGGTCACCAAGACGCAGCACGACTGGGGCTTCCAGTACACCGACCTGTTCAGCGTGGTCGGCCTGAACCTGGGGTTCGACCGGGCCTACATGACGCCGTTCTACGAGGTCGTGGGCCGGGAGATCTTCGAGGAGGACCCCGAGGCCGTGATCTGGTTCGAACACTCGATGAACGTCGAGGTCCTCCTGGGCAGCGGCGGCGGCATGTTCGACCAGGGGATGCTGAAGCCGCGGATCTGCCGCTGCGAGGACGAGGGCACGGCGCAGGCCGGCAAGGCGATCGCCTGCGAGGACACGACCTGCAAGGCGGTCCGTGAGGCCGACACCGTCTACGCGCCGCACTACTACGCGGACATCTACCCGATGGTGGGCTTCAACCAGCCCTCCCGCCAGTTCACGGTCGAGGAGGTCCGGTACCGCGACTACGACGCCGCGATGCTGAAGAACCTGGACATCGTGAAGTGGAACCTCGAGAACGTCCCGGCGGTCTACGGCGAGTTCGGGACCTACTACAACTTCGGCGGCATCGAGCAGTCCTTCAAGGACGACTACCTGGTGTCCTCCCACATCCTGGACAACTACTACGAGACGCTGGAGCGGATGTTCATGCACCAGATGCTCTGGTGCTACACCCCCGACAACGACCCGCGGTACGGCGACTGGTGGAACAAGGAGGACTTCAGCATCTGGCAGGGCTGGAAGGACAGCGACCTGACCATCGACCGGGACATCGGCCTGGCGAACCCGGTCGTGACGACCACGGCGAAGGCGATTGCCGACGGGCGGTTCCGGTCCGACGTGGCCTGGTCGCGGCCCTACCCGCGGTTCCTGGCCGGCAAGCCGGTGTCGATGCATTTCTACAGCCCGCTCCACTACTTCGACCCGGACAAGGGCGAGGTGCCGCCGGAGCGCGAGTTCGAGGTGGTGTACGAGGCCAAGGAGACCGCCGCCCCGACGGAAATCTTCGTGCCCGCGGTGCAGTACCCGGACAGCGAGGGCTTCTACGTGTGGCTGTCCGACGGCTACGCGTCCTGGGACCCCGCGTCGCGCGTGCTGTACCACCATCCGGTCAATGACGACCCGGGCGCCCGGCACTTCGTCCGGCTGCTGCCGCCGATCGACGGTCGGCCCGCCACGGGCTGGCAGTACTTCATCAAGGGTGACCAGATCATTTCCCACGACTGACCCGACGGAGGTGTGAATGGCGACCATCGAGCTTGCGGTTCTGGACTGGGCGATCATCGTCCTGTACTTCGTCGCGATCATCGGGATCGGGCTGTACCTGCGGAAGTTCACCAAGACCGGTGACGACTTCTTCATGGGCGGCCGCAAGAACTCGTCGTGGGTGGCCGGCCTGGCCTTCCTGTCGGCGAACCTGGGCGCCCTGGAAATCCTGGGGTGGACCGGCGGCACGATGAAGTACGGCATGTTCGTGTCGCACTTCTACTGGCTGGGCGCGGTCCCGGCGATGCTGTTCCTGGGCCTGTACATGATGCCCTTCTATTACAGCAGCAAGATCCACTCGGTGCCGGGCTACCTGAAATTGCGGTTCGACGAGCGGACCCGGCTGCTGAACGCCGTGACCTTCGCGGTGATGACGCTGCTGATGTCGGGCATCAACCTGTACCTGATGGCGCTGGTCTTCAAGGTCCTGCTGGGCTGGGACTGGCACGTCAGCATGTGGGTGTCGGCGGCGGCGATCGGCTGCTACATCACGCTGGGCGGCCTGATGAGCGCGATCTTCACGGAAATCGTGCAGTTCTTCCTGATCTGGGCCGGCCTGTTCCTGCTGTCCATCCTGGGCGTGATGGAGTTCGGCGGCATCGGCAACGTGATGCAGGGCCTGCCGTCCACGATGACCTCCCTGTGGGCGACGACGGGCGACGCCAGCACCAACGCGATGGGCGTGACCTGGCTGGGCCTGGTGATGGGCCTGGGGTTCGTGATGTCGTTCGGGTACTGGACGACGGACTTCCTGGTGGTGCAGCGGGCGTTTTCCTCGAAGGATCTGCGCAGCGCGCGCCTGACGCCGATCACGGCGGCCTTCTTCAAGATGGCCCTGCCCTTCATCGTCGTGGTCGCCGGCATGGTGGCCTACAAACTGGTGCTGGATCCGGCCAGCGGGTTCAAGCTGCCCCCGGACCCGTCGGACCCCAGCAAGCTGTGGAACGACGCGGCCCTGCCGCTGCTGATCGTGCGCTACTACCCGGTGGGCCTGGTGGGCCTGGGGATCACCGCGCTGCTGGCGGGCTTCATGGCCGGCCAGGCGGGCAACGTATCGGCGTTCAACACGGTCTGGACCTACGACATCTACAAGGCCGTCATCAACAAGAAGGCCACCGACGCGCACCTGGTGTGGATGGGCCGCATGACCACGGTGGTCGGCGTGCTGCTGTCGATCGGGACGGCGTATCTGGCGATGCAGTTCAACACGATCATGGATTACATCCAGGCCATCTTTTCCTGGGTCAACGCGCCGCTGTTCGCGACGATGCTGCTGGGCATGTTCTGGAAGCGGACCACCTCGGCGGGCGCCTTCTGGGGCCTGCTGGCCGGCATGATCATGTCGTTCTCGATCTTCATGGGCTTCCGGTTCAACCTGATCGGGCCGGAACTGGCCGGCGTGCTGACGCTCAGCGCGACGCCGTCCGACATGACGCGGAACCTGTGGCAGGCCATCTGGGCCTGGGCGGTGACCTTCGGCGTGACCGTCCTGATCAGCCTGTTCACGACCCCGAAGACCGACGCCGAACTGGTGGGCCTGGTCAAGGGCATGACCCCGAAGGTCGACGAGGGGAAGGTCTGGCTGCTGGGGCGCCCGGGCTTCTGGGCGGCGGTGGCGCTGGTCGTCGTGATCGCGTTGAACGCGTACTTCTGGTGACGGGCCCGGGGCGTCCCAAGCCCCGCGGAAGGAGGTTCCCATGTCGCAGGACACCGAGGGCCGTGAGCCCCTGCCGATCTGGTTCTTCGTGGGCGTGATCCTGGCGGTCTACGGCGTGCTGGTCATCGCCGGGAATTTCATGACGTCCCGCCCGACGGTGCTGTCCGAAACCCGGCCGGGCCTGTGGTGGGGCGCGCTGATGGTGGTCGCCGGCGGGATCTTCACGGCGATCGGGGTCGTGGCCCATCGGAAGGGGTGACGCCATGCGGTTCGTCGAAACGCGCCCCCCGTCGTTCCCCGTCGCCCCGGTGGACGTGTCCCTGACGCCGATCCCGGGCGAACGCTGGCAGGTGATGTGCGGCGACGACGGGCACTGGCGCGTCGGGATCTACAGCCCGCCCGAGTCCCGTCGGGAGGACTGCGGCGAACTGGAACGCCACGACTGCCCCGAACTGTTCCTGCTGCTGACGGGCGGCGTCACGCTGCTGCTGTCCGACGGCGCCGGCGGCGTCCGGGAACTGCCCCTGCAGCCCGGCCAGCCCGTCCTGGTCGAAACCCCGCACACCGCCTTCTGCCCCGGTGGTCCCCACTCCGGCACCTGCTTCGTGGTCGAGCGGGATTCGTTCGACACCGAGTACCGTGTGCCCGAAGAATGGCGGCCGTAGCGTCAATGCCGTTCCCACGTACCCGAGCCCGTACCCGGAAAAATGGGGACAGACACAATGCTGATCGCTTAGTCCGCAACTGATCTTGGCGCCAGCGTTTTTCACGAAGCCGTTGTCAAGGAAGATCAAGGAGATCAGTATCGGCGATGTCTGGGAGGGGTTTTCCATGTCGCTTCGCGCTGATCTTCCCGTCACG
>CAINDP010000015.1 GCA_903847405.1 uncultured Myxococcales bacterium | reverse complement strand
CGCGGGCACCTCCTACGCGACGCAGGCCGACGGGACGGCGTCCGGCTTCCCGGTTCTGGCGTTCCCGGACCCGACGCTTCACGGGCTTGCGTCCGTGGACCTTGAAGGAACGGACGGAAACCGGGATCCTTCCGCCTACGTGGCGGCGACGGGGACCACCCTGAACGCCGCGCTGGCGAACATGCTGGTCGGACTGCTGACCTTCCTCAAGTAACCGGACGAGAGGCGATGACGAACAACGGACACGAGGGCTCGGGCGATTCGGCGCGCTGGTTCGGACCGGCATTGGCGGCGGCGGCGTTCGCGATCCTGCTGACCGGGATGCTGTCGGCCGGCTCCGCGGAACAGTCGACGCTGGATCTGCTGCTGCGGCGATCGAAGGGGGAGGCGATGTCGGTGCCCCTGACGCCGGGGCAGTCCTCGTACGTCCTGGAGGCGAGGCGGGACGGTCAGGTCGTGCCGGTGACCCTGGCGTCCTTCGACGCGCGCGTGGTGTTCGTGAACTTCTGGGGCACCTACTGCCCGCCCTGCGTCGACGAACTGCCCAGCCTGCTGGCCCTGGCCCGATCGAAGGACCCGAAGGATCTGGTGGTGGTGGCCGTGGCGTACGACGACTCGTGGCAGGCGATCGACGACTTCTTCGCCAAGAACGCGTCGGCCCAGGTGCCGCCGAACTTCGTGATCGTCCGGGACCCGAATTCCACGGCCAAGCGCGACCTGAAGGCGGCCTTCGGCACCGACAAGATTCCGGAATCGTACCTGGTCCGGGGCGGCAGGATCGAGGCGAAGTTCGTCAACGCCCGGGACTGGATCGACCCGACGATCGTGGGACTGGTCGAGGCGCTGCTGGGGGGCTGACTACACCTGCCCCCGATGGATTCCGGCGTTCAGGGTCAGCCCCACGGCGATCATCCCCGAAATCATCGACGACCCGCCATACGACAGGAACGGCAAGGTCAGGCCCACGACGGGGAAGATCCCCAGCACCATCCCCATGTTGAACACCACCTGCCAGAACACGATGGCCGTGGCTCCGACGCTGACCAGCACGGCGAACCTCTCGCGGGCACGGATCGCCAGGACCAGCATCGAGTAGATCAGGGCCAGGTACACCCCCAGGAGGGCCACGCACCCGACGAATCCCCGCTCCTCGGCGAACGAGGCCAGGATGTAGTCGTTGTGCATTTCCGGCAGGTACCGCAGGCGCGACTGGACGGCCTGCTGGCCCCCGCGCCCCAGCGCCCCGCCGCTGCCCACGGCCCACAGGGCCTGCTCCGGCTGCATGCGGGTGTCGGCGTCGTTCCGGGTCTCGGGACCCGCGCCGGACATGGACAGCCAGGTGCGGACCCGCTCCTTCTGGTAGGGCTGGATGACGTCCAGTTCCCAGGCGAGGGGCACGAGCAGCAGGATGATGCCCAGCAGCGCCAGGAACGACCGCAGACGGATGCCCTCGAAGAACATCACGGAAAAGCCGACGGCGATGACCACGAGGGACGTGCCGAGGTCGGGCTGCATCATGATCAGCGCCGCGGGGACCGCCACGTACCCCAGCGCCGGCAGGAGCATCCTCAGGGTGTAGCTTTCCGGGTTGCGCTCGCCATGGAAGAAGCGGGCCAGCATCAGGACGACGGCGGGCTTGGCGAACTCGGACGGCTGGATCGAGATGTCGCCCAGCGAGAACCATCGCCGCGAGAAGTTGATTTCCCTGCCGAACAGAAGGACCAGGATCAGCAGGAGGACCGCCCCACCGTAGAAGACGGGCGACAACTGCTCGAAGAAGCGCATGTCGATGGCCGCCACGGCCGCGGCGATCAGCAATCCCAGGACCACCCAGATCACCTGGGTCTGGTGGAAGCTTTCCCCGGTGTAGGACGCGGCGTTGCTGAGGTTGACCAGGCCCAGGATGACGATCACCACGAGGGCCACCGAGGTGGTCCACACGGCGCGACTGAATGGGTGGGTGTCCCTCCCGATCACGGCTACCTCACCACTTCGAGGACGTCTTCCTCGAATCCCTGCCACAGGTCGGAGAACTCGTCCGCGTGGGCGGCATAGTATGCCTCGAACACCTTCCGGGCCACCGGCGCCGCCTCGGCACCGCCGAACCCGCCGTGCTCGACGAACGCGGCGACCACCAGTCTGGGGCGCTTCGCCGGCCCGTACCCCACGAACCACGCGTGATCCTGCTGGAGCCAGGCCGACATCTCGGGGCCCGCACCCGGCCGCCGTTCACGGGCCTGGGCGGTCCCCGTCTTGCCGGCGAAGGGCAGTTCGGGCAACGCGGTCGACGACGCGGTGCCGTCCTCGGTGTTGACCGCGCCGAACATGCCGCGCTTCACCAGATCCAGGAACTCCTCGGGCACCTCGATCTGGCGCTGGACCTCGGGTGCGACGCTCGTGTCGGCGCCCGTGACCGGATCGTGGATGTTCCGTACCAGGTGCGGCCGCATCAGGCGGCCCCCGTTGACCACCGCGGCGTAGGCCCGGGCCATGGCCAGCGGCGTGGCCCGCACGTCGCCCTGGCCGACGGAGGTGTTCAAGGCGAATCCCGGCTGGTACTGGTGCCGCCGTCGCAGGTACCACCGCTCGGTCGGAATCAGCCCGGCGCGTTCGGAAATCTCGATCCCGGTGGGCTCGCCCACGCCGAACACGTCCCGGGCCCAGTGGGCCAGGGTATCGATGCCCAACTGCTCGCCCAGGATGTAGAAATACACGTCGCAGGACTTGGAGATGGCGTCGACCAGCGCGATGTCGCCGTGACCATAGTGCTTGAAGCACCGGAACTTGTGACCACGGAACATGTAGAACCCCGGGCAGTTCATTTCCAGGTCCTCGGCCGCCAGGCCCTCCATGAGGGCCGCGATCGTCGTGAGGATCTTGAAGGTCGACCCGGGCGGGTAGGCTTCGACAGCCTTGTTCATCATGGGCGCGTAGTTCTTCGGGTCCAGGGACGGCGGCGTGGTCACCGGGGGCACGGGCTTCGCGTTCGCCCCCGCGCCCGGCACGATCCGGCGCCCGGCCTCGAAGGTGGGGTGGCTGACCATCGCCAGGACTTCGCCCGTGTCCGCGTCCAGGGCCACGACCGCGCCGGACCGGTAGCGCGCCAGGGCTGTCGCCGCGGCCTGCTGGAGGTTCACGTCGATCGTAAGGGTCACATCCTTGCCCGCGATCGGAGGGGTCGAAACGAGGTCGCGGAAGGGGTCGGGCAGATCGTGGGTTTCAACCCGGCGCCCCCCCGCGCTGCGGACGAACACGTCCTCGCCCGGCACGCCGCGCAGGCTGTCGTCGAGAGCCCGCTCAATGCCGGATCGGCCCACGACGTCGCCCGCCCGCAGGCGGCGCTCGGATCGCTCGACCTCCGACGCGGACACCTCGTTGACGAACCCGACCGCGTGGGACGTGAGACCCCGGGCGGGATACCACCGGACCATCCGGGATTGCAGCGAGATCCCGGGCAGTTCGTGCAGGTGGGACTGGACGACCGCCCTCTGGTCCAGTTGGGTCCCGCCGCACTTGGGGCACACCAGCCGGCTGGTGGCCGGGTCGAAGTTCATCGCGGTGAGGTCGTCGGGACAGCGGCTGCCGACGAGGTTCTTCTTGACCGTCAGGCGATGGAAGCGCTTCTTCTTGTCGGTCTTGGCCTGGGTGATCGTTTCCAGCACCTTGGCCGCCTCGTCGCCGGTCAGGACGCCCAGGTCCTTCAGCCGGGCGATTTCGACGGCCGGCTCGCGGACATAGTGCGGCACGAGGGCCAGGTCCGATACCTCGACGTCGGTCGCCAGGACGCTGCCCTCGCGATCCAGGATGCTGCCGCGGGCCGGCTGGATCCGGTTGCGCACGACGTGGCTGACCATCGCCAGCGTTTCGTACTTCTTGCCGTCCACGATCTGCACCTGGAACAGGCGCAGCGCCAGGACGGAGAACGCCAGCAGGACCAGGAGGACGGCCCAGCGGAAATGGGTCCGGTACTCGATGAAACCGTCGTGACCGCCAATCAACGCGCCGCTCCCCGCGACATCCGCCCCGGGCAATCCGGGTCTGGGGGCTGGACTGTACCAGATGCAGGACGATGCGTCAGCGCAGCAGCGACTCGGTGGGCCTTCGCCCCTGGACCATGCGATCGACGCCCGCGAAGGGCAGGAACAGCAGCGGCGCCAGGACCGCGGTGGCCAGCGCGGTGGGCAGGCCCCAGAGCAGGACTTCCACCCGGGGCTCGAAGGCCCGGTCGAACAGGATCGAGAACAGGTAGAACAGCAGCGTCTTGAGGACCGACGAGACGGCCGTGACCAGCACCAGCGGCACCGGGCGGGTCAGGGGGAACCGCGCCGCCAGGCCCAGGGCCAGCAGGAACAGGATGCCGTGGATTTCGGCGTTCATCCCCAGCAGGCCGCCCGGCGTGAAGGCGTCGGCGACCAGTCCCACGAACGCCGAGGCCACGAATCCCCGCAGGGCCCGGGACGAGCCGGCCAGGTACAGGGTCGCGATGAGGGGAAGGTCCAGCAGCGACGCGCGGATTCCCAGCAGCCCGAAGATCGGGGACTGCAGCGCCATCAGCACGACCAGCACGAGGACCATGAGGATCGACCGCACGGCGGACTCCACATTAAGCGGCCCGAGGCGACTCCGTCTCCGGCGAGAGTTTCCTCCGGAAACCCATCGCCTCCGCCTCCGTGCTCGGGCGGCTGCATTAAGCGGCCCGAGGCGACTCCGCCTCCGTGCTCGGGCGGCCCCTATTGACCTGCGGGCCGCAGGGGCGATGCCGTCCCCCGCACCACCAGGACGTCCTGCAACGACGCGGGGTTCACGGCCAGGATCACGTCGTACTCGACGAAGGGGCCTGCCTGGCGCCGCTCCTCGGGACGCGGGACGTAGCCGACCTCGATGCCGCGCGGGAACACCCGGTCGTGGCCCGAGGTGACGATGACCGCACCCTTTTCCAGAGGCGGCTCGGTCTGGGACACCTGGAAGCGCGCGAGGTAGGCGTCGGGATTGCCGCTGCCCACCATCATGCCCAGGATCCCGCGGCCCAGGACCTCGGTGGCCACGCGACTGCGCGTGTCGCCCAGCAGCATCACGTCCGCCGTGCCCCCCGACGCGCGGATCACCCGGCCGACGAGGCCCGTCATGGTCACCACCGCCTGGTCCGGCTGGGGCGGCGAGCCCTCGGTTTCCACCGACAGGCGGCCCACCCGGAAGAATGGCGTCAGTTCGCGGGCGATGACCGTGGCGGGCATCAGGTCCAGGTCGCGCCGGGACTGCCGCATTTCCAGCAGGCGCCGGAGGGCCTGGTTCTCGACCGCCAGCCGCTTGCCCTCCAGGGCTTCGGCGATCAGGCGCTCGTTTTCCGATCGCAGGCGCACGTTGTCCTCGTGCAGGCCCACCAGCGCGACGTAGTCGGTGGCCGCGCCCGAAACGCCGCCCAGGGCGCCGCCGACCACACCCTGCAGCCAGCCCGCCACGCCCATGGCCACGCGCTCGGGCAGGGAGGTCGCCGAATCCCGACGGCCCGACACGAACATGAGGCCCAGGGGGAGGATCAAGAGGGTAGTGACGATGACGGAGAACCGATGCCGGGCGAGCCAGTCGATCATCGTCGGCCCCCGGGGACCGGCCCGCCGCGAAGCGGGAGCGGGTCAATCAGTTTCGAATCGTGCTGCTGCGCAGCAACGCGATGTCGTCCAGGACGCGCCCGGCGCCCAGGACGACCGAGGCCACCGGATCCTCGGCGATCATCACCGGCAGGCCCGTTTCCTCGCGGATCAGGACGTCGATGTTCTTCAGCAGCGCCCCGCCGCCCGCCAGCATGATGCCCTTGTCGACGATGTCGGCGGACAGTTCCGGGGGCGTGCCTTCCAGGGCCAGGCGGACCGCCGAGGCGATGGCCGACAGCGGGTCGAACAGGGCCTCGCGAATTTCGTCGGAGTTGACCGTGACGGTCTTGGGAATCCCGGCGACGATGTCGCGCCCCTTGACCTGCATGGTCAGGACGTCGGCCAGGGGCCAGGCGTTGCCGATTTCGATCTTGACCTGTTCGGCGGTCCGGTCGCCCACCAGCAGGCTGTACTTGCGCTTGAGGTGTTCCCGGATGGCGTCGTCCATCTTGTCGCCGCCGACCTTGACCGACTGGCTGTAGACGACGCCCGACAGGGAAATGACCGCGACCTCGGTCGTTCCGCCGCCGATGTCCACGATCATGTTGCCGCACGGTTCCGTGATGGGGAGGCCGGCGCCGATCGCCGCGGCCATCGGTTCCTCCATCAGGTAGACCTCGCGGGCGCCGGCGGATTCGGCCGACTCGCGGACCGCGCGACGTTCCACCTCGGTGATGCCGTGGGGAACGCAGATGACGATGCGGGGACGGACCAGGGTGCGTCGGTTGTGGGCCCGGGTGATGAAGTACCGGAGCATCGCCTCGGTGACCTCGAAGTCGGCGATGACGCCGTCCTTCATCGGCCGGATGGCCTCGATCCCCCCGGGCGTGCGGCCCAGCATCTCCTTGGCCTCGCGACCGACGGCCAGGACGCGACGGGCGTTCCGGTGATCCTTGAACACCGCGACCACCGACGGTTCGCACGAAACGATGCCCTTCCCGCGGACATACACGAGGGTCGTGGCAGTCCCCAGGTCGATCGCCAGATCGTTGCTGAACAAGCCGTAGAGCCAGTCGAAGACCATTCACGCCCCTTGGTGAACGCGGGCCTCCCCGCAGTAAAATGCGTCGTTATTTAGCATCTTCCGGCTTCTTTTGGAAGTTTTCGGGGCGGGCGGGGATCCCGAACGCTTCCCGGACGGAGTCCCCCCGGCCCCGTTGGGAAGGCCCCCCGCCGGGATTGACCGCCATCGGAATCGCTGGTAGCGTCGCCGTCGGACGTTTGGCCAGTATGGAGGGACCATGAGGACGATGCTGCTGGTGGGTGCACTCGCCACGGTCCTGGCCGCCGGCGCCTGTTCAAAGGCGAAGGATACCGGAGCGCGCGAGGGGGGCATCAAGGAGCAGGCCAACCTGCCCGCCCGACCGAACCTGTCCGTCAAGACGGTCGCGGAAAAATTCCAGGACGGGGCGTGGTCGGTCGAGGGCATCTTCAAGAAGGCCCACGACCTCGCGACCCAGGAGGTCACGGTGCGCGGCTACGTGCTGCAGGCCGATCTCTGCAAGGCCGACCAGCCCTGCACGGTGGTGCCCAGCATCACGCTGGTCGACGATCTGGCCTCGGCCAAGCGCCGACTGGTGGTCGTCGGGTCCGACCGGTACCAGGATCTGTCCACGCTGATGCCCAAGTCGCCCCAGACGCTGACCGGGAAGGTCGCGATGTGGTCGCCGGACGGCCGCATGATCAACATGGACGGCCTGCTGATCCTGAACCCGCCCGCCCCGGCCCCCGAGGCCGCTGCCGCCGCCGCCGCGACCGACGCCAAGACGCCGCCCGCGAAGAAGTAGCACCCCGCAGCCCCACACCACCGCGATTCCGATTCCAGACACGTTTTCGTCGAAGGCGGGCTAGCCTGCCCGGTAGAGCGCCTGGCCCATGCGCACGGGCTGGCCCTGGGCCGGAACGAGGTCGATCCAGGGGCCGGGCGACAGGACCAGGATCACGGTGGAGCCCAGGTGGAAACGCCCCAGTTCGTCGCCCCGCTGGCAGAAGATCGGCGGATCCAGGACGTCGGTCCCGAAATCGCGGCCCACGTTCGTGCGGGCATCGCAGTAGGACACCGAAATGCGGCCGACGCCGGTCGCGCCGACCATCACCAGGAACAGGTCGCCCTGAGGACCGCGAATCTTCGTGCACAGGCGCTCGTTGCGGGCGAAGAGGCCCTGCACCACGCCCGCCGCCCGGGGCGCCACCGTGTACAGCGAGCCCGGCACGTGGCTGAACCCGGTCACGACGCCGTCCACGGGGACGTGCACCCGGTGGTAGTCCTGGGGGCTGAGGTACAGCGTGACGTACCGTCCCCCTTCGAACCGCGCTCCGGCACCCGGATCGCACAGGAGGTCGCCCAGGGGATAGGGCCGCCCCTTGGCCTGCAGCAGGGTGCCCCGCTCGATCACGCCGCTGGACTGGACGCGGCCGTCGCACGGCGAGATCAGGACGTCCGGCGACGGGTCGATGGGACGGGCGCCCGGCACCAGGGTCCGGGTGAAGAACGCGTCGAAGTTCGGCCAGCCCCCGGGGGGCATGTCCGCCTCGGCCAGGTTGATCTTGAAGGTCCGCACGTACGACCGGATCATCCGATCCAGGACCGGCCGCGGCAGGTGCGCGTCGGCCAGGAGGCCCATGGCGCGGGACGGCCGGTTGTGCGAACCCGCCCGGTACAACTGGCGCAACAGGAATTCGGTCGGCTTCTTCATGGGATGAATCCTACCCGATCTCGAGGTCGCCCAGCACCTTCGCGCCGTCGACGGAAACCGCCTCCAGCCAGCGGCGAAGACGCTCGCTGACCTGCGCCGGGCGCACGCTTCCCAGGGATCGCGGACCGAAGCCCTCGACGCAGAAGGAGGCCGTCACGGTCCCGACCGCCAGGGCCCGCCGCAGGGATTCGGGCGAGGTGTCCTTGACCAGATCGATGTACCCCAGCGTCCCGCCTGCGAAACAGTCGCCCGCACCGGTGGGATCCACCATCGAGTCCACGGGCCATGCCGGGACCAGCGCCACGCCCGACGACGTCCACAAGGACGCGCCGTGCTCGCCGCGCTTCAGGACCAGGGCCTTGGCACCCATGGCCAGGATCGCCCGGGCCGCCGTCGGCAGGTGGTGCTCGCCGGTCAGTTGCCGCACTTCGTCGTCGTTCAGGAACAACAGGTCGATCCGGGGAAGCAGGCGGATCAGGTCGGCCTTCGCGGATTCGATCCAGCACTCGATGGTGTCCAGGGCCACGAAGCCCGCGTCCCGGCACTGGGCCAGGACCAGCGCCTGCAGCGACGGGTGGATGTTGCCCAGGAACAGGACGTCCGGCCGGCGCCACTCCGGCGGGATCACCGGCGAGAACTCGGCGAAGACGCCCAGTTCGGTCTTCAGCGAATCGCGGCTGATGAGGTTTTCGTGGTAGCGCCCGTGCCACCGGAAGGTGCTGCCAGGCTTGCGCTCCAGGCCCCCCACGTCCACGCCCCGGGCCCGCAGGAACTCGATGTCGTCCTCGCGGAAGTCGTCACCGACCACGCCCACCAACTGGGGGCGCGTGTAGAAGCCCGCGGCCGTGGTGAACCAGGTCGCGGACCCGCCCAGGACCTCGACGGCCGGCCGGCCGGGAAGCTCGATGACATCGTAGGCGACGGAGCCGACGCACAACAGGCTCATGGTTCCCTCCGGGTGAAGCCAGGGACACGGGTCAGGGAAGGCGATGGCCCAGGATCGGGGCCAGGCGAGCCTTTGCCGACGCCGGGATCCGCGACGGGTCCGTCATGATCGCACCCGCCAGGGCCTCGTGGCAACGGCAGGGCCCCGCCGCGTCCAGGTGGGCGATGGCGGCCAGGATCAGCGAGCGGGCGCGGCCGATCCCCAGGGACAGCCGCGCGATCACGGCCTCGACCGACACCGCCTCCTCGGACAGGTGCCAGCAGTCGTAGTCGGTCGGGATCGCGAGGGTGGCGTAGCAGATCTCGGCCTCGCGGGCCAGCTTCGCCTCGGTGGCGTTGGTCATGCCGATCACGTCCACGCCGATCTGGCGGTACATGAACGATTCCCCCCGGGACGAGAACTGGGGGCCCTCGATGCACACGTAGGTGCCGCCCTGGATGATCGGGACGCCGGCCTCGGCCGCGGCCCGGGCCAGCAACCCCCGCAGGGCCGGGCACGTGGGATCCGCCATGGACACGTGGCCCACGATGCCGTCGCCGAAGAACGTGGACGGCCGCGCGACGGTCCGATCGATGAACTGGTCCACCAGGACCGGCGTTCCCAGCGTGATTTCCTCCTTCATGCTGCCCACGGCGCTGACGGAGAAGATGCGCGACACGCCCAGGGACTTCAGGGCCCAGATGTTGGCCCGGTAGGGGACCTCGGTCGGCAGCAGGCGGTGGCCCCGGCCGTGGCGCGGCAGGAAGGCCAGGTCGCGACCGCCCAGGCGCCCGACCATGATCGCGTCGGACGTCGCACCGAAGGGCGTGTCGACGGTCACTTCCTTCACGTCCTCGAAGCCGTCCAGCAGGTACAGACCCGACCCGCCGATGATGCCGATGCCGCCCTTCATGTCATGACTCCCGATGGGTACCCGTGATGATTCCCGGGGAAAGCGGAGGCCCGCCCGATCGACGAACCGACCGGACTGATTGCGGATTTTGAAAGCGCGGCAGCGCCCGATGCAAGCCCGTCCAGGCCGCGCATCCCGGCCCTGGCATCCTCCGGGTGCGGCGCGTCGTCAGAGGGACGACCCTAATCGTCGGCTTCTTCTTCGCCGGCGCCCAGATCTTCCTCGGTATCCACCTCGATGGACTTCTCGTCCAACTCCTCGGGGATTTCTTCCTCTTCTTCTTCGATGTCCGCCGGCGGGAGGTCCTTGACCTCCTCGATGATCTTCGGCGGCTTGCTGACGTCGGCCCCGCACTTCGGACACAGGGGCGGTGAGCGGTGCATGTCGTAGAACTTGCATCCGCAGGCGAAGCAGGAGTGCCGCTCGCCAAACTTCTCCCGATCGACCATCGTCCGTCTACCTCGACAGGGGTATGGGTCGCCCGTCCGGGCCCTATAGGGGCGCCGGTTTAACGGTTCTGGAGAATGTTGTCAAGCAACACTGCCAATGTCGAACCTTGGAGAACGAGTTGCCCGGTGTACCCGGAAGGCGTCCGAAACGGGGAATTCCAGTCTCGGGAATCATCCGCCGCGCCCGCCCCTCCCCTTGACCGGCCCCGGGTCGTGATTATCATGCGGTGCGCCTTCCCCCACCGGGGATCGACATCGAGGAGTCCGCCCGGCCGTTTTCGCCGGGCGCTCGTGCTTGGCACAAGTTGGAGGAGAGAAAGATGGCAGCGAAGGAACTCGTGTTCTCGTCGGACGCCCGGCAGCGCATCCTGAAGGGTGTGCACGTCCTGGCCGACGCCGTGACGACCACCCTGGGACCGAAGGGCCGCAACGTGATCCTCGAAAAGTCCTGGGGCAGCCCCGTCGTCACCAAGGACGGCGTGACGGTCGCCAAGGAAATCGAACTCGAGGACAAGTTCGAGAACATGGGCGCCCAGATGGTCAAGGAAGTCGCGTCCCGGACGTCGGACAAGGCCGGCGACGGCACGACGACCGCCACGGTCCTGGCGCGCGCCATCTACCAGGAAGGCCTGAAGCTGGTCACGGCCGGCATCAACCCGATGCACCTGAAGCGCGGCATCGACGCCGGCGTCGAAAAGGTGATCGAGGAACTGAAGACGCTGTCGATCCCGACCCGCGGCCGCAAGGAAATCGCGCAGGTCGGCACCATTTCCGCCAACCATGACACCGAGATCGGCAACATCATCGCCGACGCGATGGACAAGGTCGGCAAGGACGGCGTCATCACGGTCGAGGAAGCGAAGTCCACGGACACGACGCTGGACCTGGTCGAAGGCATGCAGTTCGACCGCGGCTACGTCAGCCCGTACTTCGTCACCAACCCCGAGAAGATGGAAGCGGTCCTGGAAGACCCGGTCATCCTGATCCACGAAAAGAAGATCGGCGCGCTGCACGACCTGCTGCCCCTGCTGGAGCGCATCGCCCGCGAGGCGCGCCCGCTGGTCATCATCAGCGAGGACGTGGAAGGCGAGGCCCTGGCCGCGCTGGTCGTGAACAAGTTGAAGGGCATCCTGAAGGTCCTGGCCATCAAGGCCCCCGGCTTCGGCGACCGCCGCAAGGCCATGCTGGAGGACATCGCGGTCCTGACGGGCGGCAAGGTCATCACCGAGGACCTGGGCCTGAAGCTGGAAACCGTGACGCTGGCCGACCTGGGCCGCGCCAAGCGCGTGATCGCCGACAAGGACAACACCACGATCGTCGAGGGCCTGGGTGCGGCGGACGCCATCAAGGGCCGCATCTCCCAGCTGCGCGTCCAGATCGAGGACAGCACGTCCGACTGGGATCGCGAAAAGCTGCAGGAGCGCCTGGCGAAGCTGGCCGGCGGCGTGGCCGTCATCAAGGTCGGCGCCCAGACCGAAACCGAAATGAAGGAAAAGAAGGCCCGTGTGGAAGACGCCCTGCACGCGACCCGCGCGGCGGTCGAGGAAGGCGTGGTCCCCGGCGGCGGCGTGGCCCTGATCCGCTGCCTGCACGTGCTGGACGACCTGAAGTTCACGGACGATCGCCGCTACGGCGTGGAAATCCTGAGGAAGTCCATCACGCAGCCCCTGTACTGGATCGCCCGCAACGCCGGCGTGGACGGCGGCGTCGTGATCCAGAAGGTCCTGGAGGCGTCCGGCAACGTGGGCTACAACGCCCAGACCGGCGTGTACGAGGACATGATCGAGGCGGGCATCCTGGACCCGACGAAGGTCACGCGCCTGGCCCTGACGAACGCCGCTTCGATCGCCGGCCTGATGGTCACGACCGAAGCCGCCATCGCGGAAGCGCCGAAGGACGAAAAGAAGTAGGCCCCTCCGCGGTCGCGCCTGCGATCGCAGCGACGGCTGGAATGACGGCCGGCGCGGTTCCCGGGAAGGGGATCGCGCCGGCCGTTTTCGTTTCTGCTGGATGCGGACGAAAAAAAATGGGGACAGACACCGAATTCCGCGGAAAT
>CAINDP010000014.1 GCA_903847405.1 uncultured Myxococcales bacterium | reverse complement strand
TACATGGCCCGTGCGACGATTCGGCCCCCCCGGACCGTACGGCGATTCGGGCACATCGGACCGCACGACGAATCGGAGAGCCACATGGCTTCGGCGGTGGAGGAATGCCTGGCTGGCAGGGCAAAGGTTGCAGCAGGAGACCCCGCACTGGCCGGCTCCGGCGGGGCAGCGGCTACATCGCCCGCGCGGCGATTCGGGCCCACTTTCCGCCCGCCGATTCGGGCCCCTTGGAACGCACGACGATTCGGTCAGCCACGTGGCTTTTGCGACGGAGGAATGCCTGGCTGGCTGGGCGACGGGTGCAGCAGGTGACCCCGCACTTGCCTGGCTCGTCCGGCGCAAAGGCTTTATGCAAAGGGTTCCTGGTCCGCGCGGCGATTCGGGCCCCCTGGGGCGTCGAACGATTCGGGCCCATTGGACCGCGCGACGATTCGGGCTCATGGTTCGCGCGGCGTGGAGCGGGCCACATCGGTTCGCCCGGCGTGGAGCAGGTACACCGGCTCGCCCGGCGATTCGGGCTCCCTGGTCCGCGCGGGCCGGAGCGGGGCATGGTTCTTCCGACGCCCCTCGCCCTCTGCGGTCCGAGTCTTCTTCTCAAGAGGTCCAACCAGCGCATGCAGTGGACGGCCACTTTCGTCACGGTCCTTGCCTTGTCCCGCGGCTCAAACTTCATCAACGCCTCGTAACTGCCCGGCGGCCGCGGGGCAAGGACCGCGCCGAACCGGCCTGCGGCCGGACGTGGCCGCCACTGACGCGCAAGCCGTTAGGTGGGCCGGGAGGTGACGCGCACGCCCTTGGCTGCTCGCGGACGGAAGCCAAACTCGAAACTCGCATGTGCCCTGGGATACGATGCCCGGAGAGGAGCTCGGTCGGCCCTGGAGCGTCGTCATCCTACTTGCCAGTTGCGGAAGTAAGGAATCACGGTAGAATCCCCAATGTAAGACGCGCCTGGAGGTTGCCATGGCTGATGCACTTGCTACGACCCGGTTGTCCTCGAAGGGTCAAGTAGTTATACCTGAGGTCGCCCGTCGGCAGATGGGACTCGCGACCGGCGCCCGCTTCGTGGTGATGTGGCATGGCGACGTGGTGATGCTGAAGGTGATCTCTCCGCCGTCGCGACAGGAGGTTGGTGAACTCCTCAAGAGCCTCGAACGCAAAGCAAAGGCGGCTGGACGGACTCGCCGCGACGTTGCGAAGGTCATCGCTGAGGTTCGAGGCAAGAAGTGAAGGCCGTCGTCGACACCAACGTCTTCATCTCCGGGCTGTTCTTCTCGGGGACGCCGCGCCGGCTTTACTTGGCATGGACTCAAGGAGCGTTTACCGGCGTGTTAACCCCCGAGATTCTAGCCGAATATCGTCGGGTGGCGGTGGCCTTCTTGAGCCGGGGATACGACGTCCAGATTGAAGAAGCCTTGGACCTAGTCGTCCAGCACTCCGTCTTCATTGAAGCCGCTCCACTCCCTTCGGGTCTTTGCCGTGATCCGAACGACGACATGTTCGTTGCTTGCGCCTTGGCAGCCGATGCGGACTGCGTGATAAGTGGTGACAAGGATCTGTTGGCGTTGCGTGGCCAGGTTCCCTTTGCCATCTTGAAACCTGCCGAGTTCATGGCGGAAAACAGGACGGCCACCTAACCAGCGCGTGCATTGGACAAACCCCTTCCGTCACGGTCCCTGCAACAGCCCCGCCTGCGTCACGCTGAAGTAACCGAACGTCCCTGGCGGGCGGGGCTGCAGGGACCGCGCCGGATGCCCGTCCCTGCGGGCCGGCCACCGGGGTTTGCCACTGACGCGCAAGCCGTTGTCCGGACCAGAGGTAACGCGAACGATCCGAGCAAGACGACCCGCGCGTAGTTGCGCGACGCGGTTTGGGAGTGCAAAATCGCTCTGGAGCGGGGGAGATGCGATGTACTCTCGGATGCAGAAGCGGGCGTATTCGTCGTGCTTGATTCTCGTTGCGGTCCTTCTCCCGAGTTGCGAACCAACCGTGGCAATGGATAACTTCAGTCATTCCGTGATTGAATTGTACCCGGGCATGGTTTCCTACCGGTACCAACTGCTCGAAGACCTGGAGATCACGATCCGCAACGTCGGCCGGGGGCGCCTTCTCAACATTAGCGAAATTCGATTCGACTACACACCAGCCACCGATGAAGAAGCCAGGGATCCTGGCGGACCGGCGATGAGTTTGGCGTCTCCGGAACTTCCCGTGGGGCTGCCGCCGTACGGAGAAGGCGAACCGTCCTCCCTCACGTTCACCATTCACTCCAAGCGTTACAATGACTGCACAAATCGGCCCGGGACATTGACGATCGTCAGTGACTCCGACGGCGAACCGGACCTTAGACGACTTCAGATTCTCTTCGCCGGATATCCTAGAGCAGTCCTGGTGGCCCCGAACGACATTCGATTCTCGGCATCGTGTGGGAATTCTTGCCCAGACCAAAAATTGGTACTCTCCAATTCCGGTACATGCGACCTGGTGGTTAGCGCCATCGCCTTTCCAGGCGACTCGGGGTTCCGGGTAACGATTGACGGGCAAACCTATCTATCGGGCACTGATGATGGGTTGCCGCTCGATCGCTCCGTGGTGCTTCGGCCCGAGGAATCGACAGAGTGGAATATCGGCTTCTCATCTGGCGAAGCAGTTCCGCTCATGAGAACGGCCGAACTCGGAATCGTCACCACAGATCCTCTGGCAAACAAATTCGTCGTCAACCTCTCGGCGGATGGCTCGCCCCACTAGCTTCGTTGCTACGAGACTTCGCTTGGGGCGAGGAGGACCCTGCTCAATCGTTCTGAAGGGCCGGACAACCAGCACGTGCAGTGGACAAACCCCTTCCGTCACGGTCCCTGCTGTGGCCCCGCCTGCGTCACGCCCAGTCATGCGAATGGCCGCGGCGGGCGGGTCCGCAGGGACCGCGCCGGATGCCCGTCCCTACGGGCCGGGCACCGGGGTTTGCCACTGACGTGCAAGCCGTTGGCCCGACGGGACGGAATTGCATCGATGGTCGCGGTAAGGGACCGGGGAGCGCGTTCATCTCCTCATGACGCCGCTCAGGCGTCACCGAATTTGGAGATGTATCC
>CAINDP010000013.1 GCA_903847405.1 uncultured Myxococcales bacterium | reverse complement strand
GACACCCTGACGGGCGTCGGCCAGGGGATCCGGGGCCCGCTGGGCCCCTCATGGACCGGCGTTGCCGGTCACTACTCGACCGGACATCTACGAGCGCTTATGAGTCGGACTTGTACGATCGCTTCTGACAGGTCGCGTGCCATGCCGGGTCGGTCGCATGCCATGCGGGCGCTGGTAAACAGGCGGTCCGGTCCCGTAGAATGTCGTTCGCGGGGGGAAGGGAGGCGGTCATGCTGATGGTGTTGCTGGCCCTGATCGAGGTGGGCCGGACCAAGGTCGGCCGGGCGACGCGGTGGCTGTGGCTGCTGCTGTCGGGCGGGCTGTGGATTGGCCAGCAGGCCTGCGACCCGATCCCCCAGGTCCTGTACGGACCTGCGCCGGACTTCCTGGAGGATCGCGACGTTCCGGACGCCCCGCCCTCGTTGGACGCGATCGAGGTGCCCGACATCCCCGCGGATTGCCAGCCCGCGGCCTACTACGGTCCCCAGCCTTGCGAGACCGATGCCGACTGTGTCGCACAGCAGGCCCCCGGCTGGTACTGCGACACCATGAACGTGTTCGAGAACTGCGGCCAGCAGGTCACGTGGCCCGTGTGCCGGCCCGGGGACGTCCCCGTGGACGCCGTGACGCCCGACGTGCCCGTGGACGCCCCGCCGGACTGCCTGCCGGTCGTCGGGTACGGCCCGCCGTCCTGCACGGGCGACGAGGATTGCACGCAGTACGGCTCCGACTGGATCTGCGACCAGCAGCACCCGGTCACGGACCCCTGCACCGGCGGTTCGTGGTTCGTCTGCGCCGAAGGTCCCGTTCCGACCGACGTAATCCCGACCGACACCTCGGTGGACGCGATCCCGGCCGACGTCCTGGTCGACGCGCCCAAGGACTGCCCGCCGATGGCGTCCTACGGCCCGCCGCCCTGCACGACGGACGAGGAGTGCGCCACGGAGTACGGGGCCGGTTGGGTGTGCGACCAGAACCACCCGATGGACGACGGTTGCGGCGGCACGTTCAACTTCCCCACCTGCGAACCGAAGACGCCCTGACCCATGGCGGACGACATCCCCACGACCCCCGGTGCCGCCGTCCTCGATGACGACCTGCGCGAACGCCACGCCCGGATGTGGCGCGGGCACGCCGAGGTCCTGGCGCAAAAGGCCGCGACCCACCCCCTGCGGTACCTGTTCCTGGAGGTCACGCGGCGCTGCAACCTGGCCTGCGCCTACTGCGGTTCGTCCTGCACCGGGCGCGACGATCCCGCCGAACTGACCAGCGACGAGTGGGTCGCGGTGGTCCGGCAGGTGGCCGCCGACTTCGACGCGCGGACCGTCATGGTCGCCGTCACCGGGGGCGAAACGCTGCTGAAGCCCGGCATCCTGGACGTGTTCCACGCCTTGCGCGACTGCGGTTTCCCCTACGGCATGGTCACCAACGGCCAGTTGCTGGACGCGACCTGGGCCCGGGACCTGGTCGCCGCCCGCATGGGGTCCATCTCGATCAGCCTGGACGGGCCGCCCGAGGTCAACGACCGCCTGCGGGGCGCCGGGGTCTGGGCCAAGGCAGAAGCGGCGTTCGGGCACCTGCGCGACGCCGGATTCGCGGGCAAGCTGGAGGTCATTTCGACCATCACGACCCCGGCCATTCCCACGCTGGAGGCGATGCGCCTGCGCCTGGCGGCCATGCGCGTGCCGATGTGGCGCGTCGCGCCCGTGATGCCCATCGGCCGGGCCGGCGAACGCCCCGACCTGGTGCCGGGACCCAAGGACGTCCGGGCCCTGCTGGAATGGGTGCGGACGGCCCGCCAGGACCCGCGCCTGCCGGTGCCGGAGTTCTCGGAAGAAGGCTTCCTGGGCTGGCGCTTCGAGGGCGTGGTCCGGCCCTACCTGTGCCAGTGCCGGGCGGGCGTCGAGGTGGGCGGCATCAAGGCCGACGGCCGCATCGGGGCCTGTCCCGAACTGACGGACGCCTTCGACCAGGGCAACATCCGGACGCAGCGCTTCAAGGACGTCTGGGAATCCGGGTACCAGAACCTGCGTGACCGCCAGTGGGCCCGCCGGGGCCCCTGCGCCGACTGCCCGCACTGGGACTGGTGCCGCGGCGGCGCCATGCACCTGTACGACCATCCGGGCGCCGACTTCCTGCGCTGCCTGTACCGCGAGTGCCTGGAGGCCGAGGGACGATAGGCGGGCCGGGTTCCGGGTGTCTTCAGAAGTAGAACCTCACACCCACCCGAGGCTAGAGGCCTCTGATGCACGAGGCCGGGTCGCACGTGTTGTCGGGTCCGCATCCGGTGAAGGAGAGGCACGGCGTTCCACAGCAGTGCCAGTTCCCCTCCATGCGCAGATCCAGGTAATAGGGATCGCAGCCTACCGGACCGTAAATGCTCGATTTAAGTTCCACCATGATGTAGATGTCGTTCCACCCCTCTGGGCAGTTCTTCCAGTCGGTCCCGTACTGGGAAAGCTCGAATCGCTGTATGGACGGCACAGTCTGCGCGGCGAAGAAGGTCCAGAAATGCTCTCTCGATATTCCGGGGTCGTTGGAACAGACAGCCCGGAAAATCAAATCGAACGTCCCTACGGGGCCCATGAAGAGGACCTCGATGATCGGATCCGTGAACAGGTTCCCGCTGTCCTTCATCCGGAAATGGTACCAGTGGTGGTCCTGGTCGGACACGCTATGGCCGACGATGGCGATCTTGCTGCCCCCGAAGCTGTCGCTGGAACAGATGCCGCCATCGCAGGCCGGGACGGTTTCCGCGTGGTCGATGTCGTTGTAGGGGTTCGTCTCGAGCGCGCACGGCTGCCATGTGCAATCGGGGTTGCAGTCGCGCGTTCCGCACGTGTTGCACTCCTTGTTCTGGAGGTACTCACTGGCACCGGGCTGGCACTCCCCGCGCCTGTAACACGTCCCTGTATGACAGTAGCTGTTGGTGCACGTCGACGGGAACGAGGGTTCTGTGCATGGCGTATAGAGCCCCTTGTCCGGATGCGTGCACGTGCCCTGGCCGCAGACGTCGTTCGTGCACGGATTCCCGTCATCCGCGCACGGCGTGTTGTCGGGCAACGGCGGGTACTCGCAGTTCCCCCCGGCACACTGTGCGTCGCCGTGGCATTCGGGGGGAGGCGAGTCCAGGGAGCAGGGGGTGCCATTGCTCTTCGCGACTCCGCAGGCGCCGGTGTCGCCGCTGCAGACCTCGTTCACGCACGGGTTCGGCGTATCGAGAACGCACGGAATGCCCGTACGGGGAAACACCACGCAGGAGAACTGGCCATCGCATCGCAGGTCGGAGCACTGACCCCCATCCCCGCACCGGGTGGTCGCCGGAGCCGGAACGTCGTGCGCGCACTCGGCGCATCCATGCGCGGCTGGATCCCGGAGGCACGCCGCCGGGTCCGGCAGCCTCGTGCAGCACGATTGCGCATACCACCCTCCGTACTGACAGATCGAGGTGGACCTCTCGCAGTAGTCGAGGCAGAATGTGTCATCCGGTAGACACTCGTATTCCACGGCGCAGCAGTCACGCAGTCGCTGGTCCAGGTCCGCGCAGACGTCGGCCGTGCATGGGTCGCCGTCGTCCTGGCAGGCATGGCCCGTCCGCAGACCCGCCGGGACGCACCGCGTCGGGTCGGCGGCGAGGCACATGTTCGTGCTGCACGGCCCCTTCTGGCAATCGCATCCGTCGCAGGCGATCAGGTTCAGGTCCACGCCCGCGGGGTGCGCGATGTCCTCGCAGTGGTCCGGGATGCCCGCGGGCCCCGGTTCCCGGTTCTCCGGCCCGCAGATCGTCCCGTCCACGTTGTGCCAGGTGCCGTAGCCACACAGGCCGCACCTGTAGCTCGAGGCCGTGCACTGGTTCACGCAGCCGCCCTGATAGGTCGCATCGTCCCTGTACGGCCTGGAATCCGGCCGGTAGCGCACGGCGGCCCAGCCGACGATCGAGTTGGCCGGGGGATTCGCGAGTTCTTCTGTCGGGACCGGCGACCAGGGGACCGACACATCGAACGGGTTCGGCGTGACCAGCGGGTCGGTGACCGGGGGGTGCTCGGTCTGGGACGAGCCGGCGGTATTCATCTGGAACTTCAAGACGCCGTTCTCGTCCAGGAAATCGTACCCCGCCAGTTGACCGGGGCTCGGCGAGAAGGGCATGGGAACCGGGATCTGTACGCAGCGGAACTGGCTGTGGTGGTTCATGCCGGTGAAGTGGACTTCGCCCGGCTTCGGCGTCGGAATCACCAGGGGCAGGCCCGTGGCGTCGTCGATGACCCTGTGCGCAAAGTCCAGCGAGCCCGGGTAAGGCGAGAACCGCGCGAAGTCCAGGCCGACGTTGTTGGACGATTCGTCGCCACTGACATAGCGCGGGTCGGGCCAGACTTCGCACCGGAGCAACGGACCGACATCGCCCTGTTCCTGCGTCGGATCGTAGAGTCCGGGGACGGGATCGTCATCCTCCCCCTGGCCGACCCGGGCCTTCTCGCGGATCACGTACCGCCCCGACGGCTGCCCGGGAACGGACTCGTACCACCCCCGGTGAAGCTCGGCGAAGTACGCGAAGGCGGTGAAGGGGAAGTCCTTCAACGACGGGTCCGTCTGCCACTCCAGAGCGTCCGGAGCGCCGTTCCCGTTGAAGTCCCCCGCCGCGCAGTACTTCGTCAGCGGATTCAAGGCCCTCGCAGGCGGCTTCGATGCGCCGTACAGCGGAACTCCGCCCTCGTCCGGCGCGCCTCGGTACGAGTCCAGTCCCTCGTCGTCGAGACGGTCGGGTTCGTAGAGTTCCAGGTTGCCGGGCAGCAGGACATCGAGCGACTCTCCCCGCTGGTTCACGAGCACGAACCGATCGATGCTTCGCACCTGGCAACGGGCGTTGGTGCGGATCACGGGGTCGGAACTCTCGATCGAGGACCGCGCCGCCTGGGCGACCCAGCCGTCGTGGTCGGCGTCGCAGGGAGACGTGCTCAGGCTGGCGCCCTCCCAGTAGTACCCGTCTCTCGTCTGGCAGACGCATCGGCCGGACAGCGTCGTCTTCGGCTCGAGGACGCCGGTCTCCCCGGGGGCCGTGCACAGCCCGGCGCAGGTGACGCAAATCGAGCCGTGCAGGGCCTGGTTCGGCTCGCACGTCGTTTCGTTGGCGTCCTCTCCGGGGTCGGTGTCGGCGGTGATGTCCGCTGTGTCGTCGCCCTGCTGCGTGCCCTCGTCACCGGCCCCCGGGTCGTTTCCCGTGTCCTGCGTGCCGAGCGGATCCGCGCCGATCCCGTCGAGCGTTTCGGAATCGCGGTCCGGTGCCGTGTCGCCGGGCAGCACCGACGAACCCGAGCCGCCGCAAGCGATCAAGCCTGCGACGAGGGCACCCGCGAAGACGAGAAATCCGAAGCGCCTGCCCCCCACACTCCGTTTCGTCAACTGGCCCTTCCCGAACAGGTCCCGCGGCTTCCCCTTCATCGTATCCCCCTGGTTCCCCCCCGGCACTTTCGATCGAGACCTTTCCGGGATGGTAGGTGCGGTCAATGGGCCGGTCAAGCGGCGGTGCAGGAACAATCTTCCACGAAACGCGCCCGAGAGGCCCGCCTCACTCCCCGTCCGCCCAGCGGCCGAACGAGCCGCCGAAAGCCCCCATGTCCTGGGGCGAACCGTCGAGGTCGGGGGACTGTTCGGCGAAGCAGCCCATGTCCAGGGCGGGCGAGGACGGGCCCAGCAGGAAGTTGCCGCTGGCCGGGTCCAGGAAGCCGGGGTCCAGTTCCAGGTTCCCGTCGCTGCCCAGCGGCACGCGCTGCCCCACCTCGCCGTTCGCCCAGAACAGGTTGCAGCGGATCCACCCGATCTGCACATACTCGTGGCGCATAGCCTCGCCGTTCTCGACGAACAGGTTGTTGACCACGTCCAGGTACGCCGCGGAACTGCCGATCGCGAACCCCTCGTTGCGGTAGAACACGTTGTTGGCGATCAGCGACTGGTCCTGGAAGTGGTTGCCGACGAACGCGTACCGGTTGCCGACGAAGACGTTGTTCCGGACGACGGCCAGGGCGTGGAAGTACGACATCACCGCGATCTCGTTGCCGTCGAAGACGTTGTGGACCAGGAAGACCGATGCCCGCAGCGCACTTTCGGCCGAGTGGCCGTCCCCGTACACAGCGGCCACGTACCAGTCGCCGCTGCACAGGAACGGGTCCGAGGGGTCCGCGCACCCGACGTCCACCGGCGGCACGCCGGTGAAGCGGAAGCCCGCGATCAGCGAACCGGGGCCGTCGGTGTAGTCCACCAGCGCGCGCCGCCCGGCCACCGGCTGGCTGCCATCCAGCACCGTCAACAGCGGGCCGCTGCCCAGCAGGCGGATCGGCGCGTGCAGCGTGACGAATTCCCGGTAGGTCCCCGGCAGGACCAGCACCGTGTCGCAGGCCTTCGCGGCGTCCACCGCCGCCTGGATCGTGGGGTGTGCGGGCGTCGGCACCACCAGCGTCCGGCACGACTCGCCGGGGACGCTCCATTCCGGGAAGTCCGCCGCCATCGCCTGGATGCGGACCACCTGGCCCTCGCCGTCCACGACCGACGCGATCACGTAGTCCCCGGCGCGGGCCTCGACGACCAGGTCCTCCTCGCCGGGACGGGAGGTCCGGGAACGCTCGAGGGCCGGGCTGTCGGGCGATATCACGGTGGCATGGACCACGACCCCGGCGGCCTGGAGGTCCGGCGGGACCGCGAGCGTCACGGTGACGGGCACCGGCGGCACGTCCTGCGGCAGCGTGTCGCCCGGCAGATCCGTCCCGGCCCATCCCCCAAGGTCCGACACCGCGCCGGACCGGTCGTTCCCCCCGTCCCCGGTCCCGGGACCGCATCCCGCAACGCCGGCCAGCAGGGCCATCGACAACGCGGCGAGCATACGGGTCGACATCGTGGTCATTGCGGTCCTCCATTCCCCGGGGGGGCGTTTGGATTGTCCCGGTTGCGCCGGGGGGAATCAAGGCGGTCGTACAGGACCTGTATTCGCGTTTCAGTGAAGTGTGAATTTTCCTCCCCGAGGCAACGCGCGATTGACGACCGATCCGCCCACGCGGATACTCCGGCAGGTTCGCCGTCCCGGGTCGGCCGGACCCCCATCGTCGAGGCGCACGTGAACCTGCTGCTGCTGCTGCCGGAGGACCTCGTCGCCCCGGACCGGGCCTGCCTGGCGGGGCGCCGCCTGGACCACGTCCGAACGGTGCACCGGGCCGAGGTGGGCGACGACCTGGCCGTGGGCCTGCTGGGCGGCCGCATGGGTCGTGGGCGGGTCCTGCGTCTGGATGGGGACGCCCTGGAACTGGCGCTGGACCTGGACCGCGACCCGCCGCCCAAGATCCCGCTGACCCTGGTGATCGCCCTCCCCCGTCCCAAGGTGGTCAATCGCGTCGTGGCGGCCGCCACCAGCCTGGGCGCCGCCCGCATCGTGCTGATCAACGCCTGGAAGGTGGAAAAGGCCTACTGGGGCAGCCCGCGCCTGGCGCCCGACAGCCTACGCCACCAGGCGATCCTGGGCCTGGAACAGGCCGGGGACACCGTGTTGCCGGACCTGCGACTGGCCCGCCTGTTCCGTCCCTTCGTCGAGCAGGAACTGCCGGCCCTGGTGGGCGAGGGCACGGGCCTGGTGGCCCACCCGCGCTCGGGGGGCCCGGCGCCCCGGACGATGCCCGTCCCGATCACGCTGGCCATCGGGCCGGAGGGGGGCTGGATCGACGCCGAGTTCGACAGCCTCCTCCGCGCGGGGATGCGCCCGCTGGACCTGGGCCCCCGCATCCTGCGCACTGAAACGGCCCTGGCCGCGCTGGTGGGAAGACTGTTCTGACAATTCCGGCCGCTGTATAGGTCACGCCCCCCCGGCTCGCGGTTCAGTCCGCACAGTCGCACAGGCTGCCGCTGACGGCGCACCCCTTCCCGCAGTCGAACAGCTTGACGTACCCGTTTTCGCAGGTTCCGCAGCAGTTGTAGCAGGAGCCCTGCCAGCACGCGTCGCTGCCCGCGGGGATGCCCTGGCACGGGGACTCGGGACCGGTCGCGAACGGCGTGTCGCAGTGATTGATCTCGAGCCGGGCCGCCGCCACGTTGCACGCGTCCACGCAGGCCTTTTCCGGGTCGTCCTCCACGAAGAACCAGCTTGACAGCCCCTCGTAATTGCCGCTTTTGCACTGGGCCTCGGCCTTCGTCCGGAACGCCTCCGAGAACGGGTCCTCCGTGCCGTTGTAGCGCGTGCACGCGTAGGTCATGGCGCCCGTGCCACCGCCGAGTTCGGAGTTGTTGCACATCAGCCAGATTTCCTCGGCGGCCGGGACGTCCGTCGTGCCGGGGGCCTCCCCGACCGCGTCCGTGGGCGTGTCGTCCCCCAGGGCATCGGCCGCGGGCGGGGTCTTCGCGTCCGGGTCGTAATCCGACAGATCCTGGTCGACCAGGCCCACCCGACCTCCGTTGGCCGTTTCGATGTCGGTGACGATCTGCGGAACCTTGCCGTCGGCAACGAAGAGGACGTCCACCCGGCCCATCGCCGGTATCTTCACCTTGTCGCCCCACTTCGGCGAGGCGAGGCGCGTCATGTAGACCTGCGACGGAACGGTCGCGACGACGCTCCCGTCCGTCCGGACCTTGTCGGCCATGCCCGACAGGACGGCGAGGTCCTTGGCGACCACGGATCCGGCGGACGCGACTTCCTCGGGCGTCTTCGTGCCGAGGTTCCTGCCGGCCGCCGTCTCGGACAGGATGGCCCGGGCGTTCGCCGAGGTCATCGAGTGGGTCGGCGGGTTCGTCGCCATCACTTCGTTCGGATAGGTGGCGACCACGAGGGTTCCCTTGTCCGCGATGGGCTTGCCGGCCTTCGACGCCGACAGCGCCTGGTCGGCCACGTCCAGCGTCAGGTCCAGGACCTCGCCCGCGTCGCCCCAGCCCTTCGCCTTTGACAGGAGGCCCAGCGTGCTGCCGCCGCCGACCATGCCGGGCACCTTGGCATAGACCTTCACGCCGGTCTCGGCCGCGATGACCGCGGACTTCGCGACCGACGCGGGGATGTCCTGGGTGGCCGACAGCGACCCGATGTCGGGGTCCGCGTTGATTTCCTCGATCCTGCGGTGCGCCGCCTGCCGGTCGTTGAAGGGCAGGGCGTGGAACGTCGCCAGGGTCTGGGTATTCGGCGTGGTCTTCGGCAGGCCCAGCGCGTCGTTCATGGCCTCCAGTTCCGGCCCGGTCGCCGCCGCGATCGCCTTGGCGGACGGCTCGTTGCGGGCATCGAACGCCTCCTTCGCGCCCCCGAAGCCCATCCACGCCACCAGTCCCAGGCCGCCCATGACCAGCAGGGACTCGATCACGACCGCGCTGCGCTGGCGGCACAGGCCCGGGGAAGCGCAGCCGGCATCGGTGATCCCGGAGGCCACGCTCCCGGTCGCGGAGGTCTGGATGAGGGAATGACCTTCCGTCGTGGCGGCCTCGACCAGTTCCAACGCCCCCATCAGGGTGGCCGCCGCCGGCGCCATCGAGGCGAGGACCGCGTCGTCGTATCGCAGCCGGTCGGCTGTCGACAGGGGAGTGTCCGTCGCCAGGGGGGCGCCCTGCGGAAGGGTCTGCGTGAAACCCAGGGTCGCGATGCTCACGGCCTGCGCGAGGGACGACGTGAGCGTTTCTGCAACCGCCACGAGGGACTCGGTGCGCTGGTTGATGCGTTCCAGGTGCTGGTTCCCGGCAGGAAGAGCGCTGGATCCGCAGCCTGCAACGGATGCGGAAAGGAAGGCGGTGCAGGTGACGAACGCTGTTCGGGTCGAACGCGATGCGATCACGGAGGGCAGGTGCATGTGTTCTCCTTCTGCGAGTGGGACCTGCTTCCGGGGTTTCAGAGGCACCGATTTTACCCGACGTTCGGCGCGAGTTCGAGTCCGTGAAATCCGTGACCGATGGTTCTACCGCGCTGACCGCCGCCGGGGACGCTCACACGGGCGGGACCAGGGACTCCAGCGTGATCGCCGCGCCTCCCAGTGCCTCCTTCAACCGCTCGTACTGCTCGCCCGCCTCCCGGAGGTAGCGGCCTCGCCGGATGCACAGCAGCAGGCGGTTCTTGGGCGTGTGGTCGGACGGGACGAACTCGGTCGCGGTGACCTCGTACCCGCACCGGCGCACCAGCAGCATCCGCAGGGCGTCGGTCATCACCGCGGCGGCGTCCCGGCGCAGGTTGGCCGACGCGAAGACGGGACGGAACGGATGCGCGGGGCCGTCCATGCCGGACCACAGCTTCGCCAGTTCCGCGTGGCAGCACGGGGCGACCGCCAGCACGTCCGCGCATGCGCCGATCCCCAGCCCCAGCGCAGAATCGGTCGCCGTGTCGCAGGCGTGCAACGCGACGACCAGGTGGGGCCGCGGGAACTCGTCGTCCGTTTCGGGGCAGTCCTCCGGGAAGACCTGCCGGAAGGACCGCTCCCACGCCTGGGCATCGATTTGCGAAACGTCGAACCGCAGGCATCCGTCCAGGCCCAGCTTCGCCGCCCGGGCGCGACTGGACTCGACCACCTTGGGATTCGAGTCGATCCCCACGATGCGGCAGTCGTGCCGGGTGCGCACGTGCAGGTACCAGGCCAGCAGGAACGTCAGGTAACTGTTGCCGCACCCGGCGTCGATCACCCGGACCACCTTGTGGCGCGCGGCCAGGTCATCCAGGACCGGCTGCAGCAGCGCCAGCATGTGGTTGATCTGCGAGTACTTTCGCAGGCAGTCGGCCGGCATCGTCGCGTCGGCGCTCAGCAGGCCGATCGCGTGCAGCAGTTCGGGCGCCTCGTCGGGCTTCAGCAGGAACCGCTTTCCCCCCGTGACCTTGGCGACCCGCTCCTTCGTCCAGTGCGCCCGGGCGCGCCCGACCAGGTCGGCTCCGGTTCCGGCCATTGCCTTTCCTCCGTCCAGCCTGCATGGTACCAGTCGGCGCGTTGGCGACGAAGCCGGAAAGGTGTCGAATGACCCGGACGATCCCGCAGCGGTTCGGGCCCCTCAGGATGCCCGGGCCCTTTCCGATTCGATGACCCGAAGCATCACGGGTTCCAGATCGGGAATCAGGCGACTCGCGGTCTCCCAGACGATATCGACATCCAGGCCGAAGTGATGTCCTCGAGATAGTCGAGTCCTTCCCGGCCGACGCTCATGCCCAGACGACCTCGTCGAGGACCTTCCGACCAATGCGCCCCCGGAGCGCGCCACGACTGACCAGGTCGATCCGCCTGCCTGTCATCGATCGCAGCAGGGACTCGAGGTCCATCAGGCCGAACAGGTCGGGCGGACTCCGGAATTCCACCAGAACGTCCAGGTCACTCCGGGGGCGCTGCTCGCGACGGGCGAACGATCCGAAGACGCCAATCGCACCCACCTGGAATCGCTCCCGCAGCACCGGCAACTGCAGGCGGATGATCCCGAGAATGGCCTCGATATCCAGTGAATTCGCGACGCTCTGCGGTTTCCCTTCCATGGCATGGATCCTAGGACCGCTGGAGCACATGGTCAAGCACGAGTGGGCGTTCGGCTGGGGTTCCGGCCATTGCCTTTCCTCCGTCCAGCCTGCATGGTACCAGTCGGCGCGTTGGCGACGAAGCCGGAAAGGTGTCGAATGACCCGGACGATCCCGCAGGCGGACTGGCAGACCCTCGATGCGCTGCGGCGGGGGTTCCTTTCGCCCGGCCCCGGCGGGCTGCGGGACTACTGGTCTTCAAACCACGCGCTGGAGCAGTATGACGCGACGTTCGCCCAGCGCATCCGCTGGAAGTGGGACGCCGTGCTGGACGAACTGCGTGCGAACCCCGCGTGGACCCTGCCCGGCGGGATGGCCCTGCTGGACTGGGGGTGCGGCACGGGCGTCGCGGCCCGGGCGTTCCTGTCGGCCTTCCCCGCGATGCGGGACGGCGACGTGATGGTGTCGGACCGGTCCGGCCGTGCGTGCGACTTCGCCCTGGGCCGGATCCGCGACGAGCACGCGCCCGCCCGGCTGTCGCGCTGGTCCGGGGGCGAACTCCCCGCGGGCACCGTCGTCCTGGTCAGCCACGTCCTGGACGAACTGCCCGGTCCCGCCCTGCAGGCGCTGCTGGCGTTGCTGCACCAGGCGGAGGCCGTCGTCTGGGTCGAGCCCGGCACCCAGGCCCTGGGGCGGGCGCTGGCCGGGCTGAAGGCGACGCTGCTGGACCGGTTCACGACCGTGGCCCCGTGTCCCCACGACGGGCCGTGCGGGCTGCTGCAGCCGGGTCGCGAAAGGGATTGGTGCCACTTCTTCGCGCCCCCGCCCCCGCAAGCGTTCCAGGACCGGCGCTGGAGCGAGTTCGGCCGCCGCATGGGGATCGACCTGCGCTCGCTGCCGACCAGCTTCCTCGCGATGCGTCGCGCCGCGCCGTCCCCGGTCGACTGCCCCCCCCCGCAGGCCAGGATCCTCGGGCGCCCGCGGCCGTCCAAGGGACTCGTGTCCTGCCTGGGGTGCGACCCGTCCGGCGCGATCGTCGAAACGAGGGTCCTCCGCAGTCACGATCGCGCGACGCACGACCGGCTGCGGGACGGAGGGTTCTGCCTGCGCGTGTCCGCATCCATCGTCGGATAGTGGTGGTGGCCGGAGGCACGGTTTCAGGGCACGCATGCGCCGGCGGTGCAGGTACCCGAGCAGTCTTCGACCTTCGCGCCCAGGATGCCGCAGGTGTCGACCCAGTAGACCGCGTTGTCGCCGCAGATCATGTGGTCTTCGGGAAGGCAGGCGCAGACCCCGAATTCGGCGTTGAACAGCAGGCAGGTCGTGGGGGACGTGCAGTCGGTATTGTCCGCGCAGAATGCATAGCACAGGTTCCCGTTTCCGTCGTCCATGTCGATGCACTCGCTACGCTTGTCGCAGTCGGCCGGGTTGAAGTTCTCGGGATCGGGAGAGTCGCCGCAGGCGTCACCGGGCTGGTTCGGGGTCGGGTCGGTGACCATCAGGCACGCGGTGGTGACCGGGGTGGTCGTCGGGTCGGAAAGGAAATAGCAGGCCGGCTGCACCTCGTAGAGGACCGGGCAGTCCTGTCCAACCGGATCGCACCCGACGTCCACGCAGACGAAATGCTGGCTCTCCTGGATGCACGCGCCTTCCGCACACGTCCAGACCAGGTTGACGTCGTCCCACGTACACGGTCCGTACGTGCCATCCCAGGGGCCGCAGAACCCGATGCCTGCGCTGGCCATGTTGCACCTGTGACCCCGACTGGCATAGGTGCAGTCAGGATCTGTCTGGCAGCTCAACATGCACACCTTGTCCGTGCTCATGTACAGGTTCGCGCACTGGTAGCCGTCGGCGCAGTCGGCGGGATTGACACAGGGCTCGCCTTCATCCGGCGGGTTGGCGTTGGGGAATACGCACAACTGGGTGACCGGAGGGGCCTCGGCGTCGGAGAAGATGTAGCAGGACAGTTGGGGCCCGCCTGTGATCCAGGGACAACGCTATCCAGTGGGGTTGAACGTTTGGACGGGGTCGGTCAGAACGCAGTTGGGGTAGCACAGGTTGCCCGAGGTATGCGTGACACATTGCCCGAGATAGGTTCCCCCCCCATCCAGGGTGTGGCAGGCGGTGCCATCCGGACCCGGGCAGGTACCGTAGGTCCCGAGGAAGTCGAGGCACGTCGTTCCACCTTGGCAATACTTGCCACTTGGGCAGGGGTCGGGAGTACACGGTTCGCCGGAAGAGTAGAGGGCCGCGGACATCCGCTGCACGCTTTCCTCCCCGCCGCCGGCACCACCGTCACCAGCGTTGCCGCAGGCCAGAGCCAGGCACAGCAGTCCCGTGATCGCGATCAGGCGATTCGTAATTGACCCCTCGTTCGAGATAGACATTACCGGCGGGTTTTCACCGACCGGTCTCACCCACAATTCACGAAGACCCTACGACCACATCAACCCCCCGTGTATTCGCATTCCTGCTGTGCGTTGCATGAGGCCGTGCCGCGCGGCGGCGTCGGGCACGCGACGCCGCCGCACGTCGCCCGAACGGTGCGGAAACCGCCGCGGTATCCCTCATCGGAAGGGTATGAAATACTGCGCCACGCTGCTCGTGAGAAATATGCATAAGTGGCCCATGAGCCCCCCCGCATAAGCCGTCCGGTGCCGGTTGTTGCGCCCGAGGGATCGGTCACGGATCCGGCGGGGTAGGCGCCATACCAGTCCCAGCAGTGCTCGAAGACGTTGCCCAGCATGTCGTATAGACCCCAGGCGTTCGCCTGCTTCCCCTTCACCGGCTGTACGGATAGGGTTGGTGAATTCCCGCAAAACCACGCGATGGGATCCAACACCGAATTCGGCGCCTCGCCGAGCGTCGCGACGCTGGTTCCGTTGTATGTTGCGGTTGTCGTTCCGGCGCGGGCGGCGTATTCCCATTCGGCTTCCGTCGGCAGCCGGTACCCGGTGCAGGACGGACCCATGAGCGTCACGCCACTGCAATGGAATGTGCTTCGCCCAGTCCCCGGGCCGCCGGCGCACCCGGTCAGCGTGTAGCAGGGGCGAAGCGCTTCCTGCACCGACCGCTGGTTGCAGTACCAAACGGCATCCCACCACGACACTGCCTCTACCGGGCAGGTGCCTTCGCACGGCTGGTCAGACGGGTTGTTTCCCACGACCGCCAGCCACTCGGACGCCAGCACCTCGGTCGTCTTCATGCAGAAGGACTGCGAGATCGTCACCTCGTGCTGGGTTTCGTCGTCGTTGCGGCCCGGCTCGGTTTCCGGGGATCCCATCGTGAAGGTCCCCGGCGGGATGAAAGCGTAGCCCGGTGGGCAGGCGTTTTCGACGCAAGAGCCCGCCTGGCAGTTCATGCCTTCGCCGCAGGACGTCCAGTCGGCGAGGTGGGCCCAGGCCGTCGGTGAACTGTCGACCGCGCAGAAACTGCAGGCATTCGCGGCGTCCGACTGCCCGTCGGCGTAGCAGGCGCCGTCGATCAT
>CAINDP010000012.1 GCA_903847405.1 uncultured Myxococcales bacterium | reverse complement strand
GCGGAAATTGGTGTCTGTCCCCATTTTCCTCGACAGGAGGTTGAAGTGACGACAAGGCGTCGGTTGATCCTGGCAGCAGTCCTGTGGCCTCTGGCCGTGGGATGCGCGACCACGGGGGCCACCCGGGGAGGGAGCATGAAGGAGCCGGACCGGAAACAACTGGAAGCAAAGCGGGCGCGGTTTGCCGACGTCGAAATCACCGTGGATCCGGCCACCCTGTCCGCGGAGGACCGGGCCGTGCTGGCGCCGCTGGTGAAGGCCAGCGCCCTGATGAACCGGCTGTTCTGGCGGCAGGCCTCGGCCGAGGGCCTGGAGGTCGCAGCACGGCTGAAGGCCCGGACCGACGCCGCCGGGAAGCGGCTGGCGGAGTACGTGGACCTGAACGCGGGTCCCTGGGACCGGCTGGACGACTTCGAGCCCTTCTACGGCACGAAGGCGAAGCCCCAGGGCGCGACGTTCTATCCCGAGGACCTGACCCGCGACGCCTTCGAGGCCTGGCTGGCGGCCCACCCGGGGGACCGGGCGGCCTTCGAGTCGCCCGTGACCGTGATCCGCCGCGATGGTGAACGGCTGATCGCGGTGCCCTACTCCATCGAGTACCGGGACGACCTCGTGCAGGCGGCGCGCTTCCTGCGCGATGCCGCGGCCCGGACCCGCGATCCGGTGCTGGCGAAGTACCTGGAGTCCCGCGCCCTGGCATTCACGTCGAACGACTACTACCCCAGCGACCTGGCCTGGATGGACCTGGGGACGGCCGCGCCCGACAAGGCGTCCCCGATCGAGGTCGTCATCGGGCCTTACGAGGTGTATGAGGACCGCCTGATGAACCTGAAGGCGGCGTTCGAGTCCTTCGTGACCGTGAAGGACGCGGACGAAAGCCGGAAGTTGGCAGTGGTCGAGGGGCTGCTGGACGAACTGGAGGCGGCCCTGCCCATCGACGACCGGCACAAGAACTTCAGCCGCGGCAAGTCCTCGCCCATCGCCGTCGTACAGGTCGTGTACGCGGCGGGCGACACGGCCGCGGGCACCCAGACGACGGCGTTCAACCTGCCCAACGACGAGCGCGTGCGGACGGCCCGGGGGTCCAAGAAGGTCCTCCTGAAGAACGTGGGCCAGGCCAAGTTCGCCCGCAGCCTGGTGCCCATCGCGAAGATCCTGCTGGCGCCCGCGTTGCAGGGCCGCGTGTCCTTCGACGCCTTCTTCAATTTCGTGCTGCTGCACGAGGTCAGCCACGGCCTGGGCCCGGGCATCCTGGCGAAACCCGACGGCTCGTCCACCACCGTCAACCTGGCCCTGCGGGAAACCTACTCGGGCATCGAGGAGTGCAAGGCCGACGTGCTGGGCGTCCTGAACAGCCTGATCCTGGTCCGCAAGGGCGTGCTGCCGGCCCTTGTCGGGGAAACGATGGAGGCCACGTTCCTGGCGGGCCTGTTCCGCTCCATCCGGTTCGGCATCGGCGAGGCCCACGGCGTCGCGAACATGATGCAGTTGAACTGGCTGCGGAAGGCCGGCGCCGTGACGTACGACGCGGCGAACGGCTCCTTCGGCGTCGACCACGCGAAGTTCGAGCCGGCGATGCGGGACCTGGCCCGGGCGCTGCTGATCGTCCAGGCCGAGGGCGACTACGAGGGGGCGAAGACCCTCCTGAAGACCTACGGCGCCATGACCGACGAGGTCCAGGGCGCCCTGAAGCGCGTGTCCGCGGTGCCCGTGGACATCCGCCCGATCTACACGCTGGGACGGGCGCTGCTGGAGGAGTGAGTCCTAGTGGTGGTGGTCGCAGTTGCAGGAACCGCACTGTCCCGACGCACAGCCCGCGCAGTCGGACTTCGCCGTGGTGGTCATCTTCCCGCCCACCGAAAAGGCGGCGGCCGACGCCAGCCGGCGCACGTTGCGCTGGTGGCACTGCGGACAGGGCCAGGCCTCGGTGCCTGAGGGAACCAGGTCCTCGAAATCGGTGTCGCAGTCCAGGCACCGGAACTCGTACATCGGCATGGGACCTCCCCGGGCTTCGTGCCGGCCGCCGCCGGCCGCGGGCATTGTAGTCATCGAGTCGCACCGGCGCCAGACCGGGTTCGTCGACCGAGTCCGGTTGCCCAATGGCGGGTAGGCCCTACAATAGCCCCGCGGGAGGCCCATCGTGAAGGTGACCATCGAGCGCCTGGTACACCTGGGGATGGGACTGGGACGCGTCGACGGACGGGTCTGGCTGGTTCCCCTGACCGCACCGGGAGACGTCGTGGAAGCCACCCCGGAACGGGAGCGCCCCGGGCTGGTCGAGGCGCGCCTGGTGTCGGTCCTGGAACCCGGTCCCGATCGGGTGTCCCCGCCTTGCCCGATCTACGGCCGCTGCGGCGGCTGCCACCTGCAGCACATCGCGCCCGACCGACAGCCGACCCTGAAGGCGGCCCTCCTCCAGGAGGTCCTGCGGCGAATCGCGAAGATCGACTCGCCGACGCCGGAAATCGTGTCCGGGAACCCGTGGTCCTACCGCTGCCGCATCGAGCTGCACGGGGGCCCGGCGGGCGCCGGGGCGCGCCTGGGCTTCTTCGCCCGGCACTCCCACGACCTCGTCGAACCCGACGCCTGCCCCATCGCGATGACGCCGGTGTCCGACGCGATCCCGCGCCTGCGGGACGCCCTGGCCCGGCTGCACCCCCGGGGACCCGTCACGCTGGAACCCGTGGCCGGCGCCGACGGCGGCATCGTCGTGGTGGCCCGGGGCGACCTGGGGGACCCGGCGGCGGCCGCGCGTCTGCTGGCGGCGACACCCGGCGTCGCGGGAAGCCTGGCCAGCTCGAAGGGGCATGGCGGCGCCCACTGGGCCGCGGCGGGAGCGACGCAGATCGCATTTCCCACCGACGACGGCGCCGGGGGACGGACGGCGCTGACCCTGGACCCCCGGGGCTTCACCCAGGCGAACCTGGCCCTGAACCCGGCCCTGGCCGCCACGGTGCGGGACCTTGCGGGGATCGTTCCCGGAACGCGGGTGCTGGAACTGTTCGCCGGGGCCGGCAACCTGACCGTCCCCATGGCCCTCGCCGGGGCCCGGGTCACCGCGGTCGAGCTGAACCGCGAGGCCCTGGAACGCGCCGGGGTTGAAGTGAAGGCCCGGGGCCTGGAGGTCCGCCTGCGCGCGGCCCGGGTCGAGGACGTCGCCGGGGCGCCCGACCTGGTGACGCCCCCACCGGACGTCGTGGTGGCCGATCCGCCCCGCACCGGCATGGGCGCCCCGGCTGCCCGCGCCCTGGCATCCCTGCCCGTGGCCCGCGTCGTCCTGTGCGCCTGCGACCCGGCCACCCTGGCCCGGGACCTGGGGCCCTTCCTGGCAGCGGGGTTCCGCCTGGACCGCCTGGTGCTGGTGGACATGTTCCCCCAGACGTTCCACCTGGAAACGGTGGCGCGGCTGGTACGGACATAGGGCCCCTGGAGGGGCTTTGGCCCTTGACACAACGGGCACTTCGTTGACTTTTCCCGGCCGAAGTGGATGATTCCCCCCGTCCGGTTCGGGGGTTCCCGTGAAGGCAGAGATCGTCAAGGAGTTCACCTTCGAGGCGGCGCACCACCTCCCCGAGGTCGGGCCCGACCACAAGTGCTCGCGTGTCCACGGGCACCTGTTCAAGGTCGAGGTCGCGGTCGAAGGCGAGGTCGATCCGGTCCTGGGCTGGGTCATGGATTTCGGCGACCTCGCCGTGGTCGCGCGGCAGGTCATCGCGGAACTGGACCACCGGGTGCTGAACGCCCTGCCCGGCCTGGCGAACCCCACGTCCGAAAACCTCGCCCGCTACCTGTTCGACCGCCTCGCGGCCCGGGTGGTCGGCGTGTCCGCCGTGACGGTCCACGAAAGCCCGACGTCCCGCTGCACCTGGCGCCCCGGTCGCGGGGAGGTCCCGGCGGCCACGGAAGTCCGCGTCACGGTCGGCGGCCTGGTCTTTTCCGCGGCGCACCTTCTGGTCCTGCCGCCCGCCGGCCGCGAGCCGCTCCACGGCCACGACTACCGGATGACGGTGGTCGTGACCCTGGCCGTCGGCGTGCCCGGCGACATCGATGGAATCGTTCGCGGATGCGCCGAGGCCCTGGTCGCCGAATTGGACCACAAGATCGTCCTGGCCGGCCGCCCTGCGGTGGGTCGCCTGGAAGAACGAGGCGATTCCCTGGCGCTGGTGATCGGGGACGAAACCGTCACGCTGCCCCGGGCCGACTGTGCCGTGCTGGACGTCGGCAACACGACGACCGAGGCCCTGGCCGCCTGGGCAGCCGCCCGGATCGCCGCCCGGCCCGAGATCGCCGCCTTGCGCGCGACCAGCGTCCAGGTCACCCTGCTCGAGGCCCTGGATGCCTCCGCACGCGCGGAGGCGCCCGTTTCCTGACCCCCGCCCCGGAGGCCCCATGTCGTCCCCGATCACTCCCCAGGTTGCCGCCCCCATCGATCTGTTCGACCGCAGCCCCGAGGAGATCAGCGCGCTGCTGCGGCCCATGGGTGCGCCGTCCTACCGCGGCATGCAGGTGTTCCAGTGGATCCACCGGAAGGACGCGGCATCCTTCGACGCCATGAGCAACCTGCCCGAGGACCTGCGGGAGTGGCTGACCGCGAACGCGTGCCTGACGCGCCTGGAGCCCGTCGAGGTCCTCGACTCGGTCGACGGCTCGCAGAAGCTGCTGTTCGACGCGGGCGGCGGCCGGCGCTATTCGGCGGTCCTGATGCCGTCGGCGGATCGCGTCACCCTGTGCATCAGCAGCCAGGTCGGGTGCCGCATGGGCTGCCGCTTCTGCCTGACCGCGACCCTGGGCTTCCAGCGCAACCTGACGGCATCCGAGATCGTGGGCCAGGTCCAGGCCGCCGCGCGCCTGCTGCCTGCCGGTTCCCGCATCTCGAACGTCGTCTTCATGGGCATGGGCGAGCCGCTGGACAACCTGGACGCGGTCCTGCGGGCGGTCCGGATCATCACGCATCGCGAGGGGCTTCGCGTCGCGCAGCGGCGGACCACCCTGTCCACCGTGGGCATCCTGGATCGCCTGGCCGAGGTGGTGGAGTCGGGCACCGGCGTCAGCATCGCGATCTCCCTGTGTGCGACCACCGACGACGTCCGCGGCGACGTCGTCCCGGCGTCGCGACGCCACGGGAACCTGCAGGCCCTGGTGGACACGCTGGTCCGCCTGCCCCTTCCCCACGGCCACTCGTTCACCATCGAGTACACCCTGATGGACGGCGTGGGGGACTCGATCGACGACGCCCGCCGCCTGTCGCGGATGCTGGCGCTGTTCCCGAACAAGGTGAACCTGATCCCGTTCAACCCCTGGCCGGGGGCGCCCTTCCGGCGCTCGTCGGACACCGCGATCAAGGCCTTCCGGCGCTTCCTGGCGGACAAGAACCATCGCGTCAGCGTGCGCACCAGCCGCGGCCTGGACATCGGCGCGGCCTGCGGACAGTTGGACGGGAAGGGCCTTCCTGCGGGAGAATCACCCGACCGAAAGGGGTGACCATGGCCCGCATCCACGCGTTCCCCCTTCTCCTCCTGATCTGCGTCACCTTCGCCTGCACGACCCCCGGCGGCAACCTCATCGAGCGACCCGACTACTCCGGCAGCCGCGACGTCCCCGACGCCGGCCGCGACGTCCAATCGTTCGATCCGGGGGACCAGGACCGGCCCGCGCCCGACGACGAGGGATTCGACGCGACGCCGGCCGACCCCGGCACGACCGACCCCGGAACCGATCCCGGCACGCCCCCGACGCCCGTTCGCCTGGTGACGGACAAGGCCGCCCTGTCGGCCATCGTAGGCCTGGTCGACGGCGCGATGACGTCCCTGCAGATGGTCGAACTGGAATTCATCGACGGCTGGGCGCCGAACACCGTTCGCGACGCGCTGGTCCGGGCCGCTGCCCGGGGGGTCCGCGTCCAGGTGCTGATGGAATCCGACGTCGAGAAGAACGACCCACGGCTGACGGAGCTGACAGGCGCCGGGATCGAGGCCCGGCTGGACGGGGCCTCCCGGACCCTGCACACCAAGCTGGTGGTGGCCGACCGGACACGGGCCCTGGTCGGATCGACAAACCTGTCCACTTCGTCACTGAACTACAACCACGAAGCGAACCTGGCCCTGGACGGGGCGGCCCTGGCCGAGCCGTTCGCCGCCTACGCCGACGCGCTCTGGTCCAAGCCGGCACAGACCGCCGCGATCCCGGCCATCCCGGTTTCGGGCGTCACGCCCATCGGGGACGGCCAGTACGACGCCCAGGCCCGCACGCACCTCGCGGCGGCCACCCGGCGCGTGCTGCTGGTGCTGTACCACATGAGCGACGACTGGAGCGGGGACGTCGGGGACATCGCCCAGGCCGTCATCGACGCCCGCGCGCGGGGCCTGGAGGTGCGCGTCGTGCTGGAGTCGACCGCCTACGAGACCTACGTCAACGACCAGAACAAGGCCTGCGGCCAGCGCCTGTCGGCCGCCGGCGTCCAGGTCCGGTACAACGACGTGGGCACCCTCACGCACACCAAGATGCTGGTTACCGACGACGTGGTGGCGGTGCATTCGGGGAACTGGGTCTACAGCAGTTTCAATTCGAATCACGAGGCCGGCGCGATCGTGGACGTTCCCGGCGTGACCGCCGACGCCATCACGACCTTCGAGAAGATCTGGTCCGAATCGGTGCCGTGACCTGCGACCGGCGGCCGCGCCTACGGCTGCTTGCGGGTCCCCGGCTTCACCCAGGGCATGCCCTTCGCGCAGAGGGGGCAGGCGTCGGCCGGGAAGCTTTCGATCGACAGCTTCGTGCCCGAGAAGACCGGGAAGGGCAGCTTCGACTCGCCACGGTCGGCGATGCAGCCCACGCCAACCACGATGCCGCCCGCAGCCTCGATCAGGACCGCCGTTTCCAGCGTCGACTTGCCCGTGGTCACCACGTCCTCGGCGATCAGGACCTTCCAGCCGGTCTCGATGACGAAGCCCCGGCGCAGGGCCAGCGCCTCGCCCTCGCGCTCGACATAGATCCCCGGGACGCCCAGTTGCCGGGCCAGTTCGTAGGCCGGAACGATCCCGCCCAGCGCCGGGCCGACCACGAGGTCGATTCCCAGGCCCCGGACCTGTTCGGCGACCGGCGCCAGCGCCCGGGCCGCCCGGTCGGGCTGGCACAGCAGCAGCGCGCTCTGGCAGTACCGGTTCGAATGCCGCCCCGAGGACAGCAGGAAGTGTCCTTCCAGCAGGGCGCCCGATTCCTTCAGCAGTTCCAGCGTCGGCGATTCCATCGATTCCTCCCGGGCCGGGAGCCCGTCCCGACCGATCATAGTTGGGCTGGGGATCAAACGATCCCGCGAATCTCGGCGAGGTTCGCGATTCCTTCATGGGCCATGAACCGGGCCAGTTCGTCGATGATCACGGGCAGCGCGTCGGGCCGCACCAGCCCCGCCGTGCCCACCTGGACGGCCCGGGCCCCCGCCATGATGAACGCGGCCACGTCCTCGCCTGTTTCGATGCCGCCCATCCCGACGACCGGGATCTTCACCGCCCGGGCGACGTCGCGCGTCATCCGCAACGCGATGGGCAGGATCGCCGGCCCGGACAGCCCCGCCGTCACGTTGTCGAACACGGCGCGCCGCGCGTGCACGTCGATGGCCAGCGCGTTGAACGTGTTGACCAGGGACAGGGCGTCGGCGCCGGCCTCCTCGCACGCCCGGGCCACGGCGACCAGGTCGTCCGCGTTGGGCGACAGTTTCACCATCAGGGGCTTGCCGCAGACCGGCCGCACCGCGCGGACGACCGACGCCGCGTCCCCGGCCCGGTTCCCGAAGGCCTGGCCCCCGCACTTGATGTTCGGGCACGAGATGTTCAGTTCGATCATGTCGACGTCGGCCGCCGCGATCAGGCCCACCGCCTCGACGAAGTCCGCGATTTCGTGCCCGCCGACATTCGCGATCAGGCACGGGGTCAGGCTGCGGATGCGGGGCAGGATCGTCTGGACGAAGGCGGCCGCGCCGGGGTTCTGCAGGCCGATGGAGTTCATCAGCCCGCCCCGCGTTTCGTGCAGCCGGATGCCGCCGTTGCCCTGCCGCGGGCGCAGGGTGAGTCCCTTGGTGGAGTACCCGCCCAGGACGGACGGGTGGTAGAAGGGCACGATTTCCTCGCCGAAGCCGAAGCATCCGGACGCGGCGATCACCGGGTTCGACAGCCTCAGGCCGCACAGTTCGACCGACAGATCCGGCGTGGCGTCAGGCATGGGCATCGAAGAATACCTCCTCGCCCGGGAAGACCGGCCCGTCCGTGCAGACGCGGCGCATGCCGGTGGTCGTCCGGATCGTGCAGCCCAGGCACAGCCCGATGCCGCAGGCCATCCGGGCCTCCATGGACAGGACCCCGCGGGTCCCGGCCTGCACGCAACCCTGCTGGACCGCCCGCATCATGGGCACGGGGCCGCACGCCACCACGACGTCGAAGTCCCGCGGGTCATACAGGGCCGTCACCCGCCCCTTCACGCCCGCGCTGCCGTCCTCGGTCGCGATCCGGACGTCGGGGATGAACGGCTGGAAGTCCTGGATGCCGTAGGGCAGGCCGCGAAAGCCCGCGGCCAGCGTCACCTGCGTCCGCCCGGCCTCGGCCAGCATGCGTGCCAGGTAACGGAACGGCGCGATGCCGATGCCGCCCGCGACCAGCAGGATGCGCCCGGTCAGCCCGTCCACGTCGAATCCGCGCCCCAGGGGTCCCGTCACCCGGATCGGGTCCCCGGGCGCCAGCGCCGCGATGTTCCGGGTCCCCGCCCCCTTGATTTCGTACAGGAACGACAGGACGTCGCCCGCGACCTCGTGGATGCTGATCGGCCGGGGCAGCAGGGGTTCGGGCGCGAGGGTCTTCAGCATGTGGAACTGGCCCGGCTGGACCGCCGTGGGCGCCTGCGGGTTCGCGGCCACGGGCACACCGGACGGACCGACCGAAAGGCGGTTGATGCCCGGCGCCACCGCCGGATTCCCGATCACGACATACTGATCCGTGGTCACGGGACTCCTCCGTACGACGGGGCTCCGTATATCACGGGTCTATGGCAGGTTGTAGACCTTCTTGAGGCCCTGCTCGTCGGGCATGCCCAGTTCCAGGGCCTTCTTCAGGTGGTCACGGCCCTTGTCCAGGTCGGACCCGGCGAACAGGAACGCCAGTGCGTAGTGGACCTCGGCGTAGTCCGGCTTGACCTCGAGGGCCTTCTTGTAGGCCACGACGGCGCCGTCGATGTCGAATCCCCGGGACAGGGCCGCGTAGGCCAGACCGCGGTAGCACGGCGCCGCCTTGGGCTGCGTCCGCAGGATGTCCTCGTAGTTCGCCCGGGCCTTTTCCACGTCGCGCTTGGTCTTGTCCACGGCGAAGGTCCAGCGGAACGCGGCCTCGAACTTCTTCTTCGCGTCGTCGCCCTCGATGTCCTTCAGGGCCTTGTCCATTTCCGCCTTGCTGCCGACGCCGGTCAGCCGCAGGGCCGGATCGCCCGCGTCCGCCTGGCCCGCGTCCTGGACCATGCCGTGCCCGGGAAGGCCGTTCTGCCCGCCCATGTCGGCCATGCCGCCCATGCCGCCCTTCGCGGCCTTGTGCACGTCGTCGTTCGGCACGCCGCCGGGCATGCCCATCGCGCCCTGGTGCACCGCGTCGCCGGGCGCCTCGCCCATGGCCTTGGAAGGCGCCTCGCCGGGCTTCGGCGCTGCCATCGGCAGGCCGCTGGCGGCGGATTCGACCTTCTTCATGGGGGCGACCGGGGTCTCCTGCGTTTTCGAGCAGGACGCGCACGCCATCGCCACGATCATCAGGGTTCCGATCCCGATCCGCATGTTCACCAACTCCCTTCGGGTGGCGGGATCATGGTCCGTTCGCCCCGCGATTACAAGCGGGGACGGGATCCGGGGTAGAATCCACGCGGAAACCCCCGTGGAGGCACCCGTGGAAATGTCGGAGAGGTTCGAGGCCGTCACCCGTCGAATCGGGGCCATCGAGTCCGACCCGGTCGCGTCCCCGGGCCTGGCCCGGGCCTGCCTGGCCGCGCGGACGATCCTGCGGGAGGCACGCCTGGTCCAGCGCGGGTGGCTGCCCGAAATCGCGGTCGTGCTGGGTTCGGGGCTTTCGGGCTTCGAGGCTCGCGTCGAGCCCATCGTCACCCTGCCCTTCGCCGCCGCGGGCCTGCCGGAGCCGACCGTTCCGGGCCACCGGGGCGTCCTGGTGCTGGGCATGCTGCGAGGCCGACGCGTGGCCGTCCTGGCCGGCCGCATCCATTTCTACGAGGGCCACGACCTCGATGTCGCCTGCGCCGCCGTCCGTGCGATGGCCCTGCTGGGAACGCCGTACCTTTTGGCCTCCAACGCGGCAGGCGGCCTGAACCCCGCGTTCCGGCCGGGCGACCTGATGGTGATTTCCGACCACGTCAACCTCATGGGCGCCAACCCCCTCCGGGGCCCGAACGTCGAGGCCCTGGGCCCGCGCTTCCCGGACATGACGACCGCCTACGACCCCGAGGTCCGCGCCGCGTTCGCGTCGGCCGCCGTCGGCCTGGGCACCCCCGTCCACACCGGCGTCTACCTGGCCGTCAGCGGACCGACCTACGAAACCCCCGCCGAGATTCGCGCGTTCGGCACCCTGGGTGCGGACGCCGTGGGCATGTCCACGGTCCCGGAGGTCATCGCGGCCCGCCACGCCGGCATGCGCGTCGGCGCGGTCAGCGTGATCACCAACATGGCCGCAGGCCTGGGCACCGGCCCCCTGTGCCACGAGGACGTGGAGGACGTCGGTGCGTCCGCAGGGACACGCCTGGCCGCGCTCTTCGAATCCACCCTGGAGGTCCTGCCATGACCGACGACGGGCTGGTCGATCTGGTCGCAGCGGCGCGCGCCGCGCTGACACACGCCTACGCTCCCTACTCGGGATTCCGGGTCGGCGCCGCGGTCCGGGGCGCTTCCGGGGCCGTCTACGCGGGCTGCAACGTCGAAAACGCCTCGTATCCCGTGTCGATGTGCGCCGAGCGGGGCGCCATCGCGGCCGCCATCGTGGCAGGCGAAACCGTCCTGGAGGCCGTGGCCGTGGTCACCGCGCAAGGCGATCCCTGCGCCCCCTGCGGCATGTGCCGCCAGGCGCTGTCGGAGTTCGGGCCCGACATGGAAGTTCTGCTGGCGGCCGACGACGGACGCGTGGTCCGCAGCCGACTGGCCGCCCTGCTGCCCGACGCCTTCGGACCCGCCATGCTGGCCCAACCCCAGGGCAGGCCGAACGGGGGCGGTCGATGAGCGACGCCCCGCCCACGACGCGCGCGCAGTCCGGCTTCCAGCCACGCGGGCAACCCCCACGACCGCCGGTCTTCCTGCGGGGCGGAACGGTCCTGACGCTGGATCGCTACGACACGATCCTGGACGCCGACGTGCTGGTCGTGGACGGGCGCATCGCCGCGATCGGCCCCTACCTGTCCCCTCCGGACGACGCCGACGTCGTCGACGCGACGGGGTGCTGGGTCCTGCCGGGGTTCGTCCAGACCCACGTGCACCTGTGCCAGACCCTCTGGCGCAACCACACCGACGACCTGCCCCTGATGGAATGGCTGCGCGCATGGACCCTGCCCCTGGAGGCCGCCCACGACGAGGCGACGGTCCGGGCGTCGGCCCGCCTGGGTGCCGCGGAACTGCTGCTGTCCGGGACGACCACGATCAACGACATGGGCACGGTCCGGCACACCGGCGTGGTGATTCGCCATGCCCTGGAACTGGGCCTGCGGGGCGTCTTCAGCAAGGTCCTGATGGACCTTTACGACGGCCCGGCCGCCCTGTCCGAGAATCCCGACACGGCCCTGTCCGAGGCGCTGGCCCTTGCCGAGCGGTGCCGGGACACCGGGGGTCTGGCCGGCGTCGCCCTGGCCCCGCGCTTCGCCGTCAGTTCCTCCATGCACCTGCTGGAAGGCATCGCGGTGACCGCCCGGAACGCGGGGATGCTGGTGCACACCCACTGCGGCGAAACCGAGGAGGAGAACCGCCTCACGGTCGAGCGGTTCGGGTGCCGGCCCATCGCCCTGTTCGAGCAGATGGGACTGCTGGGGCCCGGACTGCTGCTGGCCCACTGCGTGCACGTCACGCCCCAGGAAATCCGGCGTCTGGCCGAAACGTCCACGGAGGTGCTGCACTGCCCGTCGGCGAACCTCAAACTGGGCTCGGGAATCGCCCCCGTTCCCGCCCTGCTGGACGCCGGGGTCCACGTCACGCTGGGGGCCGACGGCGCCCCGTGCAACAACAACCTCGACGCCTTCCACGAGATGCGCACGGCGGCCCTGGTCCAGAAGGGACTGCACGGCCCGACCTCGATGCCGGCCCGGATGGTCCTGCGCATGGCGACGATCGAAGGGGCCCGGGCCCTGCGGCTGGACGGCGACATCGGCTCGGTCGAAAAGGGCAAGAAAGCGGACCTGGTTGTGCTGGATCGGCGGCGCGTGCACTGTGTGCCCGCCGGCGACCCGGCCGGTGCGATCGTCTACTCGATGGGACGCGACAACGTGCGCCACGTGCTGACCGACGGCCGCGTCGTGGTGCGGGACGGCCGCCTGACGACCGCCGACGTGACCGAGGTGATCCGGGAAGCCGAGGACGCCTCCGAGCGCCTGCTGCGCACCGCGAAACTTCCCTCACGCTGACTCGTGGACATGGACGTAGACGTGCACGTGGACGTGGACCTAGACGTGGACGCTGCCCCTACAACCTTCCGTACTGCCGCAGCGCCGTCACCGTCTTCTCCCCGACGCCGGACAGGTTCGCCAGTTCGTTGAACGAATCGTAGCGCCCGCGCTCCACCCGCCCCTTCAGGATCCTCATCGCGGTGGACTCGCCGATGCCCGGAATCGCCACCAGGTCCTGCAGTCCGCACTCGTTCAGCGGGATCGACACGCCCAGGGCCACCATCTGGTCACCGGACATCCACGACAGCGACACGCCCCCTTCCGCTTCCACGGCGACGGCCCGCCCCGGCACCAGGGACTCCATCCCGTCCATGTCGCGCGGCAAGGGAATCCGCGCCGCGTGGAACAGGTCCCGCACGCGCGCCCCCGAAGGCATCCGGTAGACGGCCACACCCACGCCGGGGGCCTGCATCTGGACGTACAACGCCCCTTCGGCACCGGTCTCCAGCCGCGAGGGAGCGGTGCTGGATCGCGAGGCGACGAACACCCCCGCGGAGGCCACGGCCCCCGCCAGCAGCAGGCTCCACAGCAGCCGCGACACTTCCCTGGTTTCCGGATTGTCCCGCATGGTCATGCTCCCCGCCTGCGACGCAACCGAACGACGGCCGCTCCCTGGACCGCGGAACCGGCCGACCGGCCCACCGCCATCTGTTCCGAGGCCAACGTCAGATGCACCCGCAGGATCCGCTTGGCGACCTCCAGCGAGGTCGGCTGTGACGGTCGTTCCTGGCGCACCAACCGGGTCCTTCGCATGGCATGCCTCCGCCGACGGGGATCTATCGGTCCGGACGTGATTCTGGTTTAGGAGTTTTTTTGGATTCCTTCCGATGGGTGCGAAAGCGGGCGGCGGAGGGTGCGGGAGGGGCTCAGATCACGGCGGGGGTGCTTTCCTCGGAGGCCGGCTCGGACTCCTCGGTCATCTTGACCTCGACGCGGCGGTTCAGGAGCGGGAAGCCCGTGCCGGCCGGCACCAGGCGGCCCATGATCACGTTTTCCTTCAGGCCGCGCAGGTAGTCGGTCTTGCCGCCGATCGCTGCCTCGGTGAGGACGCGCGTGGTTTCCTGGAACGACGCCGCCGAGATGAAGGACTCGACGTTCAGGGAGGCCTTGGTGATGCCCAGCAGGATGGGCTCGCCGGTGGCGGGCTGTCCGTCCTTGCCGACGACCACTTCGTTCTCCTCTTCGAACACCCAGCGGTCGACGTGCTCTTCGGCCAGGAACCGCGTGTCGCCCGGATCGGTGATCTTCACCCAGCGAAGCATCTGGCGGACGATGACTTCGATGTGCTTGTCATGGATGCGGACGGACTGGAGGCGGTAGACCTCCTGGATTTCGTCGACGAGGTACCGCGCCAGGGCCTGGATCGACAGGACCCGGAGGATGTCGTGCGGGTTCGACGAACCGTCCATCAACGGATCGCCGGCGCGCACCATGTCGCCCTCCCGGAGGGACACGTACTTGCCCTTCGGGATCAGGTATTCCTTCTTTTCGCCGAACTCGGGGCTGATGACGATCTTGCGCTTGCCCTTCGTCGCCTTGCCGAAGGAGATGATGCCGTCGATTTCGGAAATGACGGCGTGCTCCTTGGGCTTGCGGGCTTCGAACAGCTCCGCGACGCGCGGCAGACCACCCGTGATGTCCTTCATCTTGGTGGTTTCCTTCGGAACGCGCGCGATGACGTCGCCGGCCGACACCTCGTCACCCTCGGTGACCGACAGGTTGGCGCCCAACGGCAGCAGGTACCGGGCTTCCAGCTTGGTGCCCGGGATGTGCAGGACCTTGCCGTGCGAGTCCTTCACCATGATGCACGGGCGAAGGTCGACTTCCTTGGACTCGATGATGACCTTGCGCGACAGGCCCGTCACTTCATCGGTCAGTTCCTTGATGGTCTTGTCCTGGACGATGTCGTCGAAGGCGACGATACCGTTGACCTCGGTGAGGATCGGGTTCGACCAGGGATCCCACGAAACCAGGACCTGGGCGGCTTCCACCTTCTGGTCGTTGGCGGCGCGGATGACGGCGCCGTAGGGGATCGGGAACTTTTCGCGCTCGCGGCCCTGCTCGTCGTGGATGGCGATTTCGCCGTTGCGGTTCATGGCGACGAAGGCGCCGTCGCGACGGACGGCCGTGGTCAGGTTCACGTGCTTGACGGTACCGCCCTTGCGGGTTTCGACCGAGGACTGCTCGGCGACGCGGGCCGTACCACCGATGTGGAACGTACGCATCGTCAACTGGGTCCCGGGCTCGCCGATGGACTGGGCAGCCATGACGCCGACCGATTCGCCGACGTTCACGAGGCGCCCGCGGGCCAGGTCGCGGCCGTAGCACAGCACGCAGCAGCCCGTCCGGGTGCGGCAGGTCAGGACCGAACGAACGCGGACGCGCTCGATGCCGGCCTCGATGATGTCCCGGGTCTTTTCCTCGTCGATTTCCTCGTTGGCCTTCACGATGAGGTGATCGGGCTTGTAGGGATCGGCGATGTCGTCGATGGCGACGCGGCCCAGGATTCGCTCGGCCAACGGCTCGCGGATTTCGCCGCCGTGGACCAGGGCCGACACTTCGACGGCATCCAGCGTGCCGCAGTCGTACTCGCAGACGACCACGTCCTGGGCGACGTCCACGAGGCGGCGGGTCAGGTAACCGGCGTTCGCCGTCTTCAGCGCGGTGTCGGCCAGACCCTTGCGGGCGCCGTGGGTGGAGATGAAGTACTCCAGCACGGTGAGGCCTTCGCGGAAGTTCGCGATGATCGGCGTTTCCATGATTTCGCCGGAGGGCTTGGCCATGAGGCCGCGCATACCGGCCAACTGCCGCATCTGCATGGCGGAACCGCGGGCGCCGGAGTCGGCCATGATGAAGATCGGGTTCATGGAGGGCATGCGCAGCTTGACGCCGTCCTTTTCGACCATCTGGTACGTGATGCCGTCCATCATGTTCTTGGCGACTTCGTCTGCCGCGGACGACCAGGCGTCGATGACCTTGTTGTACCGCTCGCCGGCGGTGATGGCGCCTTCCTGGTACTGGTCCTGGATGCTGCGGACCTTCTCCTCGGCGGCCTTGACGATCGTCTTCTTGGCTTCCGGGATGGTCATGTCGTCGGTGGCGATGGAGATGCCGGCGCGGGTCGCCTGCTGGTAGCCCCACGTCCGGATCTGGTCCGCCAGGATGACGCACTTCTTGGACCCGCAACGCCGGTACGTCTCGTCGATGAGCGTCGCCAGCGACTTCTTGTCCATGACCTTGTTGTAGAACGCGAAGGGGATCTCTTCCGGCACCAGCTCGCGCAGCAGCGTGCGGCCGGTGGTGGTCTCGATCATGTGGCGCACGGGCTTCCCGTCCGCGTCCTTCTCCTCGAACCGCACCTTGATCTTCGCCTGGAGGTCCAGCTCGCCGGCGTCGTAGGCCACGCGGACTTCCGGCGGGTTCGCGAAGACCTTGTTCTCGCCGCGGACGAACGGGCGTTCCCGCGTCATGTAGTACATGCCGAGGACGATGTCCTGGGAGGGCGTGATGATCGAACGACCATCGGCCGGCTTCAGGATGTTGTTCGACGACATCATCAGGACGCGGGCTTCCATCTGCGATTCCAGGGACAGCGGCAGGTGCACCGCCATCTGGTCGCCGTCGAAGTCCGCGTTGTAGGCCACGCACACCAGGGGGTGCAGCTGGATGGCCTTGCCCTCGATGAGGACCGGCTCGAACGCCTGCATGCCCAGACGGTGCAGGGTCGGGGCGCGGTTCAGCAGGACCGGGTGCTCCTTGGACACCTCTTCGAGGATGTCCCACACGACCGGATCTTCGTCATCCACCATCTTCTTGGCGGTCTTGATCGTCTGGGCGTAGCCGCGCTCTTCCAGCTTGTTGAAGATGAACGGCTTGAACAGTTCCAGGGCCATCTTCTTGGGCAGGCCGCACTGGTGCAGCTTGAGTTCCGGCCCGACGACGATGACGGAACGGCCCGAGTAGTCGACGCGCTTGCCCAGCAGGTTCTGGCGGAAGCGGCCCTGCTTGCCCTTCAGCATGTCGGACAGGGACTTCAGCGGGCGCCGGTTGGTGCCCGTGATGACCTTGCCGCGGCGCCCGTTGTCGAAGAGGGCGTCGACCGCCTCCTGCAGCATCCGCTTTTCGTTGCGGATGATGATTTCGGGGGCGTTCAGCTCCATCAGCTTCTTCAGGCGGTTGTTCCGGTTGATCACGCGACGGTACAGGTCGTTGAGGTCCGACGTCGCGAAGCGGCCGCCGTCGAGCGGCACCAGGGGGCGCAGATCGGGCGGCAGGACGGGCAGGTTCTTCAGGACCATCCACTCGGGACGGTTGCCGGAATCGCGCAGGGCCTCGATGACCTTCAGGCGCTTCGCCAGCTTCTTGCGCTTGGCGTCCGACGACGTTTCCTTCAGTTCCTGGCGGATTTCGCCGGCCAGCGTCTCGACGTCCTGGGACTCGAGCAGCTTGCGGATGGCTTCGGCGCCCATGCCGGCTTCGAACGCGTCGTAGCCGTGGGTCTCCTGCATCTCTTCGTACTTTTCTTCCGACAGGACGTCGGCCTTCTTCAGGTCCGGCACCTTGCCCGGGTCGATGACGACGTACGCCACGCAGTACAGGACCTTTTCCAGGTCCTTCAGCGTGATGTCCAGCACGTTGCCGATGCGGCTGGGGATGCTCTTGAGGAACCAGATGTGCGCGACGGGAGCGGCCAGCGTGATGTGGCCCATGCGCTCGCGACGCACCTTGCTCTGGATGACCTCGACGCCGCACTTCTCGCAGACGATGCCGCGGTGCTTGAGGCGCTTGTACCGGCCGCAATTGCACTCGTAGTCCTTCACCGGCCCGAAGATCTTGGCGCAGAAGAGGCCTTCCCGCTCGGGCTTGAAGGTACGGTAGTTGATCGTTTCCGGCTTCTTCACCTCGCCGTACGACCAGCCGAGAATCGTCTTCGGGGAGGCGAGGGCCACCCGCATCGCGACGATCGAAAGCGGATCCTTCGGGCGATCAAAAACGGTGAAAAGGTCCTTCACTGGACACCTCCGGTTCGAACCAGCGTCGGCCCCCGGCGATTCCGCCGGCGACCGTCGAGCACACAAGGCTCACGAAACCCGGGCACCCGCGCCCGTCACCCTTCCGCCAGTTGATCCTGTTCGATCAACTGCACGTCCAGCGCCAGGGACTTCAGTTCCTTGACGAGGACGTTGAACGATTCCGGGAGACCGGCGTGCACGTTGTAGTCGCCCTTGACGATGCTGTCGTACGTCGCCGTACGGCCCGCCACGTCGTCGGACTTCACGGTCAGGATTTCCTGGAGTGCGTACGCCGCGCCATAGGCCTCGAACGCCCACACTTCCATTTCGCCGATGCGCTGACCGCCGAACTGCGCCTTGCCGCCCAGCGGCTGCTGGGTGACCAGGGAGTACGGACCGGTCGAACGGGCGTGCATCTTTTCGTCAACGAGGTGGTGCAGCTTCATCATGTACATGATGCCGACCGTGACCTCGGAGTCGAACGCTTCGCCCGTGCGGCCGTCGAACAGCGTGCTCTTGCCGGACAGCGGCAGGCCCGCGTCGTCCAGCCACGACTTGATCTGGTCTTCCTGGGCGCCGTCGAAGACCGGCGAGCCCACGGGGATGCCCATCGGGAACTGCTTCGCGAACTCGATCACCTGCTCGTCATCCATGTCCTTGATGAGCTTGCGGGCCGAGTCGGTCGCGAACAGCTTCAGCAGGCGCTTCTTGATGCCCTTGATGCCGGTGCCGTTTTCCAGCGCGGCGTCGATCTGCTGCCCGATGTTGCGGGCGGCCCAGCCGAGGTGGACTTCCAGGATCTGGCCGACGTTCATTCGGGACGGGACGCCCAGCGGGTTCAGGACGATGTCCACGGGGGTGCCGTCCTCGAGGTAGGGCATGTCCTCGGGGGGCAGCAGGCGGGACAGGACGCCCTTGTTGCCGTGACGGCCGGCCATCTTGTCGCCGACCTGGATCTTGCGCTTGATGGCGACGTAGACCTTGATGGTCTTGATGACGCCGGGGGGCAGCTCGTCGCCGCGGCGCAGGCGGGCGATCTTGTCGCCGAACAGCGTCGTGATGGCGCCTGCCTGGTCGGTCAGCACGTCCAGCATCGCGCTGACACGGCCCTCGGTGGCCTCGTCGTCCTTCAGCTTGATGTGGATGAACTGGTCCAGCGGCAGCTTCTGCAGCATGTCGCCGGTCAGCGTCGCGCCCTTGCGGATCAGCGTCTTGCCGTTCGCGTCGGTGAGGGCGGCGGCCGAAACCTTGCCCGTCAACGCACGGATCAGGCGCTCCTGCATGGACCGCGTGGTGACCTTGATCTCGTCGTCGCGGTCCTTGCGCAGCCGCGCTTCCTCGATTTCTTCCAGGTCCTTCGTACGGTCGTCCTTGTCCGCGCCCTTGCGGGAGAAGACCTTGGCGCCCACGACGATGCCCGTGACGCCCGGCGGCACGCGCAGGGACGAGTCCTTCACGTCGGCGGCCTTCTCGCCGAAGATGGCGCGAAGCAGCTTTTCTTCCGGGGAAAGCTGCGTTTCGCCCTTCGGCGTGATCTTGCCGACCAGGATGTTGCCCGTGCGGACCTCGGCGCCGATGCGCACGATGCCCGACAGGTCCAGATCCTTCAGCGCTTCCTCGCTGACGTTGGGGATGTCGCGGGTGATTTCCTCGCGCCCCAGCTTGGTGTCGCGGGCCACGCACTCGAATTCCTCGATGTGGATGCTGGTGAAGAAGTCCTTCTGGACCAGCTTCTCCGACATCAGGATCGAATCTTCGAAGTTGTAGCCGCCCCAGGGCATGAAGGCGACGACGATGTTCTGGCCCAGGGCCAGTTCGCCCTGTTCCGTCGCCGAGCCGTCCGCCAGGACCTGGCCCTTCGCCACGACCTGGCCCTTGTGGACCAGGGGCTTCTGGTTGATGCACGTGTTCTGGTTGGACCGCCGATACTTGATCAGCGTGTAGATGTCGGGCTTCAGCGCGTCGTGATCCGCGTCGTCGCCTTCGCGGCGCAGCACGATGCGGTTCGCGTCCACCGACTCGACCACGCCGGCGTTGGCCGCGTACAGCAGGACGCCGGAATCGCGGGCGACGACCCACTCCAGGCCGGTGCCGACCAGCGGCGCTTCCGCCCGGACCAGCGGGACGCCCTGCCGCATCATGTTCGAACCCATGAGGGCGCGGTTGGCGTCGTCGTGCTCCAGGAAGGGGACGAGGGCGGCGGCCACGGACACCAACTGGGCCGGGGACACGTCCACCAGCGTCACTTCGTCCGACGGGGCCAGGACGAAGTCCTCGTTCTTACGGGCCTGGACGAGGTCGTCCACGATGTAGTTGGTGGGATCGACGGTCACGCCGGCCTGGGCGATGACCTCGTTCTCTTCCTCCATCGCGGTCAGGTAGCGCACCTTGTCCGTGATGCGGCGCTCGGACACTTCGCGATACGGCGTCTCGATGAAGCCGAAGTCGTTGACGCGGGCGAAGGTCGCCAGCGAGGAGATCAGGCCGATGTTCGGACCTTCCGGGGTTTCGATCGGGCACACGCGACCGTAGTGGGTGGCGTGGACGTCGCGAACCTCGAACCCGGCGCGGTCACGCGTCAGGCCGCCCGGCCCGAGGGCGGACAGGCGGCGCTTGTTCGTGATTTCCGACAGCGGGTTGGTCTGGTCCATGAACTGCGACAACTGGGAGGCGCCGAAGTACTCCTTCAGCACGGCGCTGACGGGCTTGGCGTTCACCAGGTCGTGGGGCATCAGGGTCGCCAGGTCGGGCGACATGGTCATCTTTTCGCGGATCGCCCGCTCCATGCGGACCATGCCGATGCGGAACTGGTTTTCCATCAGTTCGCCGACGGCACGGACGCGGCGGTTCGACAACTGATCGATGTCGTCCACGCGGGCGCCCAGCTTGCCCATGCGCAGGTCCAGCAAGTACTGGACCACGTGGAAGAAGTCGTCCTTCAGCAGGGTGGTCTGGTCCAGGGGGACCTGCTGGTTGAACTTGAAGTTCATCTTCAGGCGGCCGACCGGCGACAGGTCGTACCGGGCGCTGCTGAAGAACAGGCTGTTGAAGTAGGCGCGCGCCTGCTCGGGGCTGGTCGGGTCGCCCGGGCGCTGGCGGCGGTACACTTCCACCGCGGCTTCCAGGGGCGTTTCGACCTTGTCGGCCAGCAGGGTGTTGCGCAGGTACGGGCCGGTGCTGACCTGGTCGATGTGCAGGACCGCGATCTCGTCGACGCCGCGCTCCTGCAGAGCAGTCAGCACCTTCTCGACGATCTCCTGGTTGCACTCGAACAGGATCTCGCCGGTTTCCTCGTCGATGACGTCGTCGGCCAGGTACTTGCCGACCACTTCATCGCGACCCAGCGGCAGCGTCTCGATGCCGGCGTCCACCAGTTTCTTCAGGCGGAACTTGCCCAGCTTTTCGCCCTTCTTCACGAGGATCTGGCCCGACTTGGGGTCGGCGACGTCGTGGTTCAGGCGCTGATCGGCCAGCAGTTTCACGTCCAGCTTGTGGCTGAAGCCGCCGTCCTTGTGCAGCGCGATCGACTCGACCGGGTAGAACCGCGTCAGGATCTCGTGCACGCTGAAGCCCAGGGCCTTCAGCAGCACGGTCGCGTGGATCTTCCGACGGCGATCGATGCGGACGAACAGGATGTCCTTGTGGTCGAATTCAAAGTCGACCCACGACCCGCGGTTCGGGATGATGCGGGCGCTGTACAGCAGCTTGCCCGACGCGTGGGTGCGGCCCTTGTCGTTCTCGAAGAACACGCCCGGCGACCGGTGCAACTGGCTCACCACGACGCGTTCGGCGCCGTTGATGATGAAGGTGCCCTGCTCGGTCATCAACGGGATTTCCCCGAAGTAGACCTCCTGCTCCTTCACGTCGCGAATCTCGCGGACGGCGGTTTCCGGGTCCGTGTCCCACATCACCAGGCGAACCGTGACGCGCATCGGGGCCGCATACGTGATGCCACGCTGCCGGCACTCCTCGACGTCGTACTTCGGCGCGTCCAGGACGTAGCCCACGTACTCCAGGGTCGCGGTCTTGTTGTAGTCCGCGATCGGGAAGATGCCCTTGAAGATGCCGTGCAGTCCGAAGTCGCCGCGCTTTTCCGGCAGGGTGTCCCGCTGGAGGAAGCGTTCGTACGACTCCTTCTGGACACGGATCAAATCCGGCACCCCCAGAACCTCGGGGATGCGCGCGAAGCTGCAACGAGACCTGAGTCCAACGGGCTTGCTGGTGATGGCCATCCTGACCCTTCTCCGCTGAGGCGAATGTAGCGAACGTTCCTGGCGATGCTGAAAGCAGCACAGCCCTGGTTCATCGGGGCGATCCGCGACGGGCGCGTCTCGTCCCTCTGCCTTCGCGCGACGCCGGCAGTGCACCGGTCGCACACGCGTCCTGCCCAAGGTCACGGGCGTGACCCGCTGGGCACCCCCAAAGGGAGGCAGGCGCAGACGCCGGTCCCGTTTGAACGGGCCCGAGTCGACTCCGGCTGCGTCAAGAGATTGCATGCGCAATCCCTCGCCTCCGCCTTCGTGCTCGGGCCGGTCGGCCGGGACCGGCGTCCACCACCACGAACGTAGCGCGAGTCGGGAGCCTGCATCGCAGCCAAGGGCCGGACGTGCACTCCCGCGAACTCGCGGTGGGGATCCGGAACAGGTCCTACTTGATCTCGATCGTGGCGCCGGCGGCCTCGAGGCGCTTCTTGATCTCTTCGGCTTCCGCCTTGGAGACGGCTTCCTTGACGACCTTCGGGGCGCTCTCGACCAGTTCCTTGGCTTCGCGCAGACCCAGGCTGCTGACGATGCCGCGGATTTCCTTGATGACCGCAACGCGCTTGTCCGCCTGCACGTCCTTCAGGACGACGTCGAACTCGGTCTTCTCTTCGACAACCGGCGCGGCCTCGGCCGGAGCCGCCGCCATCGCCATCATCGCCATGGGCGCAGAGGCCGTGACGCCCCAGGCCGCCTCGAGCTCCTTGGTCAGCTCCGACAGCTCCAGAACCGTCAGACCGCTCAGATACGCCTTGACCTGCTCACGAGTAAGATCCGCCATCTTGATCGCTCCTTCTGTGTTGTTCCTGCGTCAGGCTGAACTCAGCCTTACGCCGCCTGCTCCGAAAGCTGCCGCTCGCGCGCCGCGAGGACGCCCACGAAATCCCTGGCCGGCGCGTTGAGCACGCCGAGGAACTTCTTGGGTACGCCCACCAGGGCTCCGAGCAGCATCCCCTTGAGAACGTCCGCCGAGGGAAGTGCGGCCAGCGCCTTGAGCTGTGCCTCACCCATCGGACTGGTCCCCAGGCTTCCGCCCACCACCTTGACCTTGGTCACGCCCTTGAGGAGCGTGGTCAGGGACTTCGCGAACGTCGCCGGGTCCTGGGTGGTGTACGCCACCGCCAGGGGGCCCTTCAATTCGTTCGCGAAGAAGGCCCACGGAGTGCCTTCCACAGCGCGGGCGAGCATGGTGTTCTTGATCACGCGGAAGTGCCCGCCTTCCTTGCGGAGGGCGCGACGCATCGTCGTGTTCATTTCCATGTTCAGCCCGTTCTGGGCGAGCAGCACCATGGCCTTTGCGGAACTGAGGAGATCCGTCAGTTCCGCGACCGCCGCCTTCTTCTGCTCCAGGTTCATCGTCTCATCTCCACGTCGCGAGACTCCCGGGCACAGCGGCTGCCTTCAGGCAGGGGGAGGGGGACAACACAACGGTCGTCGTCATCCCGTTCCAACCGCCTCCGCCGGACTCACCCGTTCCCAATCGGGAACGGCGCCGACTTCTCTGGCAGCACCGAACATCGGGGACAGCCTGAAGGCTGTCCCCACGCCACCACAGAGACAGCCTGAAGGCTGTCCCCGCACGCACCACTACTTCGCGGCCTTCAGGGCCACTTCGACGTCCGACGGCTCGACGCGGATGCCCGGACCCATCGTGCAGGACATCGTGACACTCTTGATGTACGAGCCCTTCACGGTCGCCGGCTTCAGCTTGATCAGCGTTTCGCACACGGCCAGGAAGTTGTCCTTCAACTGCTGGGGCGTGAACGACTTGCGTCCGATCGTCGTATGAATGATGCCGTTCTTGTCGACGCGGAACTCGACCTTGCCGGCCTTCGATTCACGCACCGCCCGGGCGACGTCCATCGTAACGGTACCGACCTTCGGGTTCGGCATCAAGCCGCGGGTGCCCAGGAGCTTGCCCAGCTTGCCCACGAGGCCCATCATGTCGGGCGTCGCGATCGCCTTGTCGAACTCGAACCAGCCGGTCTTGATCTTTTCGGCCAGGTCCTCGGCGCCCACGAAATCGGCGCCGGCATCCTGTGCTTCCTTGACCTTGTCGCCCTTCGCGAAGACCAGGACGCGGGTCACCTTGCCGGTGCCCGACGGCATCACGCAGGCGCCGCGGACCATCTGGTCGGCGTGCTTGGGGTTGACGCCCAGGCGGACCGCGATGTCCACGGACTCGTCGAACTTGGCGAACCCGGTCGAACTGACCAGGTTCAGGGCTTCCTCGACGGTGATCTTCTTGTCCCGATCGACCAGGGTCACGGCAGCGTTGTACTTCTTCGGCATCTAGGTACTCCTCGCCTCCCTCAGGCAGACCGTGCGGTGGCTAATCCACCACCTCGATGCCCATGGAACGGGCCGTGCCAGCCACGGTCCGCATGGCGCCTTCGAGGTCTACGGCGTAGAGGTCCGGCATCTTGATCTGAGCGATCTTGGCCACCTGCTCCTTCGTGATCTTCCCGACCATTTCGCGGCCGGGATTCGTGGAGCCCTTGTCCAGGCCGGCCGCCTTGCGGACCTGCTCGGACACCGGGGCGGTCTTGGTCACGAACACGAACGAACGGTCCGAGAAGACCGTGATGACCACGGGGACCGTGGAGTCGCCCAACGACGCCGTACGGGCGTTGAAGGCCTTGCAGAACTCCATGATGTTGGCGCCTGCCTGGCCCAGCGCCGGACCGACCGGGGGCTGGGGCGTGGCCTTGCCCGCCTTGATGTGCAGCTTGATCTGACCGACGATCTTCTTACCCATGGCTGAACATCTCCTTCGCGGCGGGGCCCGGGCGGCCCAGACCGACCTACACGCGCTCGACCTGGTTGAAGTCCAATTCGACCGGCGTGGCGCGGCCGAAGATGGTGACCAGGACGCGGACCTTCCGCTTCTCGGTCTTGACCTCTTCGATGATCCCCGAGAAGTTCACGAACGGCCCGTCCTTGATCCGGACCGCCATGCCTTCCTCGAACTGCACCTCGGCGACAGGGCGCACCTGGCCCTGCTCCATCTGGTGCCGGATCTGATCGACTTCCTTCACGGACAGGGGACGAGGCCCCCGATCGTTCCCGACGAAGCCCGTCACGTTCGGACGATGACGGATGAAATGGTGCGTCTCGTCGTTCAGATCCATCTCGACGAGGATATAGCCCGGGAAGAACTTCCGCCGACCGCCGGGGCGCTTCTTCTCGCCCTCCGGGACGGGGGGTTCCATCGGAACGATGATCTCCCCGATGTGCTCGAAGACGGTCGGACCCTCGCGCTTCATCTGGTCAAGGATGTCGGCCTTGACCTTCTGTTCGAAACCCGAGTACGTGTGGACCACGAACCACTTCATCGGCTTGTCCGAACCTGTTTCACAGGCGGTAAATGACGCTGGTCAGGGCCCCGATGACCGCGTCGAACAACCCCAGGATCAGGGACACCACGACCGTGGTGACCACGACCACGATGGTCGAAACCCGCGTCTCGGGCCAGGTCGGCCAGGTCACGCTGCGAAGCTCGCCCGCGACCTCCATCCCGAACTTGTTGACCTCGGCCGAAAACCACAGGAACACCGCTGCACCAACGCCCGCGAACAACCCGAGAAGGTCGCTGATGGCGAACTTGGCGCCCAGGAGCGGCTTGTCGATGTTCGGGCTGATCCATCCGAGGACCGACGACAGGAACGCCGCCAGCATCACCCAGACGAGCAGGCCGATCACCACGTACGAGAGGCGAACGTATTTTTCCACCGGTTCCCCTCGCAAATACCCGGTCGACGATCGACCGGTGTCACTTGGCAGGGCAGGAGGGATTCGAACCCCCAACCCGCGGTTTTGGAGACCGCTGCTCTACCGTTAGAGCTACTGCCCTGTCGAGGCCCCCCGTTTCCGGCGGAGCCCCGCAATGCCGTCAGCCCACCACCCGGGCTACTTGATTTCCTTGAAGGTGGTGTGCTTGCGCTCGAACTTGCAATACTTCTTGATCTCGAGCCGGGCCGTCGTGGTCTTCTTGTTCTTTTCCGAGCAGTAGCGCGCAACGCCCGGGAGCCCGCTCTTGCGGCACGACTGGCATTCGAGCTGAATGTTGACCCGGTTGTCCTTCTTCGCCATCGTTCGTCTCCCGGCTCCCGCCCCGCCCCTTTCGGGGCCGGCGGGTCACGCCCTGTTTCAATTCACAGAAAGGAACCTTACTCGACGATCTCGCCCACGACGCCCTGGCCGACCGTGCGGCCGCCTTCGCGGATGGCGAAGCGCAGTCCGGGCTCGATCGCGACGGGCGTGATCAGTTCGACGGTGATCGGCGTGCGGTCGCCGGGCATGCACATTTCCATGCCTTCGGGCAGGTGCGCGACGCCGGTGACGTCCGTCGTACGGATGTAGAACTGCGGACGGTAGCCCGTGAAGAACGGCGTGTGACGGCCACCCTCGTCCTTGGTCAGGACGTACACGGACGCGGTGAACTTCGTGTGCGGCTTGATGGAACCCGGCTTCGCCAGGACCTGGCCGCGCTCGATTTCGTCGCGCTTGATGCCGCGGATCAGGCAGCCGACGTTGTCGCCGGCGAGGCCTTCATCGAGCGTCTTGCGGAACATTTCGACGCCCGTGACGATGACCTTGCGGGTCGCCTGGAAGCCGACGATCTCGACTTCCTCGCCGACCTTGACCTTGCCACGCTCGATGCGGCCGGTGGCGACGGTGCCGCGGCCGGCGATCGAGAACACGTCCTCGACCGGCATCAGGAAGGGCTTGTCGATCTCGCGCTCGGGCGTCGGGATGTACTGATCGACGGCCGCCATCAGGTCGTGGATGCACTGGGCTGCCGGATCCTTGTAGCTGTCGGCCTCGAGGGCGTGCAGCGCGGAGCCGCGGACGATCGGGATGGTGTCGCCGGGGAAGTCGTACTTCTTCAGCACGTCGCGAACTTCCTCTTCGGTGATCTCGAGGAGTTCTTCGTCGGGCTGCTGGTCGCACTTGTTCAGGAAGATGACGATCGCGGGGACGCCAACCTGACGCGCGAGCAGGATGTGCTCACGGGTCTGGGGCATCACGCCGTCGGTCGCCGCGACGACGACGATCGCGCCGTCCATCTGCGCCGCGCCGGTGATCATGTTCTTGATGTAGTCGGCGTGTCCGGGGCAATCGACGTGCGCGTAGTGGCGCGCCTTCGTTTCGTACTCGACGTGGGCCGTGGCGATCGTGATGCCGCGGGCCTTTTCCTCCGGCGCCTTGTCGATTTCATCGAAGGCGACGAACTTCGCACCGCCCATGCCCGCCAGGGTCTTGGTGATCGCGGCGGTCAGGGTCGTCTTGCCGTGGTCAATGTGACCGATCGTGCCCACGTTCACATGAGGCTTGTTGCGAACGAATTTTTCCTTGCCCATTACCGTTCCTCCTTGCCTTTCGTCCCAACCAACACGACCGGCCTTTCCGGTCGCCTGACCGGTACCGGGCCTACCTTCCGGAGCCTTCGATCGGAATCGAACCGACTACCCCGTCCTTACCAAGGACGTGCTCTACCAATTGAGCTACGAAGGCCTTCACAACGCCCGGTCCCGAGCACCGAGCGGGAAACGGGATTCGAACCCGCGACGTCGAGCTTGGAAGGCTCGCGCTCTACCAACTGAGCTATTCCCGCAGCGAGCACGGACCCGTCCCTGTTCAGGACCGAGTTCCGTGAAAATCAAAGAACAACGAACAGGCACCGGCAACCAGGAACCGTACAGTGGAGGGGGGAGGATTCGAACCTCCGAAGCCTATTGGCGGCAGATTTACAGTCTGATCCCTTTGACCACTCGGGAACCCCTCCGCACAACACAAGCCATTTCCGGCCGAGCTGGCGACGGGAATCGAACCCACAACCGCCTGATTACAAATCAGGTGCTCTACCGGATTGAGCTACGCCAGCATGTAAAGAACGTGCCCCCACAAAGGGCGACTGATTATGGTGGACGAAGGCGATCCTGTCAATCGCTAATTTCATCCAGGCGGCCGAGCCGCGGACGGGGAGGATGCAGCAGAATGCAGGTATTGTCAACACAAGGTTGAGGCCCGGTTGCGCAGGTTGGGCGGCGCCGAGCCCCGCACCCGGGCGGACCCAGCCTCAGCGGCGCGCCGGAGACAGGCGATCGGCCAGCCATTCCATCATGTCCCGCAGGTTCTTCGCCAGCATCCACCGGCCGTTGGCAAAGGTGCCGTAGTCGGCTCCGGCCATGGCCGATGCGAAGCGCGTCGAGTTCCCGTAGAACAGCCATCCCTCGACCCAGGACCGCTCAATCGGCTCGTCGAAGATGCTGCCCTTCCCCGGACCCTTCGCCAACCCCCGCGCCCAGGCCTGCCGGACGACCCCGGTCGCGGCCAGGGTCTGGGCGTCGGCTTCGCGGAGCGTCGACTGAAGGCGCGCGAAGTGGCCGTCGATCCACCCCTGGCCATGGCAGGCGCGGCAGACCTTCTGCAGGGCCGCGGTGCGACGGCCCTGTTCGGCGGCGTCGATGAGGCCGGGCGACAGGGTGCCGTCGAGGTCCGTCGGCAGGGGGAGGCCACCCGCGGTCCGGAGGATCGTCGTGTCGGGCGAGACCGGATGCGGGTGGGAGTATGGCAGCCCGAACAGCCGCCAGGGCAGACGGTCGTTCATCCGGTGGGTGCGCGGGGCGATGACCGCGCCGCCCGGGGCGACCACCAGGCTGGCATGGCAGGCCGCGCAGGTCGGCGCCGTGAAGTCGTTCCCGACCGTCCACGGGACCTTCGTCATGTCCCATTTGTCGCTGTTCGCCTTGACGATCGTGCCGTGCTTGCTGACGGACCAGACCGCGTAGGCCGGGACGTCCGGCCCCTTGTGGCAGGTGGCGCAGGTTTCGGCGCTGCGGGCCACGGCAATGGAAAACGCGTGGCGGGTGTGGCAGGCGGAGCAGGCCCCCCGCGAGCCGTCGGGGTTCATGCGGCCGACCCCCTGGTTCGGCCAGTTCGACAGGACCGGGAACGTCAGGTCGCCGACGTCGGTGTGCCGGACGGTGGTGCCGGTCACCTGGACGATCGTGCCGTGGCAGGACAGGCAGGAATCGGCCTGGGCGTCGCCGGCCGGGGCCGTCATCGTCATGGTCATGCGGGCCGGGTCGAAGGCGGCGATCCCGAGCACCTGGTCGGACATGTCCTTGAACAGGGGATTCCCCATCAGGTTGCCGTAGGCCCGGGACATGATGTTCTGGTCGAACTCCCCGGCTTCGACCGGGTGGCACGACGCGCAGTCCGGCGGGGATACGACCGTGTGGACCCGGTGGCCCTCGTGATCGAAGGAATCGGGGTGGGCATCCGGGCGCGCGGCATGGCATTCGGCGCAGCCGACGACGACCGCGCCGGTTCCTTCGGGCGCCGCGGCCACGGATACCCGCCGTTCCAGGGGCGTCCTTGCAAGGGCCTCGGCAACCGTCACGCCGGCGTGGCGGGAGGCCCTCCACTCGGCGACGATCCCGGGCGTCGCGTCGGCATGGCAGTCCAGGCATTCCTGCGTGGCGGCGCTGACGCGCGGTTTCGATGCCGCGGGCGCCGCCTTGCCCCGGGGGGCGGCAAGGGCCGACTGCGTCGCAACGAGCGCAAGGAACACCATCAGGATTCGCATGAAGGCCTCCAGGGAGCGTGCCAGCCCCGATGGTACATGAAGCAGCAGGTTCCCACGTACCCCTCTTCACGCGCCCGTACCACTCTTGCCTTTCCCCGCCCTCCCTTGTAACCTCCCGGCGCCATGAGAAACCGGGTCGCAAAGTTCCTGTTCCCCGATCGCGCCCGGTCGAAGACCATCATGAAAATCGCGTGGCCCATCATGGCGGCCATGCTGACCCAGACCTTCATCAACCAGTTCGACACCATCATCATCGGGTTCCTGCCCAAGGAGTACTCCATCGCCGGGCAGGCGGGCCTGGGGTACTCGGTGCTGCTGCACTGGATGATCGGCGGCTTCGTCGGCGCGATCTCGGTGGGCACCCAGGCCATGACGGCCCGGCGCATCGGCGAAGGCGACAAGGAAGGGACGGGCCGCGTCCTGTTCAACAGCGCCATGGTCGCCCTGATCGTCGGGACGGTGGTCACGATCCTGGCGGTCATCTTCACCCGGCCGCTGTTCCGCCTGTTCACCCAGAACGAGCAGGTCCTGGCCCAGGGCGTCCCCTACTGCCGCGCGCGGTTCGTGGGCATCCTGGCCATGGTGGGCACGCTGTCGTTCAAGTCCTTCTTCGACGGGCTGGGCAAGACGCACTACCACCTGATCACCGCGATCATCATGAACATCATCAACGCCGTGCTGGCCTACCTGCTGGTCTTCGGCGTCGCCGGCCTGCCGCGGATGAACGTGCTGGGCGCCGGCGTCGCGGCCACCATCGCGTCCTACGTCGGCCTGGTGGTCATGGTCGGATGGTCGCTGCGGGCGAAGTACCGGACCGGCCACCACATCTTCCATCTGAAGAACTTCGACCTGCGGGTGATGGGACGCATCCTGCGCCTGTCGATCCCCTCGGGCGTGGCCACGGCGGTCCTGATGATCGGCATCCTGGTGACGTATCACTGGGTGGGCCTGCTGGACGCCCAGGCGTCGGGCGAGATCTCGGCCAGCGGCCTGGCCTCGGCGCGGGTCGAGTGGATGCGCGCGCTGTCCCCCTTCGGCGCCGACCGCGCCGCGTTCTCGGGGATCCTGGCCAGCCAGGCGCCGATCCACGCGGCCGCCACCAAGGTCATCTTCGACATCCTGTTCCTGAGCATCATGGCGTGCATGGGGCTGGGCATCGCGACGGCCACGCTGGTCAGCCAGAACCTGGGCCGCGGCCATCCCGAGGAATCCGAGTCGTTCGCCTGGACCTCGGTCCGCCTGGCGGCGTGGTTCACGGGGATCCTGGGCCTGATGGTGGCGGTGTTCCCGGATCAGGCCATGGGCATCTTCACCCACGACGAGGAAGTGGTGGAGGTCGGCCGGACCGCCCTGCGCATCGTGGGCGCGGGCAACTTCAGCATCGGGTTCGGGCTGGTGCTGGCCCAGGCGCTGTTCGGCGCCGGCGCGACCCGGTTCGTCATGTGGGTCGAAATCGCCCTCCACTTCCTGTGCCTGGTCCCGCTGTCGTGGTTCCTGTCGATCCCGATGGGACTGGGGCTGAACGGCATCTTCCTGGCCGCGCTGACCTACATCGTGGGCCTGGGCGCGCTGATGACGTGGAAGTTCCGGTCGGGTACCTGGAAGAAGATCCACATCTAGATCAATCCCAGATCCGCCTGCGCGTCTTCCGAGGCCATGGTGCGGGGATCCCACGGCGGGTCCCAGACCAGATCGACGGACACCTCCTCGATGCCCATCGCCAGCAGCGCGGCCTGCTTCACCGCCTCGACGAGGTAGGGCCCGACCGGGCACATGGGCGAGGTGAGCGTCATCCGGATGGTCGCCACCCGCCCCGCTTCGTCCAGGTCGATGCCGTAGATCAGCCCCAGTTCGACCAGCGTCATGCCCATTTCCGGGTCCATCACCTGCCCCACCTGCGCCCAGAGGTCGTCGACCTCGGCGGGCGGCATCGGTTCGGTGGCGACCGCGGCCAGACGGGCCTGGGCCTCGGGCGTGGCCATGATCTCGGGGAGCCACGGCGGATCCTTCACGAACTCCAGGCGGCCGTCCTCGAAATCCCCCGCTGCCTCGATGGCGCCGCGGATGCGGGACAGCAGGCGGCGCGCCATCGGGACCTGCGCGACCTTCACGATCGCGGTGCGCCCGTCGTCCTCGACGTCCACGTCGAACAGCAGGCCCAGGTCCACGATCGACAGGCCCGTCCGGGGGTCGATGACCGCGGACAGCGCCTCGTACAGGGCCTCACGGGTGGCTGTGGCCATGATGATCCTCCGGGGGATTCGGTGCTTCCAGGGCTTCTTCCAGCGTGGTCCATGCCAGCAGGGCGCACTTGACGCGAACGGGCAGGTCCTTGACCCCCTGGAGGGCCGCCAGGTCGCCCAGGTCCAGATCGTCGGGGAGCGGCTCGCCGCGGAACATCGCCTTGACCCCCCGCAACAGGCGCCGCGCCTCGTCCAGCGTGCGGCCCTTCAGGCGCTCGGCCAGCATGGACCCCGAGGCGACCGAGATGGAGCACCCGTGGCCGACGACCTGCAGGCCCGCGATCCGGCCGTCCTCGGTCTGCAGCCGCAGGGTGACCTCGTCGCCGCACAGCGGGTTCTTGCCGTGCCACTCGACCGCCGGCCCCGGGAGGGGCTCGCGGCCCGCCGGGTGCATGTAGTGGTCCAGGACGACCTCCCGGAACAGCTCGTCGTCGGGGACCTCGACCGCGGCCGACGCGGGGTCGGGCGCCGGGACCGAAGCGGGCCGGGGGGCGTAGGTGCGCGCCACGTCCTCCAGGGCCGCCGCCAGCAGTTCCACCTCGGATTCCGTGTTGTACAGGTAGAACGACGCGCGCGTCGTCGCGGCCAGGCCCAGGCGGGCCATCAGGGGCTGGCAGCAGTGGTGGCCGGCGCGCACGGCGATGCCCCGACCGTCCATCGCCTGGGCGATGTCGTGGGGATGCACGCCGTCCATCGTGAAGGTGGCGACCCCGCCGGTGGCGTCCGGACCGGGGGTCGGGCCCAGCAGGTGCAGCCCGGAGACCTCGGACAGGCGGCGGCGGGCCAGGGCCCCGAGGTCGCGATCGTGCTGGGCGACGGCGTCCATCCCGATCGCGCGCAGGTAGTCCACGGCGGCGCCCAGGGCGATGACGCCCGCGATGTTCGGGGTGCCGGCCTCGTAGCGCCACGGCGGATCCGCGTACGTGGAGGAGGTCAGGGTGACCTCGCGGATCATTTCGCCGCCGCCCAGGAACGGGTCCATTTCGTCGTACCGATCGGGTCGGACCACCAGGACGCCCACGCCCGTCGGGCCCAGCATCTTGTGGCCCGAAAACGCCAGGAAATCCGCCCCCAGGGCGGCCACGTCGACGGGCAGGTGGGGCACCGACTGGGCGCCGTCCACCAGCACCGCGGCGCCGACCGCGTGGGCGCGACGGATGATGTCGGCGACGGGGTTGATCGTTCCCAGCACGTTCGAAACGTGGCTGAGGGCCACCAGGCGCGTCCGGGAGTTCAGCAGGACATCGAGGCCCGCCATGTCCAGGCGGCCGTCCTCCGTGATCCCCACGGCCCGCACGCGGGCGCCGGTGCGGCGCGCCAGCAGGTGCCACGGCACCAGGTTCGAGTGGTGCTCCATCGCGGTGACGAGGATCTCGTCGCCCTCCCGGAGGTTCCGATCGCCCCAGGCCCGGGCCACCAGGTTGATGCCCTCGGTCGCGTTGCGGACGAAGACGACCCCGGCAGGCGAAGGGGCTCCGACGAACGCCGCCACCTTCGTCCGGGCGGCCTCGTATTCCCGGGTGGCATCCTCCGCCAGGCGGTAGACGCCGCGATGGACGTTGGCGTTCAGAGTTTCGTAGTAGCGCACCAGCGCGTCGATGACCGCCCGGGGCTTCTGGCTGGTCGCGGCGCTGTCCAGGTAGACCAGCGGATGCCCGTTCATGGTGCGGGACAGGATCGGGAAGTCGGCTCGGATTCGTTCCACGTCCAGCACGGCCGCACTCCCGGCAACAGTCCCCATCGACTGGATCAATCCATCACCACCAGCACGCGACCGCCCTCCAGCCGCACCGGGAACGTTTCGACGGACGAGCACACCGGCATCCGGGTGGGCCGCCCGGTCGCCAGGTCCAGCGCGCCGCCGTGGTGCGGACACAGCCACTCGGTCGGGCCGATCAGCGAGCCCCCTTCCAGGGGCTGCTCCTCGTGGCTGCACAGGCCTTCCGTCGCGAACACCCGGTCCCCGACGCGAACCAGCAGCACCGGCTGGCCCTCGACGAAGACGGTCACGCCCGTTCCTTCCGGCAGATCGGAAACCGCGGCGACATCGTGCACCATCGAACCCCTCCGGGAAAGCCCCCCCGCCTCAAGGACCGGCCGGCGCGCCGGATGCCAGGGCAACCACGCCACGCGCCAGGGCCAGTTCCTCCCGCAACCGCGCACGGGCCCGGTCGGCCAGGGCCTCGGACGGGAACCGCGACGCCACGGCCTCCACGAACCCTTCCACCAGCAGGGCTTCCGCCTCGTCCCGGGACAGGCCGCGCGTCCGCAGGTAGAACACCGCGTCCTCGTCCACCGGCGCCACCGCGGCCCCGTGGGTGCAGCGGACGTCGTGGTTCAGGATTTCCAGCTCGGGCAGCACGTCGGCGCTGGCCGTCCGGGACAGCAGCAGGGACCTCGCCTCCTCGTAGGCAGCCGAGCGTGCCGCGCCCTCGCGGATCTTCAGCAACCCGGTGAACGTCGTCCTGCCACGCCCCAGGGCCACGGCCCGGTAGATGACACGGCTTTCGGTGTCGCCAACGGCGTGGTCCTCCACGGCCCGGAAGTCCGACCGGGCGCGACCGCCGGCCAGCGACAGCACCAGCCCCTCGGAGCGGGCGCCCGTCCCCGCCAGGATCGGCACGGCCTCGGCCTTGATCAGCCCCGACGGCAGGAGGACGTGGGCGTGGGTCAGGGAGGCGTCACGCCCCACGGAGTAGCACGCCCGGGAAAACGACGCCGCGCCCCGGGCCACGGTTTCGAAACGGCCGTGGACCAGGGTGGCCCCCGCCCCGAGGATCGCTTCCGTGACGGCGTTGCCCAGGCCGGCCGCCAGGTCCATTTCCTCCAGGACCGTCGCCGTGGCGCCGGCGTCCACCAGCACCAGCGTCCGCCCGCAGGCCACGGCGCCCTCGGCGGACCCCGGCCGCACCCTCAGGACGATCGGCGCGGGCACGACCACCCCCGCGGGCACGTGGACCACCGCGCCCCCGCTGAAGGTGGCGAGGTTCAGGGCCAGGAACGCGTCGTCCGGAGGGGCGATGCGGCCCAGGTGCTCGGCCACCAGGGCCGGCATCCGGGCCAGGGCCGTCGGGAAGTCCAGGACGGACACGCCGGACGCCAGGGCCTCGGGCGACACCTCCACCTCGACGGTCCACGGAGGCGACGGGACGGCCAGGGCCGACGCCACCCCCGCCGACGGCATCAGCGCCGCCGGATCCGTGAACCGGAATCGATGCAGCGAGCGGTCCGGCAGGGGCAGTTCCAGGGCCCGGGCCGCAGCCAGCAACCGACGGTCGGCGAGGAAGCACGGTTCGTCGTCAAATCGCTTCATTCTTCGCTCCTAGCCCACAGAGCCCGACATCTCCAACTGGATCAGGCGGTTCAGTTCCACCGCGTACTCCATGGGCAGTTCCTTCACGAAGGGCTCGATGAACCCGTTGACGATCATCAGCATGGCTTCCTCCTCCGACAGGCCGCGGCTGCGGAGGTAGAACATCTGGTCGTCGCCGACCTTCGACACCGTGGCCTCGTGGCCGATCGCGGCGTCGTCGCTGGCGATTTCCATCGTCGGGTAGGTGTCGGATCGCGACGTTTCGTCCAGCAGCAGCGCGTCGCACCGGACGTTGACCTTCGCGCCGTGAGCCTCCGGGTGGACCTTCACCAGCCCGCGGTAGGACGCCCGTCCGCCGTCCTTGCTGATGGACTTGGACGTGATCGTGGACGTCGTGTCGGGCGCCGCGTGGATGACCTTGGCGCCGGCGTCCTGATGCTGCCCGGCGCCTGCGAAGGCGATGGACAGGACCTCGCCGTGGGCCCGGGGCCCGACCAGATGGATGGCCGGGTACTTCATCGTCAGGCGCGACCCCAGGTTCCCGTCCACCCACTCGACCGACGCGTCCTCGTGGGCCACCGCCCGCTTGGTCACCAGGTTCAGGACGTTTTTCGACCAGTTCTGGATGGTCGTGTACCGGATGCGGGCGCCCTTCAGGGCGATCAACTCCACCACGGCCGAGTGCAGGCTGTCGCTGCTGTAGGTCGGGGCCGTGCAGCCTTCGATGTAGTGCACGGACGAGCCCTCGTCGGCGATGATCAGGGTCCGCTCGAACTGGCCCATGTCCTGCACGTTGATGCGGAAGTAGGCCTGCAGCGGGATCTTCACGTGGACGCCCTTGGGCACGTAGATGAAGGACCCGCCGGACCACATCGCGCTGTTCAACGACGCGAACTTGTTGTCGTTGGGCGGGATGATCGTCGCGAAATACTTCCGCACGATGTCCGGGTGCTCGCGCAGGCCCGAGTCCATGTCCAGGAAGATCACGCCCAGTTTTTCGATTTCCGCCTTGATCGAGTGGTACACGACCTCGGACTCGTACTGGGCCGACACGCCGGCCAGGAACTTCCGCTCGGCCTCGGGGATGCCCAGGCGATCGAAGGTTTCCTTGATGCCCTTGGGGACGTCGTCCCAGGTCTTGCCCTGGCGATCCGCCGGGCGCACGTAGTAGATGATCCGCTCGAAGTCGATGGCGTCCAGGACCTTCGAATCGCCCCATCGGGGCATCGGCCGGTCCCGGAACATCTGCAGGGCCTTCAGGCGGAACTCCAGCATCCACGCCGGTTCCTTCTTGATGGCGCTGATCTGCCGGACGACGTCCTCGCGGAGGCCGCGGGCCGTCTGGAAGACCGAGTGATCCTCGTCGGAAAACCCGTACTGGTAGTCGCCGACCAGTTCGCGGGGGGTGGGAGTTTCCATCGCAGCCTCCGGGGTCACGCAGGCGTTCCGGCCGGGGCGGCGCCCGCCTCGACGTCCAGCCAGTCGTAGCCCTTCGATTCCAGTTCGTGGGCCAGGTCGGGCCCGCCGGTCCGCACGATGCGCCCGTCCAGGAAGACGTGGACGACGTGCGGGGTCACGTACTGCAGGATCCTCTGGTAGTGCGTGACCAGGATGACGGACACGCCGCGATCGATGGCGCGGACGATGCCGCCGGACACGGTCTTCAGGGCGTCGATGTCGAGGCCCGAGTCGGTTTCGTCCAGCAGGGCCAGCGTCGGCGCCAGCAGGTTCATCTGCAGCACCTCCAGGCGCTTCTTTTCGCCGCCGGAAAAGCCGTCGTTCAGGTAGCGGGTCGCGAAGGCGGCGGGGATGTCCAGTTCCTTGAAGGACGACAGCAGCGTCTTGCGGAATTCGCGGGCGGACACGTCGACACCCTTGCCCGACCGCAGGGCGGTCCGCAGGAAGGACGACACCGTGACGCCCGGGACGGCCACGGGGTACTGGAAGGCCAGGAACAGCCCCGCCCGCGCCCGCTCGGTGACGTCCAGATCCAGCAGGTTCCGGCCCTGGTAGAGGATTTCGCCCTTCTGGACCTCGTAGGCTGGGTGGCCCATCAGGACGTTGGTCAACGTGCTCTTTCCCGAGCCGTTGCGCCCCATGATGGCGTGGACCTCGCCGGGCATGACCGTCAGGTCCACGCCCTTCAGGATGGTCTTCCCCGCGATGCCCGCCCACAGATCCTTGACCACCAGAACCGGGGTCCGGGTGTCCGTCGCTTCCTTGCCGCTCATCGTCGCTCCTTCCATCAACCTACGCCCTCGGCTCCGACGACCAGCGGGCGGGAGCCGCCACGCCCGACCGCGAATCACCGCCACCCGCCTCGCTCCGACCGTTCGCCACCAGGTCCGCCAGCGTCACGCCGTCCAGGACCCCGGTCACCACGGTCGTCACCCGGTCCCACACGCCCCGCAGGCCGCAGGTCCCCTGGCGATCGCACCGCACGCCCTCGGGTCCCATGCAGGGCCCGGTCCGCACGGGCGAGCCGGCCAGGGCCGACATGGCCTGGGTCAACGTGATGCTCTCGGGGGCCCGGGACAGGCCCACGCCCCCCTTGACGCCCCGGACGCTGCGCACCAGGTCCGCCCGCCGCAGCATCGCGACCAGTTTGGCCGCGTACGGGGGCGACATTCCTTCGCACCGGGCCACCTCGGGGATCGTGACGGACTCCCCGGCCTTCCAGGCGATCGCCAGGCGCATCAGGCATCGCAGTCCGTGCTCTTCCGTGGCGCTGACCTTCATGGGTTCTCCCGGGCGCTCCATGCGCCAACGAGTTCAATATGGGCAATCTTTACAGTTTTGTCAAGATTCGTCCGGACCGACCTTATGGCGGTCCGGACGCGCTCGCATGAAGTGGACGGCTGCGCCGCCACTTACGCTCGCGGCGGTGGATTGGTGGGGCGGGACCTTGTGGTTGACGACCGGTTTTTTGGGGGGAAATGGGAACAGGAAATGGGGACAGACACCGATTCTTCAGGTGACAGCCATGCGCTGATGAAACAATGACTTGCGAGAACCGTGTGGGACGACGGGGAGAGCGCCCTGCTTCAGGGGCTCCAGCAGTTCACTGTGGAAACGGGGAATTGCGGAAATCGGAGGCTGTCCCCATTTTCGGTCAGAGAAAAATGGGGACAGACACCGATTTTTCCGGTGCCGGCCGTGAGCAGTTGAAACAATGACTTGCAAGAACCGCGTGGGACGACGGGGAGAGCGCCCTGCTTCAGGGGGTCCAGCAGTTCACTGCGGAAACGGGGAATTGCGGACATCGGAGGCTGTCCCCATTTTCGCGGAAATCGGAGGCTGTCCCCATTTTCGGTCAGAGAGGGCGGACGATCACGCGGCCGGAGGCCTTCAGTTCCTTCACGTAGTCGACGTACAGGCGGGCGAAGGCGGCCTCGGACAGTTCGAACCGGATGCGACGCTTCGCTTCCTCGGCGTCGGCCAGGGGCACGCGGCGGCGCTCGGTGACCCGCAGGACGTGGAAGCCGACCGACGACTGGACGACGGGCGAAATCTCGTTGTCGCGCAGGGCGAAGGCGGTGTTTTCCAAGGCGGCCTGCAGTTTCCCCTTCGTGAACCAGCCGACGTCGCCCCCGCGCTGGGCCGAGCCGTCCATGCCGAATTCCTTCGCCAGATCCTCGAACGTCCTGCTGCCCGCCGCGGCGACGGCCTGGATCTCCCGGGCCTTGCGGGCCAGCGCGTCGATCGCCTCGACCGTGGCGGCGTCGGGGACCAGCAGCGCGATGTGCCACAGGTGGACTTCCTCGTCGGTGTTTCCGGGGTGCCGACGGGCGAACTCCTCGTCCACCTCCAGATCGGTGATCCGGACCTTCGAGCCCACCTTCACGCGCAGCACCTGGGACTTCATCAGTTCGCGGCGGGCGTGATCGCGATACGCCGTCACGTCGGCGAAACCCAGCATCTTCACGGCGGCGACGAAGTCGTCCTGGCTCCAGCCGTTCTGCTCCTTGATGCCCGCGACGTGCTTGTCCACGTCCGCCTCCGGGACCTCCAGGTTCAGCTTGCGCGCCTCGGCCAGGACCAGTCGTTCGGCGACCAGGTCGTCCAGGGCGGTCTTCAGGGCGTCCCCCTGGGGAGCGGGGGACGACGTGACGGCCTCCGCAACGGCGTTCCGGGCGGACTTCGCCCGATCGCGGACCTCGGACAGGGTGATGGCCTCGGTGCCGACGCTGGCCACCACGCGATCGAATTCGACTAGGGCAGCGGCCGCCGCCTTCGGGGCCGGAGCCGCCGGCGCGGCAGCCTGCGCAGAACACAGTCCGGGGACGACAACGGCCCCCAGGACCAGAACGAATCCAGCGCTCCTCACCGGGCACCTCCGATGGCGGACGGTGCCGCCTCCGAGTCCGCCGCGCGGGGCTTCGCCGCTGCAGCCTTCACTTCCGCCACGACCGCGGCCGCGACATCCGGGTTCACCTTGACCCCAACGCGCCCGGACAGGTCGGCCACCAGGGCTGCCCGCAACTGGTCGCGAGCCACGCCCATCAGGCGCTCGACGATCGCCGGCCGGGCCTGGTCCAGCGTTTCGTCGATCGCCGGCACCATGCCCGACACGAACAGCACGTGGAACCCGTCAGGGGCCTCGATCAGCCCGCTGACCTGGAACAGGCCGTCCAGCGTCGACACCGCCGCCACGACGGCCTCCGGGACACCCGCCGGCTCGTCGCCCAGGCGCGGGAACAGGCCCAGGTCGCCGCCCCGGTCCTTCGTGGCCGCATCCGTCGAGAACTGGTTCACGAACGTGACGAACGCCTCGCGGTTCCCGTCGCCCAGCGTTTCGATCGTCCTGCGGACGCGGAAGGCGATCGTTTCGCCGAGCGCGCGATCCTTCAGGACGATCTGCGAGATCCGCTTGCGGGCAGGCGCCTTGAACTCGAAGGGATGGCCGTCGTACCAGGCCCGGACCGCCGCGTCCGGGATGTCGGTCGTCTGGACCTTCAGGTCCACCCTCTCCTGGAGGAACCGGTCCACCAGGTCCCCCTTCAACCGCTCCAGGACCACCGGGTCCTTCCCGTAGCCCTCGGACTCGGCCGCCAGGGCCAGCACCACGTACTGGACGTAAGCCTCCAGGAAGTCGCGGCGCCGTTCCAGGGACTGGTATCGCATCCGGGCGAATACCGGGAGGGAGTCCAGGACGTCCTGCAGTTCGCCGAAGGTGATGTCGCGGTTGCCGACGGTTGCGACGACCCAGTCGCGCGTGGTTTCGGGCTTGGCCACCAGGAGGGGGGCCTGGTCAATCTTGCCGGTGGGGCGCTCGGGCTTGCAGGCGGACAGGCCGACCAGCAGCGTCAGGACGACCGCCACGGAGGCCCGAATCGGAACTCGTCTACGCACCGCCGCCTCCAGGGGAGTCCAGGAACCCTGCGCCGAAGGCCATTTCTACCCGATCGGGGGCGCGGGATCAACGAACGGGGACGGGACGTCACCCGGTGAAGGCCTGGTAGTCCTCGACCGAGGCCCCGGCCAGGCAGGCCTCGATGATGCGCCGGCCCAGCGGGTCCAGGTCGGCGTCCAGGAACTTCACCAACTGCTCCTCGAAGAAGTCCTTCAGGATCGCGGCGCCGGCGTCGTAGCCCGCGATGCCGACCTCGGGCTGGCTTTCCACGTGGAGCAGCCAGTGGCCGATGACGGCGCCCTCGACGTGGATGACCTTCGGCACGTAGCCCAGGAGCGGGCTGCGCGCGGGCCCGATGGTGTCGGGCCGGAACGGCGCGTGGCCGCGGCGGGCCAGGTACTCGCGCATGACCCACTGGGCGGCGAACCCGACCTTCCAGACGCCCACGTGCTGGTTCGGACACAGGACGAACAGGGTGTCCGTGGTGTCGAAGACCTGCTTCAGCACCAGGTTCGCCTGGTCCACGCGCCGCCCGGTGGCGAAGGGCCAGTACGAGCCGACGCCCTCGCTGCTCATCCCGCCGGTGTCCACGATGGACGGATTGTCGTAGCCCCGGGGCGCCACCAGCCGCCACAACCACGCCAGCGCAGGCGGGAGGATGTGGAACAACCCGAGGATGCCGTAGGTGGGATCCGCGGCGGTGCAGGGCGGCGTGCGGACGCCGAAGGACCGCACGTCGATCGTCACGGGCGTGTTCACGATGTTCGGCACGTCGCCCCGCGGGACGACGACGCGGGGATTCGGGCAGGCCTTCCCGGGCGAGTCCATGGTGTGTTCCCAGATCAGCGCGGTGGACCCCGGGACGGCGTCGATGTTCAGGAACAGCAGCGGGCGACTGGGACAGGTCGTCAGCGATTCCAGGTGCGGCTCCACGCCGTAGCCGTTGATGTGGTTGACGCGCAGGAACCACGCGGCCTCGGCGTCGGACAGGCGCAGTTTCCGGTCGCCGGCCCGCTGGAACGACGGGTGGCACAGGGCCATGTCGTCGGTGACGGGATGCAGGGCGCAGCCGCGAGGCAACTGGATGTAGCGGGTTTCGCCCGTGACCAGGTTGACGCCCAGTTTCACGCGGCCGTCGGACTCGCGGTGGATGTACTCGAGCATTTCGCTCTTGCCGCCGCCCGAAGCGCCCTCGTGCATGATCGTGCAGATGTTGTCGTAGGGCGTGACGACCTGGACGGTCGAGCAGTGCGCGGTGACCCAACCCTCGCGCTCGCCCAGGGCCAGCAGCATCCCGTAGACGCCCTTCTTGGCCGAGGGACCGGGGTACAGGTTGTAGGAAAACAATTCGTGCAGGCCGTCCGTGCGGTTGTGGACGACGACCTGGCGTCCCGCGAAGTGGGTGTGCCGGAAGGGCGGCGCCACGTAGACGATCGCCTGCACGACGAACCCCGCGTCGACCTCCTCCAGCGGCACCACGCCCTGCATCATGCCCAGCCCCAGCCCGAAGAACCCGGCGTTCAACGGGAGGATCGCCATCGAGGGCATCGCGGGCCCTGCGGCGCCGGCCTTGAAGAACAGGCACACGAGGTCCTGGGTCTTCAGCCACTCCAGGGTTTCCTGGCGGACCGTTTCGAAGGGCTTGCCGAACTGCTCCACGAATCGCGGCTGGTCCGTGCGCTGGTCGTCGGCGATGAAGACGCAGTCCGGATCCCGCCGACGCATGTAAGGCTCGGGATAGTTGGCCGAAACGCCGTTGCGGACGCGACAGACCTCGGCCTCCAGCACGGGCCCCCGACCGGGCACGTCATACGCCACGGCATAGAAGCCCCGGGCATCGACGCGGTCCGCGGGAACCGACAGGGCGGCCAGTTCCTCGATGGAACCCACGAACGTGACGCTGCGGGCATGGCGCAGGACGTCCTGGGCTGTCGTCGGCAAGGCGGCGGACGGCCAGGACCCTGGGATTGCGGTGTTCGTCATTGCGGGAGTTCTTCCTCTGCTGGGGAACGTCGAGCCGGGTGCTCCGGAGTCGGGGTGATTATAGCGGTCCGGGACCCGATGACGCAACGCGGCACCCGCCCGGAGCCCACCCTACCGGCAGCACCGTACGCCCAGGTAGTACCCGTCCAGGGCCAGGTTGAACGATCGGCGGGCGGACCCGCGAATCTTGTCCGCCGTGTCGCTGAACGCGCCGCCACGGGCCACCTGGAACTGCGTGGCCGGATCCAGCCAGGCGCTGCCGTCCGCCGGGGCTCCTGCGTAGGAGGCGTGGTAGTAGTCCGCCACCCACTCCCAGACGTTGCCGGCCATGTCCTTCAGGCCGGTGGGCGTGTCGCCGGCCGGCTTCGACCCGACCGGGAACGTTGCGCCGGTGCCGCACCCCGGATCGCCATCGTCCAGGACCGCCAGTTCGCAGGTCGGGGCGGTATCCCCCCACGGGTACTTTCGTCCGTCGGTCCCCAGCGCCGCCTTCTCCCACTCGGCCTCGCTGCACAGCCGCTTGCCGTCCCAGGCGCAGAACGCCGCGGCCTGCTGCCGCGATATGCAGTTGATCGGGTGCTGTTCCTTTCCTGCAACCCCGTATGTGCAAAGGTTCGAACTGGTGTTCGGCGGGGTGCACCCACCGGCCCCGACGCATCGGGACCACAGGTCCGCCGTCACCTCCGTCACGTCGATGTCGAAGGCCGGGACGTTCACCGTGTGCGTGGGCTTTTCCGAAACGTCGCAATCGCTGCCGGCCGCACCCGCGACGCAGCCCATCTGGAAGGCGCCGGCCGGGATGGTCGCCATGGCGCCGCAATCCACCGTACAGAGGACCACTTCCGGCGGAACGTCGGCCGGCGTGTCCGGAAGGGGCGTGTCCGGCACGAACGTGTCCTGCCCGGTGTCCGACGGCACGTCGATCCCCGCGTCCGCACCTCCGCCCGAAGACGAACACGACGGCGCCAGGGCCAGCAGAAGCGCCATCGACGCCACCCGCCAACCCGCTCTGGTTTCCCTGTCCATGGCTCCCCCTTCCGTCGAAACGTTCAGACGGACTATGGCCACCCCCTGACCGGGGGGCAAGACCCGCGGACCAATCATGTCCTGATTGCAACGTTCCGTCAGGTCGCTGCGACGCGAAGGAGGTCTTCCAGCAGCGCCAGGGCCGCGTCGCCCTCGACCCCGCGCGGGACCACCAGGCGCAGCCGATCGGCCTCGGCGGACTGGACACGGAACGCCCGGGCCTCGGCCGCGGCACGGATGCGCGGGATCGAAGCCTCGTGGCCGCCCGCCGCGATGACCTGCGCCGTTCCGGCCCGCAGTCCCACCAGCGCCAGGCCCAGGTCCCGGGCGCGCACCTTGATCCGCATCAGCGTCAGCAGGCGCTCGACGCCGATCGGCGGGTGCCCGAAGCGATCGGCCATCTCGCCCGAAAGGTGGGCCACCTCGGCCAGGTCCCGGGACGAGGCCAGGCGCTTGTACATCCGCAGGCGCAGGGACTCGTCCGGAAGCCATTCGGGCGGGATCCGCGCCTCGGCGTCGATCTTCAGTTCGGGGTCCAGGCGCTCCTCGACGGCCTCGCCGGACAGTTCGTGCAGTGCGTCCTGCAGCATTTCCATGAAGAGGTCCAGGCCTACGGCCGCCAGGTGGCCGCTCTGGTTCGCGCCCAGCACGTCGCCCGCGCCGCGGATCTCGAGGTCCATGGACGCCAGGTTGAACCCGCTGGACAGCTCGCTGAACCGCTCGATCGCCTCGATGCGCCGACGGGCGTCCTCGGTCAGGGTCGAGGGATCGCGGACCAGCAGGTAGCAGTAGGCCTGCTCGGCGGCACGGCCCACGCGGCCGCGCAACTGGTACAACTGGGCCAGGCCCAGGGTGTCCGCGGAGTCCACGATCATCGTGTTGGCCGTGCCGATGTCCAGGCCGGACTCGATCAGCGTCGTGCAGACCAGGACGTCCTTGTCGCCCCGGACGAAGGCGGACATGACGGTTTCCAGGTCGTCCGCGGACATCTGGCCGTGGGCCACCGTGACCCGGGCCTCGGGGACCAGTCCCTGGATGCGATCGGCCGTGTCGTAGATGTCCTCGACGCGGTTGTGCACGTAGAAGACCTGCCCGTTGCGATTCAGTTCCTTCATGACGGCCGAGCGCACGAGGTCCCGGCCGGCCCGGGCGACGAAGGTCTTGACCGCCAGGCGATCCCGGGGCGGCGTCGCGATCACCGACAGGTCGCGGATGCCGGCCAGGGCCATGTGCAGCGTCCGGGGGATGGGCGTGGCGGTCAGCGTCAAGGTGTGGACGTGCGCCGCGATTTCGCGCAGGCGCTCCTTGTGGGCGACCCCGAAACGGTGCTCCTCGTCCACGACCAGCAGGCCCAGGTCCCGGAACACGACGTCCTTCGACAGCAGGCGGTGGGTCCCGATGATCACGTCCACGCCGCCCTGGGACAGGCTCAGCAGCGTGCGCTTGGCCTCCTGGGCCGACTTGAAGCGGGACAGCGACTCGACCACCACCGGCGTGCCGCGGAACCGGGCCGCGAAGGTCAGGCGGTGCTGCTCGGCGAGGATCGTCGTGGGGACCAGGACGGCGACCTGCTTGCCGTCCAGGACCGCCTTGTAGGCCGCGCGAATCGCCACCTCGGTCTTGCCGAAGCCCACGTCCCCGCACACCAGGCGGTCCATGGGGCGGTCCCGGGCCACGTCTTCCAGGACGTCCTCGATGGCGCGCTCCTGGTCGGCCGTGGTCTCGTAGGGGAACGTGGCCTCGAACTCCCGGAACTCGGCGTCGGGCGGGGACAGGGGCTCGGCCGTGGCGGCCAGGCGGCGGGCGTACAGCACCTTCAGTTTCGCGGCGATGTCCCGGACGGCGCCCTTGGCCGCCTTCTTGCGCTTGGCGAAGGCGGGGCTGCCCAGGCGATCCAGGGCGCGGGTGGGACCTCCGTCCCCGGCGCTGACAAACTTTTCCAGCAGGTTCGACCGCTCGACCGGCAGGTACAGCCGGTCGCCCGCGGCGTAGGACAGGACCAGGCACTCGGCCTTGCGGCCGTCCAGCAGCATTTCCTTCATGCCGTCGAACACGCCGATGCCGTGCTCGCGGTGGATGACCAGATCCCCGGGCGACAGGTCCCGCAGGTCGGACAGGGCCTTGGCGCCCCGGCGTTCCCCCCGGCGGCCGGTGACGGTGTCCTTGACCCCGAAGACGGCTTCCGAGGGCACCACCAGGAGGCCCAGCGTTTCGATGCCGAAGGGGGCCCGGACGCGGCCGACGCCCACGCGGACGGGGGTCGTGGACCGCAGCAGGAACGTTTCGGCGAGGCCGTCGCGGCCGGCGATCGCCGGTTCGAGGCCCTGGGACGCAAGGATCGACCGGACGCGGTCGGCCTCGGCGTCGGACGGCGCCAGGACCAGCAGGCGCTGGCCGCCTTCCGTCAGGCGGCGGGCGATGGAAACCAGGCCCGCGACCCGATCCGCCACCGGGACCTCGGCATGGGTCGCGAGGGTCAGTTCGGCCGACGAGGCCTCGGGATGCGCCGGGCCCAGGACCGGACCCCGGCGCTGGATCGGGGGGAAATCGCCCGACGCCGGGGCGGCCACCGGACCGGAATCGAACCACAGGGTGCGCGGCCGGTTCCGCAGGCGGCCCAGCAAGGTTTCGCCGGGGGCCGCCAGGTCCTCGGGCGTGGCCACCAGGCGGGGCCCCGGGGCCAGGGCGTCCCGCTCGGCCCGCAGGGTGTCCAGCGCCGCGTCGGCCGACGCGAAGCAGCCCGCGGGGTCCAGGATGGCCACCACCGCGGTTTCCCCGAGGTAGTCCAGCGGCAGGTCCAGGCCGCCGTAAATCAGGGGCAGCATGGCCGCGAAGGCCGGGGGCGTCCGGCCCAGGCGGAACAGGGCCTCGACCTCGGCGACGCGCGGCGCCGGAACACCGGCCGCCGCCGCAACGTCCCGCAGGCGAATCACCGCGTCGCGCAGCCGCGTCGGGTCGCCGGGGACCTCCCAGGCGGGCACGATCCAGGTCATGGCCAGTGGGCGCTGCGCCCGCTGGGTCGCGGCATCGAAGACCTTCAGGGACGCGATGGTGTCGCCGTCCAGCTCCACGCGCACCGGGTCCTCGCCATAGGGCGAAAACACGTCCACCACGCCGCCGCGCACCGCGAACTCGCCCACCTCGGCCACGCTGGAAGTGCGCCGGTACCCCGCGCCGACCAGCACGTCCATCAGGGCCGTCAGGTCGATGTCGCGGCCGACCTCCAGCCGGAACACCCCTTCGCTGTAGGCGTCGAAGGGGATGGTGCGGCGGGCGGCCAGGGCGGCGTCCAGGGCCACGGCGTACGGGATTTCGGACAGGCAGAAGGCGCCCAGGGCACCGGATCGGGCGGCCGCGGTGAAGGGTCCCTCGACGACCTCCTCGTAGGGCGAATCGGCGCCCCGGGGCCAGCGCGGGAAGGCGTAGGGGGTCGGGCCCGCGTGCAGCAGCCACCGGACCACCGACGCCACGCGTTCGGCCAGGACCGGCGTGGGGGTCAGCAGGACCAGGGGCGCCTCGAGGGCGGCGGCCACGGCGGCGGCGGCAACGGCGGCCTGCTCGGCGGTCGCGGCCACGGCCCGGGCCGGGCCCGATTCCAGGGCGGTCACCAGTTCCGCGAGGGCCGGGGGCAGGGCGCCGGCAGGAAAGCGGCCCAGGACGGGTGCTGGCGGGAGCGCGTCAAAGGGCATCGGGACGTCCTACCTCGGGTCGGCGCATCGGCGGTGTAGGGTACCACCTCGAAGCGCTTCCGCAACTTGATCCCCCGGACCGTCCCCGCAATACTTGCCCGCCCTGGAGGCCCGCATGGCCGGATCCACAGCATCCCTCGCCGACAGACTCGACCGGTTCGTCGTCCGGATCGAACCCCCGCGCGGCACCCTTCGACACGTCGCCTGGCGGATGTTCCTGGTGGTCGCAATCATCAGCCTGGTGGCCATGCTGTACTACCCGGCGGCCCTGGCCACCGCCGGCCGCAGCGTGGACCTGACGACCGCGCTGGACCTGGCCATCCCCTTCGTGCCCTGGACGTGGTGGCTGTACTACCCCCACTACATCCTCGGGATGGTCGTGACGACCGTGACGGCGCCCGATCCGCGCCCCATGCACCGCATTTTCCTGGCGATCCTGCTCAGCCAGATCGCGTGCTGCACCATCTATTTCCTGGTGCCCTCGGCGTTCCCGCGACCGTTGTCCGTCGGGGACGCGGACCCGTTCACGGGCGCCATCGTCACCTGGTTCTGGACGATGGATCCGCCCAACAACACCTTCCCCTCGACGCACGTCGCGACGGCGTGCCTGGTGGCGATGGGGGCCTGGCGCTGGCGTCATCCCTTCCGCTGGTATTCGGTGCTGGTGGCCGTCGGCGTGTTCGTCACGGTCCACACGGCCAAGCAGCACTACTGGGTGGACGCGGTGGGCGGGCTGGTCGTGGCGGCCGTCGCCTTCCAGGCGGCCCTCCGGATCTGGCCGCTGCCTTCCGGCGCACGTTCCGCCCCACGTCCGGAGCCACGCGCGACGCGCCCCGCCGCCTCCCTGCCTTGACCCGCCCCGATGCCGCCGACAGAATGCGATGAACACGACGATGGAGCAGCGCTTGGGCGGCGGAAGTCTCCCCGAGGTGCGCACCGAGGCGGCGCCCCAGGCGGCGTCGACAACGGCCCCGACCCCGGTCGAGCCCGGAACCACCCGGCGCGGCCGACGGAGGACGTTGCGGGACAGCGTTCGCGGGATGGGGTACGAGGACGGTTCGGCGGCCCTGTCCGCCCGCACTCCGCCCCCCGAGGGCGGCGATTCCCGCGGTGCGACCGGCGGCAGGATCGCGGCGCCCGCTCCGGCGGCAGCGCCCGTCCCGGCGGCGGGACCCGTGGCACCCGCGGCGCCCGTTGCCGCTGCGCCCGTCACGCTGGCGGCCGACTACCTGGGATTCGAGGTCCAGATCGGGTCCTGGGCCCAGATCGCCAGTTTCGCCGACGTGGCGATCGGGTTCCTGCAGCAGGAACTGGTCGAAATCCCGCGCCCGCCATCGACCCCCGAGGCCCAGGCGCTGATCGCGCAGTTGCGCGAAGGCGCCGCGGGCTGGCGGGCCATGGGCGAACAGCCCTGGTCGGCCTTCGGGGTGGCGCAGATCCACCAGTGGGCCGACGAGTACCGCCGGGTCCGCAATCTGCTGCGGTCGGAGCGCCGGTCCGAGGCGACGCAGGTGCTCCGGCGGGCGTGGGCGCGCCTGGGGCAGCAGCAACGGGCCATCGACGAGATGCAGCCCAGGCTGCAGGAAGAGCAGCGGCGCGCCTTCGCGACGGGCGACACCGACCGCATCGCGGCGGTGGCCGAGGCGGTCCAGTCGTACGTGTCGATGGGCAACCAGGTCGGCGAAATCTTCACCGGAATCGGCGGGTTCCTGGGTACCGAACTGCCCGCGGTCGAGCGCCTGAACGGGATCCTGGGCCGCATCGGGTCGGTCATCGAGAACGCCACGCGAGTCCGGACCCTGCTGTTCCCAGGCACCCCCGTCACGGCCCTGGACGGCGCTGTCGGGGAACTTCACCGCCTGACGGCCTTTGCCGGCGGCGCAGCGACGGTCCTCGACGCGATCCCGCTGCTGGGGACCTACGTCAACGACTACCTGGTTCCGTTGACGGATGCGATCGCCACCCGCCTGGGCGGCTTGCTGACCGAGCACATCCACGAGTTGAACCGGGCCGGCACCGCCATGGGGACGGGCATCGACTGGAGCGCCGAGCCGGGTGGCGAGGCGATGGGCCGCTACATGGTCCAGGTGATGTCCGCCCCGGATGCCGGCCGCGTCCGGACGCCCGACGGGACATTGTCGGAATACATCCTGGGGCTTTCGGACCGGTTCCGATCGGCGGCGGGCGAAGCGGTCCCGACATCCGGGGTGGACCTGGGCGTCGTGGACCTGCGGAGCCTGTCCGGGACCGCCTTCTCGGGCTGGGTCTTCCAGCACCGTGAGGACCTGTGGTCCAGCCTGTACGGCAGTTGGGACTGGCAGGAGGTCCAGCGCGCCCTGCGGCAACGATAGCGTGTAAGAACCAGCATCCACGAAACGTACCGGAGGGCCAAGTACCAATGAACCTGTGCGCGGCGGCGGCGTCCAGGGCCGCGAACCGGTGACGCCCGAAATCCCCCCGCAGTCTTCGTGCCTCTTCGGCGCTTACGGGAATATCCTCCGTCCATTGGAAATGCGGGGCCGAGGCCGCCGTCGAAGCGGGCGGTCCCGAAGGACGAACGGAGGGCGACGATGAATCCGATACGACTCGTGGTGGTGTGCGGGGTGGCGCTGGCGCTGGGCTGCAGCGGCAGCGACGGGGCGGCGGGAGCGGACGGCCAGGGCGCCTCCGTCACGGCCGAACCGGCGGGCGAGAACTGCCCGAAGGGCGGCGTGAAGATCCAGGTCGCAAGCGGCACGGCGACCCATGTGTGCAGCGGGACGAACGGGACGAACGGCGTCAATGGCGTCGATGGGAGGAACGGCACGAACGGCACCAACGGCGCGAACGGCACGAACGGCACCAACGGCGCGAACGGCATCAACGGCATCAACGGCATCGACGGCGAGGGCGTGGTCGTGACCTTCGAGGCGGAAGGCGAGAACTGCCCGAAGGGCGGCCTCCGGATCCAGGTGGGCGACGGCACCCCGGCCTACGTCTGCAACGGGACGAACGGAACCAACGGCATCGACGGGATCAACGGCACGAACGGGACCGACGGCATCAACGGGACCGATGGCGTCAACGGCACCGACGGGACGAACGGGACCGACGGCGTCAACGGCACCAACGGTACCAACGGCATCAATGGGACGAATGGCACCAACGGCACCAACGGCCAGAGCGCCGTGGCGACGCCCGAACCCAAGGGCGACAACTGCCCGGCCGGAGGCGTGAAGATCCAGGTCGGCGACGCGGATCCGGTCTACGTCTGCAACGCGGTCCCGGCCGCTTGCTCGGGCAACCACGCCCCGACCATCACCGGGATCACCGTGAACCCGGACCCGGTGGCGATGGGCGGGACCGCCGCGGTCACCATCGTGGCCACGGACGCCGACGACGACGTCCTGACGATCTCGATCGCCGGACCCGGCGGGACCTTCGCCGGCGGGACCGACGGGGTGTTCACGTTCACGCCCCAGGCCGGGGACCAGCACCTCAACTACTCGGTCACCGTGACCGACGGCTGCGAGGTGGCCCTGGCAAGCTTCACCGTCGACACGCTGTGCCAGGACGGGCTGTGCGGCGGGCTGAAGGACGGCATGTTCCAGAGCACGACCTTCTGGACCACTTCCGGAGGCGCCACCGTCTCGACGTCGGCGCCCGGGAACGGAAACGTCGGCATCGGAACCGTTCCCGCCGGCGTGACCACCGCGGCGCTTTCCCAGACACTGACGGTGCTGCCCAGGACGCTCCGCCTGCGCGCCAACTTCGACAGCACCTCGGTCTGCAGCCCTCCCGACGCCTTCGAATGCATGATGATGCCGATGGGCCCGACCCCGGTGCTCCGCACGGGAGACCAGGTCGCGTTCTACGGATACGGATCGGGTTCCGGCTCCTGGACCACCTCGTCGTCCTGCCTCGGCGAGTCCGCCTACGGCAGCGGCGTGGTGTACTCGCTGGGCAACGCCGGGGGCTCCCAGCCGAACTGGACGACGTCGTTCGACAATGCCCTCCTGGAGGCCGTCGACGATCAGACCTGTCCCGCGATCGGGACCGTGCTGAACGGCGACATGCAGGGCAATTTCGGATGGACCCCCTGCGGGACCGGCTCGGGCGTGATCGGCTACGCGGACGACGCAGGGGTGCCCTACGTCAAGGTGACCAAGAGCCCGGGGTACTGCGAGATCCTCTGCCTGTCCAACTGGGTGTCGACGCCGCTGCCCGCGACGATGGCCCACCCCGCCTTCAAGTTCGACTACCGGACGGAAGGGGTATCATCGGGCGGGTACAACTTCATCGTGCTGAACAACGACGAGACGATCGACTACCGGAACTACGACTCGGCATCCTGGAAGTCCGTGACCTCGTGCGTCGGGGCCGGAGCGCGCGGCCGAGCCGATCAGATCCGCATTTCGCGAGGCGGCGGTTGCGGCGCTTCGGACCACATCGACCTGCGGAACGTGCGGCTGGAGGACGACGCGGTCGCCTGCCCGTAGGCCGCTGAACCGCTCCTCACTCCCCGCCGCCCGCCAGCGCCAGCGCATGCCGCATGTTTTCCAGCGCCTCGTCCACCTGGGCACCGCGGACCAGGAACGCCGGGACCGAACCGCCGGGTTCGCTGTAGACCGTGTAGGTGATCGCGACGCCGGTACCGTCGGGGCGGAACTCCCAGGCTCCCTGGACGATCGGGATCGTGACGAAGCCGTCGGTAGGAGGCGGGCCCAGCTCGGGGGCGGTGCCGAAGACCAGCCGATGGACGTCGCCGTCCCGGAGGTGCCGGATCCGCAGGGTGTATTCGCGGTCCGAGACTACGGACACCTTGATGTGGTCGTGGAACACGATCTCGTCGGAGCCGCGGACCAGGAAGTCCCTCTGGCGCACCGGAGGACGGGCTTCCAGGAACGTCCCCCAGACCCGGGTGGCCAGGCGCTCGGGGTTGGCGGACGAACGTGCTTCCAGCCTGAGGTCGTGGAACCCGGACGTGCGGCCCGGGCGCCGGGACAACGCGATCCCCTCGGAGGTCGTCTTGACGGCCTGCCACGCGTCGTCGGCCAGCGCAGCCACGGACGCGACCAGGCAGGCGCCCGTCACCAGGACCATGGACCCGCGCATGGGCTTCACCTCGAAGGTTCCGAAGGGACCTCCCTCGGACCGGACGCCAGCAGTTCCTCGACCAGCGCGGCGGCGCTGCGGACGTAGACCGGGCACAGGCTGTGCTGGGCAAGGGACGTTTCAAGACCGTTCCAGTCCAGCCGGAGGTGTTGCTCTGGGCATCAGGGCGTGGGCAGTTCGTCCGCGGTATAGGGCACCACCTCGACGGAGGTCACGCCCGGAATCGTCTTCAGGTCGTCCATCAGGTCCTTCGCGGTGCCCACGACGACGATGACCGCCTGGTCCGGGCGGTACTGGCGGTGCAATGCGGCCGCCACCGCCGCGGCGTCCTGGGCCTTCACGCTGGGGATGTAGCGCTCCAGGAAGCCCTCGGGCCGGTCGTAGAGCAGGTCCGCCAGGACCTCGTCGGCCCGCTTGCGGGAGGTTTCCACCCGGAAGGGGAACTGGTTGGCCAGGTGGTCCCGGGCGAAGGCGACCTCGTCCTCGGGAAGGCCGTTGGCCGCCGCATCCCGCAGCATGTCCAGCGCCAGCCGGATGGCCGGCACGGTGTCCTTGGTGTTCGGGAAGAAGTGCACGACCAGGGTTCCGAAGTCGCGCCCGGCGGTGATCGACGACGACACCCCGTAGGACCAGCCGCGGACCTCGCGGATTTCGCGGACCAGACGCGAGGTGAACGTCCCGCCCATGGCCGTGTTGCCCACCAGCAGCGGGAACAGGTCCGGGTCGCGCCAGGCGATCGACGGGTGGCCGATCGCCACCTGGGTCTGGCTGCGATCGGGCTTGTCGACGATCAGGACGCTGAGGCCCTTCGGGGCGGGAGGGGGCGGCAGCCCGGGGACGTCCCGGGGCCCGTCCGGAATCCCGGCGGTCAGCGTCCGGGCGAGGGCCTTTGCGCCGGCCAGATCCAGGTCGCCCGCGACCACCACGACCACGTTGCCCTTGCGCACGTGCGCCCGGTAGAACGCGTCGCAGTCCTTGCGTTTGATCTTCGCCACCGTGGACGTGTATCCCATCGTGGGTCGGCCCAGCGGATGGCCCCGGTACAGGAACCGCGCGAAGAAATGCCGCGCCAGTTCCGCGTCGTCGTCCCGGAGGTTGCGGATGTCCTCGAGGATCAGCGAACGCTCCTGTCCGAAGGCGTCCGCCGGAAACGACGGATGGGCCAGGACGTCGGCCATGATGCCCGCCCAGCGATCCAGGTAGCGCGGCATCACGTCGCCCGCCAGCACGATGGCGTCCTTCTGGGCTTCGGCCTCCACCGTGGCGCCCAGGTCGTTGACCTCGCCCATGATCTTCCGGTAGGTGCGCGTCGTGGTCCCGCGCAGCAGCATCGAGGCGGTGAGGTTCGCCAGGCCCTCGAGGCCGTCGGGGTCCCTCATCGATCCGCTTTCGATCACCACCTCGACCTGGACGATGCCCAGGCCCGGCTGCGCGACGTGAATCAGACGGATGCCATCGACCTGGATGACCTGTGCCATCGTTTCTCCGCCCGGGAGCACGGCCCCGAGGACCGCTCCCAGGAATGCCACTGCGACACGGGACCTGCGCTCCATGACCTGCCTGTTTCTAGGACCCGGGCTTGCCGTACACCAGCACCGCGCGCTCCCGCGTCAGCAGGCGGCCCGCCGCCCGGCGCACGTCCGAAGCACCAACGTTCCGCACGCCGTCCACGAACGTGAACATCCGGCGGAAATCCCCGGCGGTGCGTTCGTAGGCGCCCAGCTGCGTCGCCCGGGCCCCCGCCGTGACCAGGGACCGCAGGAAGGCCGCCTCCAGGTGGTTGCGGGCGCGGTCCAGTTCGATCTTCGAGGGGCCGTTGCGCGCCAGGCGCTCCAGTTCGTCGAACACGACCTCGGCCGCCTCGGCGCCGGACTTCCCCTCGTTCAGGAACAGGTCCACCACGAACACCCCGTCCAGGGCCAGGGGCTCGGACGCGCCGTCCACGTCGGACGCCAGGCCCTCCCGCTCGACCAGGCGGTCATGCACCCGCGACGACTCGGTGGCGAAGAGAACCTCGTTGATCACGTCCAGGGCGAAGGCCACCTCCGACGCGGCGGGCACCGTGCGCCATCCCATCCGGACGCGCTCGGCCGCGATGGGCAGCATCATGGTCCGCACCTTCGGGCCGCCGGTCGGCGGGGCCTCCAGGGGCGGCACGGTCCGCGACACGTCCACCGGCGCCAGGCCTCCGTAATACCGGGCCACCAGGCGCAGCACGTCCTTGGGGTCCACGTCGCCGGCCACGACCAGCGTCACGTTCCCGGGCGAGTACCACGTCCGGTAGAACGCCAGGCAGTCCTCCAGCGTCAGGGCGTCCAGGTCCGGCAGGTAGCCCAGCGTCGGCCGGCCGTAGGGGTGCGTCGGGAACAGGTCCTCGAACAGCGCCTCCTCGATGGCGCCGTCGGGGTCGTTGTCCACGCGGTACAGGCGCTCGTTCTTGACGACTTCCCGTTCGCTGTCCAACTGCTCCTGCGTCAGCGCCAGGTTCACCAGGCGGTCCGACTCCAGCCGCATCGCCAGTTCCAGTTCCGACGCGGGGAGGTTTTCGTAATAGAAGGTCCAGTCCAGCCAGGTCGCGGCGTTCGTCTGGGCCCCGGCTCGCTCCAGCAAACGGTCGAACACCGAGTGGGGATTGTCGCGGGTCCCCTTGAACATCAGGTGTTCGAAGAGGTGGGCGATGCCGGTGCGGCCCTTCACCTCCTGCCGCGAACCCACGCCCAACCACGTCTGGAACGATGCGACGGGCGCCGACGGGTCCCGCATCACGATCAGCGCCAGGCCGTTGCCCAGCACGTAGCGGGCGGCGGTCACGTCCCCGCCCCAGTGCGCGACGGCGTCCATCCGGATGCCGCCGGCGGCGGGCACCTCGGCGGCGACGTCCCGGGCCAGGGCTTCGAGGTCGGCGGAATCGGCAACGACAGCGACGCTGGAGCAGGCAACCAGGGGGATGGCCAGAAGGCACCTCCATGCGAAGGCACGAACCCGGCAAGCCGGACCCGCGCCACGTGCCGACGTCGCCGTCAACGCCCCTCCCTCCACAGGCGGGCGTCCAGGTGGTCGGCCAGGATCTCGATCCGCTCCCGGGGGGTCCGCCCTCCCCCGATGTCCGGGAGTTCGATCAGCGGAAGCGGCACGCGGTTGCGCAGGCGCTGGATGTGGACCCGCTGGACCTCGGCCCGGTCGGCCATGAACAGCGCCCCGGACACCACGGCGCACGCCGCATCCGTCCGATGCACCGATCGGGCGGCCAGCCCCAGTTCGTCGCGCTGGGCGGGCCGCAGTCCCTTTCCCCGGACCTGGTTCACCAGGATCGGCCCGAAGGGGAACCCCTGGCTGACCCCGAGGATTTCGTACAGTTCCTCGCTTTCAGCCACCGGCATTTCCTCCGGGGTCGTGACAATGTGAAACCGCGTGTTGACCCTGTCAAGCAGCAGGGCCCGCAGCCGCTGCGCATCCTCGGCCAGGGGTCCGGCGGCCACCGTGGAAGCCACGACCGAGGGCGCGGTCAACAGGGACACGCCGTGGCCGGTGGCCGGGGCGTCCAGGATGACCGTGTCCAGGTGCCCCAGCCCGGGGAGCCCGTCGGTGACCGAGTAGGCGATCTTCCCGAAGACCAGGATCTCGGCGATGCCGGGAATGGCGGGCAGCAGGCGACGAACCAGGGGATTTTCAAAGACCAGGCGGTACAGCGCGCGGACCTTCAACTTCATCAGGCCGTACTCGCGCAGGGCGTCCTCCCACCCCACGCAGTGCGTCCACAGGTTCGGCGCGACGGACACCGGCAGGTACCCGCGACCGGCCACGCCGAACATCCCCGGCACGACGGGGCCGGCGGCCACCTCGACGACGAGGGTCCTGCGCCCGCGGCGGGAGGCGACGAGGCCCAGGGAGGCCGCCATGGTACTGCGGCCCACCCCGCCCTTCCCGACCAGCACGACCAGCCGGGGGGGGGTGACGGGATCGGGGCCAGGCACTCGGGACATCGGGGCCTCGCAGCACAGGACTACCCGGGATCGGCGTACCGCGCCCGGACGGTGTGGATCGTGTCGATCGCGCCGAACATGGCCGCCACGACCCTCGGATCGAAGTGGCCTCCGGACTCGTCCCGAATGATGCGCTCGGCCTCGTCGGTCGAATAGGCTTCCTTGTAGCAGCGCCGCGTCGTCAACGCGTCGTACACGTCGGCGATGGCCACGATCCGCGCCGCCAGGGGAATGTCCTCGCCCACCAGGCCATGCGGATAGCCGCGTCCATCGAACCGCTCGTGGTGCCACAGCGCGATGTTGCGGGCCAGCTCGTCGGCGCGGGCCAGGCCCAGCAGTTCGTACCCGTACAGCGTGTGCTGCTTCATCACCTCGTATTCTTCGGGGGTCAGCCGGCCCTGCTTCTTCAGGATGACGTCCGGGATGCCGACCTTGCCCACGTCGTGCAGCGAGGCATAGCGCCGGACCTTGGCGGCCTGCTCCCGGTCCAGGCCGACACGGGTGGCCACGACGTGGGCATAGGCGCACACCCGGCGGATGTGATGGCCGGTGTCGCCGTCCTTCAGCGCGTTGGCCTTTTCCAGGGCCGCCACGATGCCGATCGTCAGATCCTCCAGTTCGGCCGTGCGTTCGTTGACGCGCTCCTCCAGGAGCCCCTTTTCGTCGATCAGCAGCAGGTTCCGGGCCTCCAGTTCGTCCGTCAGCAACTTGATGCGCAGCAGGCTGCGGACGCGGGCCTTCAGTTCCATCGGGTGGAAGGGCTTGGTCACGAAGTCGTCCGCGCCGGCTTCCAGGCCCCGGACCTTGTCCCGCACGTCCTCGAGGCCGGTGACCAGCACGACCGGCACGGTGCGCGTCCGCGGATGCGCCTTGAGGGCCGCGCACAGCGTCAACCCATCCATGCCGGGCATCATCACGTCGGTGACCACGAGGTCGGGGGCAACGCCCTTTTCCAGAAGTCCCAGGACTTCGGCCCCGTCGGTGAAGGTCCGCAGGGTGTAGCCCTGGGTCGCCAGAGCCTTCTGGAAGAGGACGAGGTTGCTCGCCTCGTCGTCGACCAGGAACACCAACCGCTCCCGCGTGACCTCGTTGACGGACATCTGCACCCCTGGGGAAACCTGCGGGGCCATTCTACGCGCGTGCGGGCCGGGGGACCAATTAGGCGTCAAGGACGCGCAAGGCGTTGCCGCCCAGGATCCCCTGGATCTCCGGGGGGGAAAACCCGCGGCGGGCCAGGCCCTCGGACAGGATCGGCCAGTCGGCGTAGCCCCGGAGGCCCCGGGGCGTCCAGGTGAACCCGTCCATGTCCGACCCGACGGCCACGTGCCGGGGGCCCATGACCCAGGCCGCGTGGCAGACGTGGTCCAGGAAGCGGTCCACGGACTGTCCCATCGGGTGCCGGCCGTCGAGGTAGGGCGGGAACAGGATGATGCCCACGACGCCGCCGGAGCGGGCGATCCCGCGGGCCTGGCCGTCCGGGAGGTTCCGGGGGCGGTCCACCAGCGCGCGCATGCCGGTGTGGGTCGATACGACGGGGCCGTCGGTCAGGTCCAGGACCTGGTGGACGCCGTCGTCCGAAAGGTGGGCGACGTCGGGCACGATCCGCAGGGCCCGCATGCGGGAAACGACCTCGCGGCCCAGGGGCGACAGCCCGCCCCAGGGCTTCCGGGACGACTCGCCCGCGTCGCCCAGTTCGTTGGCCTTGAAGTGGACCAGGGTCAGGAAGCGGACGCCCAGCTCGGCGAACGCGTCCAGCATCGCCGGGTTGCCGTCCAGGCTGTGGCCTCCTTCGACCGCCAGGACGCCCGCGACCGCGCCGTCGGCCGCCGCCGCCCGGGCCTCGACCCCGGTGCGGGCCGGGCGAAGGCGGCCGCCGGACTCCCGGGCGACGCGATAGAAGGTGCGGATCTGCGCCAGCGTCGCCTCCGACCGCGGCACCCAGAACAGCGGACTGACGGGCGCGTAGGCCGTGAAGGTCACGCAACGGACGCCTGCCCGGGCGGCGTCCTCGATGTCGATCCGGTTCCCGAAGGGGCCGAATGGCAGGCGGTCCGGCCGGAGGGCCGACAGCGGGTGCCGCAGGTAGTGGCCGTTGATCAGCCAGTGGGAGTGGAGGTCCATGAACACGGCGGCATCGGCGCTCATCGCGGGTCCTCCCCCGGGCCGTCGGGCGTCCCGCGGCCATGGAACTGCGCGGCATCGGCGAAGGGCTCGTCCCCCCGGTCGAAGTCCGGTCGGTAGAAGTCCTGGGCCTCCATTTCCTGCACCAGCGCGTTTTCGAACCCCATGCGCTCGGCCACGTCCAGGACCCTCTGGTACTCCCGGACCGACGTGCGCCGCGACAGCAGGATTTCTTCCGGCGCCTTGTGGGCCGGGAAGTACTGCGCCATCAAGGCGATGCGGACCTGCGTTCCGATGGCGTCGCGCAGGAAGGCCAGGGACTCCCGCACCCCGCTGATGTCGTTGGGCAGCACCAGCAGCCGCACGATCAGGCCGCGGCGGAGGGTGCCGTCGGGACCGACGACGTTGGCCGTTCCGACCTGCCGGGCCATTTCGACGACCGCGGCCCGGGACGCCGCCACGTACCCTTTGACCCCGCTGAACTCGGTCGCGGACTCGTCGTCCGCGTAGCGCAGGTCCGGGAGGTACACGTCGACCACGCCGTCCAGAAGGCGCAGAACGTCGATCGAGTCGTAGGCGCTGGAGTTGTACACGAGGGGCAGCACCAGGCCCCGGGATGCGGCGACGTCCAGACCGGCCACGGCCCAGGGGACGACGTGGGAGGGCGTGACCCAGTTGATGTTGTGGACGTACCGGCCCGCCAGGTCCAGCAGGATCGCCCCGAGGTCGTCGGCCGAGGTGACGGCCCGGCGGCGCATGTCCGCGCCCTGGCTGATGGTCGCGTTCTGGCAGTAGACGCAGCGCAGGTTGCAGCCCCCGAAGAACACGGTGCCGGACCCCCGCGTGCCCGAGATTTCCGGCTCCTCGCCGAAGTGGGCCGTGGCCGCGGCGACGACGGCGCCCGCGGGAAGGCCGCAGACGCCCCGCTGCCCGGCCGTGCGATCGACGGCGCAGCGGTGGGGGCACAGGCGACAGGGAGTGGCCAGGGCGGCCAGGGCCAGGGCCCGCTCGGCCAGTTCGCCCGTTTCGGACAGGTGGCGGTAGGGCGGCAGCCAGGTCATCGACGGTCCTCCGCGACCGGCGCCAGGGCCAGGCCCAGGGCCTCCCGCAGGGCTCGGAAGGCGTGGCCGCGATGCGAAAAGCCGTTCTTTTCCGCCGCGGTCAGTTCCGCGAAGGTCCTTTCCAGGTCGTCCCGCCAGAAGATCGGGTCGTAGCCGAAGCCGTCGGTCCCCCGGGGAGTGTCGATGATGCGCCCGGCCACCTCGCCCTGGGCGGTCAGCAGCACCGCACCGGCGGGCGTCGAGGGGTGCCCCGACACCAGGCGCACGGCGCCCGGGAGCGGATCGGGCAGGCCGCGGGGCAGGTCCTCGGGGCGCAGCAGGCACGCCACGGTGCAGACGAAGCGGGCGCGACGATCCGGCACGCCGCGCAGGGCCGACAGCAGTTTCACGATGTTCGCCGCGTCGTCGTGGCCCTCCCCGCCGGCATAGCGGGCCGAGTTCACGCCCGGAGCGCCGTCCAGGGCGGCGACCTCCAGGCCCGAATCGTCGGCGAAGGTCGACAGGCCCGTCGCGACGAACACGCCCGCCGCCTTCAGCACCGCGTTGTCCAGGAAGGTTTCGCCGGTTTCCTCGGCCAGGGCCGTGACGCCCAGATCCGTGGGCGACAGCACCTCGATGTCCAGGCCCGACAGGATCCCGGCCACCTCGCGGACCTTGCCGCGGTTGAACGTGGCGAAAACGAACCGGTGCATCACATCCTCCGGATCAGGGTGCCGCCCGGACCGGCACGCGCAGCCATGGCGCGCCGTCCCGACGGTCGGTGAAGTCCAGGGAGCCGGTCCAGGTGGTGCCTGCGGGGGGGGCCTTGGGCGTCGCCGCGGCCACCACGCGGACCTTCGTGCGGACCGTGGGCCACAGGCGCACGCGCTGGTTGCCGTCCACGGTGCCGACCAGCGGGATCTTTTCGCGGGTGAGGTAGCGTTCGGTGATCCGCACCTCGCCGGCAGGACCGCCGCGCACCGCCCGACCGGCGCGGATTTCCAGCGTCCAGTCGGTGCCGTTGGAGCCGGCCGGAACCTTGAAGGCGACCTTCGCCTTGCGGTTGCTGAAGCCGGTCTGGACCGCCGCCTTGCCGTCCCGGTCGACGACGTTGACGGCCACGTCCGTGAAGCGGTTCCAGTCCTCGGGGGACAGTTCCAGATCGAAGTCCACGGACTCGATTTCGGGCGACGTCGTGAAGCCGTGCCGGGCGGAATCGCCTTCGAGGGACCGGGTGAAGGACCGCTCGTACCCGCGGATTTCGCCCCGGACCTCGCCGTCGAAGGGGACGGCCAGGCGGTTTTCGACCAGGACGTCGGTCGCCGGGGTCTTGCCGGGCTCGCCGCGCAGGACCGTCAGCGCCGGGGCCACCAGGCCCCCGAAGCGGATCTCGACGTCCACGGTGGACGGCAGCGCGGGGGCCAGGGCGCCCACGAGGTCCAGTTCCATCGTGCCGCCCTCGGCCAGGTCGGCGTCGGACAGGGCCCATCGTGCCTCGCGCCCCTCGGTGGACGACACCGCGCCGTCGATCGGCAGGCGATGGCCGACGCCGTCGTACAGCGCCGCCAGCACGGACGCCGCCTTGCCTTCCGACGGCCGCACGCGGGCCGACCAGGTGGTCGTTCCGGCCGGCGCGGCCAGGAACAGGCGCACGACGCCGCCCGGGGCCACCGCGACACCGCGGCGGACGACGGACGGCGGGCCCTCGGCCCCGGCCGCAACACGCTCGGGCACGACCACCGCCACCGGGAACTGGAACGCCAGGCCGCCGGGGGCCCGGCCCGTCACGGTGCCCACGTGCAGGCCCGGGGCGGACACCGCGGCCCGGTCCACCCAGACGCGCACGGTGGAGGCCTCGCTGCCGCGCAGGGCGACCGCCGACGACGACAGGCGGATCCAGCCGGCGTCGGTGGACAGGCCGAAACGGATCCACGACTGGGTGCGGACCTGGCCCGGGGCGCTGGCGAGGTAGCGGGCACGAATCGAAACGTCCACCGGATCGGCGGCGCCCGGAGCCCAGCCGCCCGCGCGCCAGAACGCCCCGCCGGCCTTCCGCCCGCCCAGGGTCGGCACGTCGGTCAGGGCGTCCACCGCGACGACCCACCGGGCGTCGGCGTCCTTCGACCGGGCTGCCAGGGCGTCGAAGGCCCGCCCCACGTCCACCAGGCCGGCGCCCTGGTCCAGGGGGCCGAAGCCGGGGATGGGTCGCGCGCCGTCCCGCAGGGCCTGGCGCACCATGCCCGCGTGCCAGGGGCGGCCCGCGTCGCCGGAGGTGAAGGCCGAAAGGACCAGCGCGGCCGCGCCCGACACCTGGGGCGCCGCCATGGAGGTCCCGCGCATCACGTCGCGGCGTTCCCAGGGGGGAACCGACGAGGCGGCGATGCCCGGGGCGGCGACGTCCGGCTTGGGCGCCTCGCCCCCGCGCGAACTGAACGTGAACACCTGCAGGACGCCCGGGGCGCCGACCAGCCCCTGGGACAGGCCGGGCGTCAGGACCGCGGCGACCGACAGGACCCCCCGGGAGGCGCCGGGCGTACCGACCGTGGACAGGCCCGGCCCCTGGTTCCCGGCGGACGTCACGACCAGCACGGTCGGGTTTTCCTCCTGGAAGCGCTCCAGGAACCGATCGATGTCCGAGTCACCCTCGAGCGCGGAACCGACCCCGTAGGAAACGTTCGCGACCACGGGCACGCCCTTTTCGCGCGCCCACTTGCCCGCGAACTCCAGGGCCTTCTTCATGCTTTCGGTGACGGTGGCGCCGCCGGCCAGGGCGCTGTCACCGATCTTCAGGGACAGGACCTTCGCGCCGGGCGCGATGCCGTCGAAGCCCGCCTTGCCGTTCAGTCCAAAGCCCGCCGCGATGCCCGCCACGTGCGTCCCGTGGCTGCCCGCCACGATGTGCAGTTCGATGCGCCGCGGCGCGTCCTCGCCCAGCCGGACGGACACGGGGACCTTCGCCGATTCGCGGGACGGATCCCCGCCGCCGCCCAGTCGCACGTGCTGGAAGCCCTTTTCGTAGGACCGCAGGACGGGCTCGCCCGCCAGGTCGTGATCGCCGTCCCGGTCGATGACGGCCCGCCATTCGCCGTCGGCGCCCTGGAACACCAGCACCGCGATCCGGTCGTCGGTCCGGCCGTTTCCGGTCAGATCGGCCACCGGCGAGTTCTTGAAGCGCGACTCGTCCAGGAAGCCAAGCGTCAGGGCACAACCTGCCGGCAGGCCGGGGACCACGTCCACGCCCCGGACCCAGGACCCGCGGGCACGCCAGACCGGGCGGCCGTCCTCGCCGGTTTCCCGGGACGGCGCGTCCAGTTCCAGGATCGATTCCCCACTGAAGTCGCGGGTTTCGATGACCTTGACCTCGCCCGCGGACGTCCGTTCCAGGCCCGGGGCGCCCGGATCCACGCCCGTGTCCAGGATCGCGATGACCGTTCCACGGCCGTCCCAGGTCGGATGGGCGGTCCGGAACGCGGCCGCGCCGATCGCCCGGGTGTCCAGGTGGTCCTGGAACGGTTCCGTCGCTGCGGCGCTGCCCGAAAACGCTGCCATCCACGCCAGCGCTGCTGCCGCGATCCCACGCTTCACATCCGACTCCCGTCCGGCGACGGGGGATTGTAGCACCGGGGGCGGCCGGACAGGTCGAGCGTCCACGTCGACGTCCACGTCTCACGATTGATCACTTCTCGAAGCAGTCGCCGCGAGCCAGCCTTCTTCGATGAGAAGCAGCCGTTCGAGGCCGTTCTCAATGACTTCCCAGCCTGGGTCGCCATTGTGTTTCAGGTGGCCGCCGAGTGCTGCAAT
>CAINDP010000011.1 GCA_903847405.1 uncultured Myxococcales bacterium | reverse complement strand
GGGGTGCAGGGGATCGCCCGGCAGGACGACCATGGGACCGTCCGGGCCGTTCGCCAGCATCACGGGGCGCTGGACGCGCGGCGGTCCGCGGCGCGCCCAGGCTGCCAGCAGGCCGTCGATTCCCGCGGTGTCGCCGGCGGTTCCCGCGTCGAAGACCGCGGCCAGCCGAAGCAGGGCATCCAGGGTGGGTGGCGGCAGGGTGATGTCGCCCCCGGGGGCGTTGTCCGCCACGGCGTCCCGCGGGCGGATCCACCGCAGACCCGTCGTTTCGTTGTAGGGCGCGGCCTCCTGGCCGTCGGGGCAACGGGTCGCGAAGAACCACGTATCGAAGCGCTTCGGAAGGCCCTCGGGGGTGACCCAGTGGGCAAAGGGCGCGAGGGCGTCGATCGCGGGCACCAGACCCCGGTGTTCCAGGGCGGCGTGCCAGGCGGACGCCCCTTTCTGGGACGCCTGGGCCACGGACGTTGCCGCTTCGGCATCGGCCATGCGCCCGGCGCGGTCCCGGGCCAGCAGCAGGCCCGTTTCCTCCGACAGTTCGCGAACGGCGGCAAGGCACGCGGCCCGGGCAACGGCGGTGTCCTCCAGTCCCAGGACCCGGCCGCATTCGCAGGGAGTCAGCGAGCCGCTCGGGGCATCGAGGTCCGCGGCGTCCACCCGCCCGCCGGGGAAGATCCAGTCGCCCGGGACATAGCCCCCCGGCGGGCGCCGGATGAGCAGCACCTCGGGGCCGGCGGGACGGGGCCTCAGGACCACCACGGTGGACGCAAGGACGGGCGATGCAATGGAGCGTCCCGAGGCGGCTTCGGCTCCGGCGAGAGCTTCCTGCGGAAACCCGTCGCCTCCGCCTGCGCGCTCGGGAGGGATGGCGGGCGGGGCCGTCGGGGAGGTGGTTCCAGGTTCAGCCATCGCGCCTCCTGGCCGGGACAAACCTCCGCCGCAACACGATCGGGGGGTCGACCCGGGGGAACACAGCGATCCTGCCGCATGTGGGCAACGCGGCGCAAGCCCCTAGTTGAATCGTCCCGAGTCGGGAGGAACATTCGAATGTCGTCGCGTGGGTCAGAGGCCCGGGCACTGCTCGGCAATCTCCGGGGCCAGGCCCTTGTTGCCGTATGCGCGCTTGAAGTGGGCCGCGAACTCGGCGGCCAGTCGGTCCGCCCAGGCATCGTAGTTCCTGGGGTCGGACCAGGTGGACCGGGGGCGCAGGACCGAGGCGTCCGGGACGCCGGGGCAGGACCGCGGGATCTGGAGGTGGAAGCGCGGATCGTCGTCGTAGCCGACGTCCTTGAGGGCGCCGGAGAGGGCCGCGTTCACCATGCTGCGCGTCAGCCGGATGTCCATGCGCCGCCCGATGCCGTGAGGACCGCCGCCCCAGCCCGTGTTGACGAGGTACACGTCCGTGCCGTGCCGGTCGAGGCGCTCGCCCAGCATCTGGGCGTACACGTGCGGCAGGCGGGGCATGAAGGGCTCGCCGAAGAAGCGGCTGAACGTGGAGCCGGGCTCGGATACGCCCGTTTCGGTCCCGGCCAGTTTGCTGGTATAGCCCATGAGGAACCAGAGCATGGCCTGGGATCGGGACAGGCGGGACACGGGGGGCAGCACTCCGTTGGCGTCCGCGGTCAGGAAGAGGATCGTCGACGGGTGCCCGCCGACGCCGCTGTCCTTGATGCTCGGGAGGGCCGTCAGCGGGTAGGATGCCCGCGAATTCGGCGTCAGGCGCTCGTCGTCCAGGTCGAATTCGCCCCAGGGATACATCATGGCGTTTTCGACGATCGACCCGTGCTGCAACGGATCGTCCTTGTGGAACACGGCGTTGTGGATCGCCGGCTCCTTTTCGGGGTCCAGGTGGATCAGCTTGGCGTAGCAGCCGTATTCGAAGTTGGCCACGCCGTTGGGTCCCCATCCGTGCTCGTCGTCGCCCAGCAGGGCGCGCAGGGGGTCGGCCGACAGGGTGGTCTTGCCCGTGCCGGAAAGGCCCAGCATCAGCGCGGTGTCGCCGCCCTTGCCCTCGTTGGCCGAGCAGTGCAACGGCAGGATCCCTTCGGCCGGCAGGTAGTAGTTCATGGCCGTGAAGGCCATCTTCTTGACGCTGCCCAGGTAGGCCGAACCGATGACGATTCCCATGCGCCGGTCATAGTCCAGGGCCACGGCCATGCGCGAGGTGCGCCCGGTCGCCGGGTCGACGCGTAGCCGGCCGGCATAGCGGCCCGGGTCCAGCTTGTCCCAGGGCAGGGCGATGATCGTGAACGGCCGATCGGCGAAGTGGCTCAGCGAAAGGTCCGGCGGCAGTGGGCGGAACATGTTGTCGGTGAACAGGGCCGTCAGCGCCCGATCCGTCACCGTGGTCACCGGGAGGGTCCAGGAAGGGTCCGCGCCCAGGGCGCGATGGGTCACCCAGACGGCGTCGCTGCGGCGCAGGATGGCCAGGGCGTCGGAAAGCAGCATGTCGAAGGTGGTGGCCTCGATGCCGACGTTGTTCGGCGAGTCCCAGTCGATCCCCGCTTCGCTTTCCGGGCGGCGCACGGTCACCGTGTCCTTGGGGCTGCGGCCGGTGGACTCGGGGGGCGCCCAGGTGGCCAGCGCGCCGCAGGCCGACACGAAGGCTTCCCGGCGGGCGATCACGTCACCGACGAGGTCCCGGCGGGAGGCGTCGTTCCTGACCTTGGTCCCGGATGTCTCGAGGAGACGATGAACGACCTCGGCGGGCGACATGCCGTTCCTCCAATCGGGTGGTGTCCTGCTTCTAGCACACCGTGCAGGGGGGTCAAGGCGGCGCACGGCCCGGCCCCGTGGCACTAGGCGCGGCCGCGGCTCAGGCGCAGTCGCGGGTTTGGGCGCCCCGGCAGGCACATGCTAGGATTCAAACGACCCATCCATCCCCCGGAGGTTCCCATGTGCCGGCTCCCCTGGACGTGGATTCTCGCCGTGGTCGCGGCGTCCATCCCCGGCGTGGCCTTTGCGGGACCCCAGGCCGGCGAGCCGAAGGATTGGGGGCGAGCCCTGCGGAACAACGACAAGGAGGCCTTCATCCACCTCACCGAGGCGGGGGTGGACGAACAGCCCTTCCTTCGGGAGGCTCTGCGTCATGCCGAGGCGCCGTGGCGCATGGCCGCGGCCCAGCGCCTGGGCGATCTTCAGGCACGATGGGCCATCGACATTCTCCAGGCCCGTACCCAGGACCGTCATCCCGGCGTCGCGATTGCGGCCCTCCTTGCCCTGCGCCACCTGGGCGCGGGCGGCGGGGTGAAGCCGTTCCGAACCCTCGTCTACCCCGGGGCCGATCTGGACAAGAAGGAGGCCGCGGGCGGTGCGGTGGAGTTCGTGCTGCTTTCGAAGGACGGTGCCCGCAATGTGTCCGGGTTCTACGAGCAGGCCCTGGACGATCTGGGCTGGGCGCGTCAGCGGGCGATTGGCGATTCCGAACTGCCGCTGCGCTGCCGCTCCCCCTGGGGCGGCATCTATGGCCGCGGGCCGACAACCTTCCTGGTCGTCGTGTGCGGCGCGCCGACCCCGGGCGAGCAGGCCGTGATCCACCTGAAGGTTCGCGGGGCATCCGCCTCGAAGGTGCTGGGCACCGCGTTCGAAAAGGTCCTCAAGGATCCGGGCGTGCGCTGAGCAGGGCGCATTCGCGCCGGAACACCCGGACCCGCTGCTCCATCGCAGTGGAAGTCGCTGCATGCGCATGGCGATGCAGGTTCGCCGCGTTGACTTCGACGGGGGGCCGTCGTCCAATTGTCGGCAGGATTCGCGAGGGAAGCAGACCATGAAATCCCGGAAGACGTGGTCCCTGATCGTCGGGTTCGCCGCCGTCGCGGTCCTGGTGGCGTGCGGCGCCGCGTTCATCGCTCCCGACGTCTCGGACGACCTGGTGCGCATCGGCCAGTCCAAGTGGCCCGACGCGACGCAGGCCTCCCTGCAGCACGGGCGTGATCTGTTCACGGCGTCGTGCGGGAACGGCGGTTTCTGCCACAAGTTGCCGACGCCGGCCAGCCGGACCGTGGAACAGTGGAACCACATCATCATCAAGATGGCGAAGAACGCGAAACTGGATGACGCACAGCGCGAAAGCGTCCTGAAGTTCATCCTGGCCGTTCGCGACCTTCCGCCTGCGACGACCCAGCCCCTCACGAATTGACGCGGACGGCCTGTTCGCGTGATTCAGGAACGCGGCATGCACCCGTTGCTCGAAGTGGCCCGTGCCATCGCCCCCCGCGACCTCGCGCAACTGCTGCCCCCCGTGGTGATCCTGCGGGCCGTCCGACTGGCGGCCGTGGGCCGGCGCCTGCCCGTGCCGATTCCCCGGCCGGAGGAGCGGGACCCGCGGTTCCTGGCGACCCTGGTTCCTGCGTTCCGGTGGATGGCGCGGTACTGGTTCCGATGGCGTTGCCACGGCGTCGAGTCGGTCCCGACGGAAGGGCCGGTGCTGATCGTCGCGAACCACAGCGGCGGCCTGATGATCTTCGACGGCATCCTGGCGCTGCTGGCCGTCTGGGATGCCCAGGGACCGGCCCGGGCGTTCCATCCCCTGGCGCACTGGTTCGTCCACCGCGATCCGATGATCCGGAAATACGCCGACAAGGCCGGGGCGGTCCCCTCCAGTCCGGACAGCGCGCACGTCGTTCTGCAGTCGGGCGGGATCGCCGCGGTCTTCCCGGGGTCGGACTGGGACGTGTTCCGGCCCTTCGCCGACCGCGATCGCGTGGTGCTGGGAGGCCGGACCGGGTTCGTGAAGGTGGCCCTGCGCGAGCGGGTGCCCCTGGTGCCCGTGGTGACGACGGGGGCCCACGAGCAGTTCGTGGTCCTGGCGCGCGGGGAATCGATCGCGCAGGCCCTGGGCCTTCGCGGGCGCATCAAGTCCAACGTGTTCCCGATCGTCTTCGCGCTGCCGTGGGGGATCACGTCCGGGTTCCTGCCGTACCTTCCGCTGCCGACCCCCGTGGTCACGGATTTCCTTCCCCCCATGACCTGGCCCGATTTGCCCGCCGGTGCCGAGGACGATCCTGCGGTCGTGCAGCGCTGCTATGACGAGGTCGTCGCGGCGATGCAGGCCCGGATGGATCTTCGCGCCCGGGGGCGGATCCCCTGGCTCGGCCAGGTGTAGAATCCCCCCGGCTGAACCGGGAGGACTCCCATGCGACCCCAGCACCCCGTCGCCCTGATCTCCGGCGCGTCCTCGGGCATCGGTGCCGCCACCGCGCGGTCCCTGGCTGCCGAGGGATACCACCTCGCCCTGGGGGCCCGTCGTGCGGCCGCCGTGCGGACACTGGCCGAGGAACTGGCCGCCGAGCATGGCATCCGGACGTTCACCGGTGCCCTGGACGTCCGCTCGACCGGGTCGGTCAAGACCTTCGTGGACGGCGCCGTGGAGTCCCTGGGCGCGATCCACGTCATCGTCAACAACGCGGGCCTGGCCCGGGGAACCGATCCGATGGCGACCGTCCCGGAGGCCACCTGGCGGGAGATGTTCGAAACGAACGTCGAGGGCGTGCTGCGGGTCACCCAGGCCGCGTTGCCGCACGTGCGGGCCGCGGGATGGGGACACGTCGTGTTCCTGGGCAGCACGGCCAGCCACGGCGTCTACGATGGCGGAGCGGTCTACTGCGGCACCAAGCACGCGATCCGCGCCTTCACGCAGACCCTGCGCCTGGAACTGTGCGGCGAGCCCATCCGGGTCAGCACCGTGGACCCGGGGATGGTCGAAACCGAGTTCAGCGTGGTGCGCATGGGCGGCAAGGAGAAGGCGGACGCGGTGTACCGCGGGATGACGCCCCTGCGGGCCGAGGACATCGCGGAATGCATCCGGTGGTTGCTGTCGCTGCCGGATCACGTGAACATCGACGAGATCCTGGTGAAGCCCCGGGACCAGGCCGCGTTCACCCGGATCCATCGTCGTCCTGGGTAGGGAGGTACCGTGGAATCGCAGAAGCAGCGGATGGAGCGGGCGGCGAAGATCGTGGCGGGCCTGGCGGAATGGTACCCCGACTCGACGGGCACGCCGCTGGCGTGGCATCGGCCCCTGGAACTGCTGCTGGCGACGATCCTGGCGGCCCAGGCCCGGGACGACACGGTCAACCTGGTGATGCCGAACCTGCTGGCGCGGTTTCCGGATGCGGCCGCGATCGCCGGTGCGCCGACCGAGGAGGTCGAGGCCATCATCCGGACGACCGGCTTCTTCCGGGCGAAGGCACGGTCCGTCCAGGCCTGCTGCCGGCAATTGGTGGACCTCCACGGCGGCGAGGTGCCCGGGACGATGGAGGCCCTGACCGCGCTTCCCGGCGTGGGGCGCAAGACGGCCAACGTCGTGCTGGGCAACTGTTTCGGCGTGCCGGGCCTGGTGGTGGACACGCATGTCCTGCGGGTGTCGAAGCGCTGGGAACTGACTGCCGAGGTGGACGCCGAGAAGGTCGAGTCCGACCTGTGCGGCCTGGTCCCCCGGTCGGACTGGACCTCCTTCAGCCACCGGGTCACCTGGTTCGGACGGTTGTTCTGCACCGCCCGCAACCCGCGCTGTCCCGAGTGTCGCCTGAGGAGCCTATGTTCTTTCGGACGGGCCCGGGAGGCGTGACGGAACTCCCTGCTCGCTGACTTGAAAAAGAGGCTAGACTCCCGCCATGGATCCGTTCGATGCCCTCGACAGCAGCCTCGCCTCCGCTCGGCGGATGCTGATCCGCGAACGGGCACGGGACCTGGGTGCCGTGGGGGCCGTGGCCTGCACGGCCGCCCTGGCCGCGGCCGTGGGCCTCGCTGCCGTGACGCCCGACGCAATCCCGGTGCGCCTGACGCTGCTCCTGGCCCTCCTGGTCGGCGGGGGCGGGGTGTCGATGCACCTCCTCGTGGACCTGCCCCATCGACTGGCGCGCCCCGAAGAACTGGGGCGGGTGCTGCGTCGGCGCCTCCCTGCCGTGGGATTCGGCGTGGAGGCCGTCGCGGGCCTCCGGCCCCGGATGGACGACGGAACCTCGTTTTCGCCGGCCCTCCTGGCAGCGGAGGCGCGCCGGTTGACCGGTCTTCTGGCCGCCGCATCGCCCGCCGTGCTGTGCCCGCCCGGCAGGGCCCGTCGCCGGATGCGGTGGGCCCTGGTCGTGGCGGTGCTGGCCCTGCTGGGAATGGCGGCCGTTCCCTGGTTCACGGCCCGGGGAGTGCGGAACCTCCTGGGCCTGTCCGGGCGCTTCCCCGTGTCGTGGCTGGTCGGGCCCCCGACCTCGGTGGGCGTCCTGGCCTATGACCTGCGGACGACGGTTCTGCTGCCGTCCCCTTCCGGGGAACCGGAGCGGATCCCGGGCGACGAAAGCGGCGACATCACGGCCCCCGTGGGCGTTTCCGTGGAGGTGGCGGGCCGCCTGTTCCGGCCGGCCACGACCGGGCACCTGGTCCTGCGGTCCCTGGAACGTCCCGAGTCGGCTTCGGCTCCGGCGAGAGTTTCCTCCGGAAACCCATCGCCTGCGCCTTCGCGCTCGGGAGGAACAGAGGAGCGCGAAACCCGTGTGCCGCTGGAACTGGCCCCGGACGGCGCCTTCAAGGCGACCTTCCCCGTGCGGGCTTCCGGCCAGTGGCACCTGTCGGTGGTGGTCCCCCCGGGCCTGGTCCTGGACGAGGAGGCGCGGCGTCGGCTGGCCGTGGCGGACCTCGAGCCCCCGGTGGTGACCGTGGTGGCGCCGGCGCGCCTGGGCGTCGAACCGGGCGAGTCGGCGCTCCTGCGCTGGCTGGTCGATTCCCCGACGGGCATCGCCGGCGTCGATGCCGTCTACACCTTCCCGCTGGAGCCGGATCGCCCGCCCCTCCGCGTCCACCTGCGGGATGTGGCCGCCGGGCTGCGGCAGGCTTCGGGCGAACTGGTGTTCCTGATGCCGTCCGACGCCCTGGACCTGGGCGGGCGGGTCGACGTCGTGATCGAGGGGTTCGGCCGCCTGTCCCAGCGGGCGGACGGTACGGGGCGCAGCGAGCCGGTGCGCTTCTTCGTCGACGTCCCCTCCGTGCGTCGGCTGGCCCTGGTGGAAGGCTGGGAGCGGCTGAACGCCGCCGCGATTGCCCTCCTGGGCGACCTCCTGGCGCTGCCGGGACCCGGGAATCCCGGACTCCCTCCCGTGTCGTTGCGGGCCCTTCGCGACCTGGCCGACCGGGTGCGCAAGGCGGCGACGGCCGCCGCCGGCGAAAGCGACGCGGCGGCAATGCGGCCTTTGCTGGAGCAGGCCGCCGGTGCGCTGGAGGAAGCGGGACAGGGCGTTTCGACCCTTCGCGACCTGGCCCTGCGGCAGGTGGAACAGGCCGTCCTGGTGCTGGACGACGGGGTGGCCCGGGAACGACGGGCGCTGCTGTCGGGATGGCTGACCGACATCGAGCGATGGTCGGTGCGCCTTCGGGAAATCTCGTCGGGCGCCGGCACCGCGGGAGCGGCCGAGGAAGCGGCCCGGCTGCTGGTCCGGGCGCGGCGGGCACTGCGCCTGGTGGACGGCGCGTGGCGCCGGATGGAAGGGGACGCGACGCTGGAGGGCGGGCCCGCGAGGCTGGCCCCGCGCAGGCTGGGTGAGACCGCCATCCTGGCCCGGGATGCCGTCCTGACGGCCGAGTCCAGCCGCGTGTCCGGATGGGCGCCGCCTGCTGCCCTGCGGTCCGCCGCAGCGGCCCTGGCCGCCGTGGTCGCTTCCTGGCGGTCGGCGATGGACCGGCAGTCGCTGGCGGGCGGTCGTGAAGGGGTCCTGCCGGCCGAGGTGGGCGCGAACCTTCGACTGGCGGGGCGCCTGCAGCGCGAGGTCATGGATCGGACGGCGCAATCGGCCTTCGTGCTGAAGCGCCGAGCAGACGCGATGGCCCAGTTGCGGGCCCCGGATGTCCGGGCCATGGAGGGCCGGATCGAGGAGGCGCGCGAGATCCTGGGCCGGCCCGAGGTGGGCCGCCTGGATCGGTACGATGCGGAGGACGTCGTCCGGCTGATGGCCGACGTGGCCAACCTTGCGGATCTGGTGGCCGGGCGTGACCTCGAGACCGCGGCCCGCGTGGCCGAGGACGCGGCTGCCGGTGCCGCGCGGCTGGCCGGGGACCTGCGGGAGGAGGCGTCCTTCCGGGAGGACGCCCCCGGGGACCCGGGCGCGCTGCGGGCGGTGTCGTCGCGAATGGCGAAGGCCGCGCCTGCGCTGGCCGAGGTCGCCCATACGTTGTCGGCCTGGCGCCGGGATCGAACGGCCCTGGTCGATTCCGCCGACCGGTCGGACCTCCTGGACCAGAAGAAGGTCCAGGAACGGGCCCTTGCCGCGGCGAAGAGCGTGGCGGAGGCCATGCGGCGGGCCGCCGGCGGGGAGGCCGGCGAGGCGGCGGGCGTGGCCGTGTCGGCACGGCGCAACATGGAAGAGGCGTCCCGCCGGCTGGCCGAGTGGAACCCGGGGGCGGCAGAGGCCCACCAGCGCCAGGCGATCCAGGACCTGAACCGCCTGCGGCACCTGCTGGAGCGCGGCTCGATGGAACTGGCGCGCCGGCTGACGGACCGCGATGATCCCGAAGAGTTGACGCTGCCCCCGGCCGCCTCGCGCAGGGCGTCCGACGACCTGGAACGGGCCGTCCGGGAACACCTGGCCGAGCCGGTCCCCGAGGCGTTCGCGGACCTGGTCCGCCAGTACTACGAAGCGATTCTCAAGCCCTGACGGAAGCCGTCCGGGGCCTCTGCACGCGGTCAATCGGCGACGGCGATCGCATCGATTTCGACGCGCCCGCCCCGGGGCAGGGCCGCGATCTGGACCGTGGCGCGCGCCGGCCGGTGCTCGCCGAAGAACTCGGCGTAGATCGCGTTGACGGCCCCGAAGTCGGCCAGATCCACCAGGAAGATCGTGGTCCGGGCGACGTTCCAGCGATCCATGCCGCCGGCCGTCAGGATCCCGTCCAGGTTCTGCAGCGCACGGCGCGTTTCGGGCTCGACTCCGCCCGGGACCATGCCGCCCGTATCAGGGTCCATGCCCAGTTGGCCCGACAGGAACAGCATCCGCCCGGGACGGCATTCCGTGGCCTGGGCATAGGGGCCGATGGCCTTGGGAGCGGAGGCGGTGTCGACGAACGTGATGTTGGACATGGCACGGCTCCTTGGTTCGGGGGAATCGGCGGGGCACGATGCCGATCAGGGGCGGTCCGTGCCCTCGCGGCCATAGACGTCTTCCAGGCGGACGACGTCCTCCAGTTCCGGCGTCGAGGTTTCGATGAGGTCGATGTCGGTGTCGTCCGGGGCGACGTAGCGATGAATGGTCTCGGGCAGGGTCCGGAAGCCCTGGCCGGCCGGCACTTCGACGCGTTCGACCGACTCGGCAGGGCCGATCTCGAGGATCAGCGTCCCGCGCAGAACGTACACCGTTTCGTCCTTGATGCGGTGGTACTGCCGGGACAGCAGTTGGCCGCGGTCGATGTGCAGGATCTTGCCCACGTACCGGTCCGTGTGGGCCAGGATCAGCTCGTAGCCCCAGGGCTTCTCGACGCGTCGGGGAGTGGTCAACGGGATCATGGTACCTCCACCGCTATGGCGTTTTCATGCTCGCGCAGGTTGAACTTCGCGGCGAAGGATTGCGCCGCGGCCAGGGCCTGGAAACGACCCAGCCGGATCCGGAACCAGGTGGTTCCGGTTCCATCCGTGAACGGGACCACCCGGGCGGTGTACCCGCGCCCCTTCAGTTCGGCCACGTAGGCCTTCGCCGAGGGGTCGTCCCGGAACGCCCGGGCCTGGACCGCCCAGGTGCCTGCCGGCGGGGCCGGCTTGGCCGGGCGGGCCTGGGCGGGAACCGCGGGTGCCGCAGGTGCCGGCGGCGGGGCGGCTGCGACCGGTGCCGCGGGCGGGGGCTCCGGGACAGGTTCCGGGGCAGGTTCCACGGCCGGGACCGCCGCGATGGCGACCACCGGGGCCGGCGCCGGGGCCGGAGCGGCGGCGATCGGCGCGATCGTCGCGGGTCCGCACGCACCGTCCGCGATGATGCACGAGACGCAGGTCGCCATGTCGGTCACCAGCACGCCCGGCCAGAAACCGTCGCCGATGGGAGGGGGCGGCGGGGGCAATGCCACGGCAGCCTTCGCCGGTTCCCGCTTTCCGTTTTCCTCGTCGCACGGAGCGGCAGGGGCGCAGATGGCCGGCGGAGGTTCCTCGGGGTCGGCCCGGGGCGCCGGGAACGCCTCAGCCGCCGGCGTCGCCACGACGGCGACGGGCGCCGGCGGGATCGGGGCCGCCGCGGCGGGCAGGGCCTCGACGGCCGGTACCGGTGGCGCCGGGGGAACCGGTGGCGGGGGTTCCGGGGGGCGTCGTTCCGGCGGACGGACGGTTTCGGAGGTTCGGGCGACGGCCTCCGGCGGCGGCGGGAGGACCTGGCCCCGGGTCGCCCCGGAGGGCGGCGTTCGAAGGGCTGCGGGGGACCCGGCCCGGGAACCGGAGGTCGAGGCCGTCGGAGGCATCAGATCGGCCGGCCGCGTGACCTCGTCGCCGCCGGTCCGTCCCAGGAAGTAGCCGACCACGAAGACCGCCGCGACGACGACCAGCAGGCCTGCGAAAAGCCAGGCGATGTGCGCCGGTTCCAGGTAGACGGGGGTCTTTTCGACGATGCGGTCCAGGTCGCGGACCCTCACGTCGATGGCGGGACGCTCGGGACGACGGGGCGGGGTTGCGGGAGCACCGGCAGGCGCATCGGCAGGGCCCCCGGGCGCCTGGGGCACGCGCCCCTCGTCGACCTCGGCGGCCGCGACCGGTTCCGCGGTGCGGTCCGGGGAGGCATGGCCTCGACGGGAGCTCCGGGCCGGGCTCTTCCGGTCGGGGTCAGTCTGGCTCACTGGCCGGCTCATCGTCCGCCGTCAGGCGCATCTCCTCAGGGGCCGACACGCCCAGGAGGGCAAGGCCCTCGGCCAGAACCGACTGCACGCGCGCCACCAGGAACAGGCGGGCCGCAGTCTTGACGGGGTCGGCCGAAATCACCTTCTCGGTGTGTGCGTTGCGAGTGTAGTACGCGTGGAAGCCCTTCACCAAGTCCATGAGATAGAAAGCGATGTGGTGAGGCTCGCAGCGCCGGGCCGCCGATGCGACCACGGCCGCGAAGCGCGCCAGGTCCTTCACCAGGGCAGCCTCCTCGGGCAGCGTCAGCACATCGCCCATCCCGGCCTCCCAGCCGGGCACGGCGATGCCCTGGGCCGCGGCCTTGCGCAGGATCGACGCCACCCGGGCGTGGCCGTACTGCACGTAATAGACCGGGTTTTCCATGGACTGGGACTTGGCCAGATCCAGGTCGAACTCCATCTGGGAGTCCGCCTTTCTCAGCAGGAACAGGAAGCGGACGGCGTCCTGGCCGACCTCCTCCAGCACCTCCTGGAGCGTGACGAACTCGCCGCTGCGCTTGCCCATGGGCACGGCCACGCCGCCCCGGGTCAGGGTCACCATCTGGACCAGCAGCACCTGGAGGCACGCCGGGTCATGGCCCAGCGCTTCCAGGGACGCCTTCATGCGCGGGATGTACCCGTGGTGATCGGCGCCCCATATGTTGATCAGCCGGGTGAACCCGCGCCGGGCCTTGTCGTCGTGGTACGCGATGTCGGCCGCGAAGTAGGTGGGGACGCCGCTGGCCCGGACCATCACGCGGTCGTCCTCGTCGGCCTTGCCCTCCATCCGGAACAGGGTCGCCCCCGCCTCGTCGCGGTAGGCGTGGCCCTGGTCCAGCAGGCGCTGCACGGTCGCGGCCAGCGCCCCGTTCTGGTGCAGGGTCCGTTCCGTGAACCAGCGGTCGAAGTGGATTCCGCCGGCCTTCAGCGTGTCCTGGATGACCACCAGCAGGCGTTGCTCCGCGAAATGCGTGCAGGGGTTGTCGTCCCGGGCGCCGATGTCCTCGTAAGGCTGCTCGCAGGCCGCCTTGCCCTCGGCCGTCGCCACGAATTCCGCCGCCACGTCGCGCACGTACTGGCCCTTGTAGCCGTTCTCGGGGAAGTCGGACCCGTCGGACAGCCCGAGGGCCTCGCGTCCGCGGCAGTGCAGCGAGAGGCCCATCATGGCCATCTGGTTGCCCACGTCGTTGACGTAGTACTCGGTCTGGACCGCGTACCCGGTGGCCCGCATCACGCGCGCGATGGCGTCGCCCAGCACCGCGCCGCGGCCGTGGCCCACGTGCAGCGGCCCCGTCGGGTTGGCCGACACGAACTCCAGCAGCACCTTCTCGCCGGCGCCCACGGCCGGGAGCGTGGTCACGTCCTTCATCCGGTCGAACCAGGCCGCGGTGGCGACCTTGAAGTTCAGGTAGCCGGGGGGCGCGAAGGTCACGGCATCGAAGAGCCCTTCGGGGGCCTGGATGGCCGCCATCAACTCCTTCCCGCACTCCATCGGGTTCCGGCGGGTCGCCTTGGCCAGGGCCAGGGGCAGCGCGCAGCCGAAATCGCCGAATTCCTCGCGCTTCGGCCGTTCGATGACGATCGAAAGGTGCAGGTCCTGGGGCACCTTCCCCGCAGCGCGAAGCTGCTCCATGGCCTCCGACAGCACCCGTTCGACAATTGCTTCCATGATTTCCCCTCGAGGCGCCTCAGGGTCAATCCGGAGGCAGGCTTTCGCCCGCCGCATTTTCGGCCGGGCGCCTCCAAAGGGCAAGGAGAAGCGCCCGCAGGGTCGGGCGGGGCTTGCGCGGCGGGCCGGATGGCATACCCTTGTTGCCCGACCAGGGGCGGGGCAGGAGCACCATGAAAGCATTCCGACCGTCCGCGCGCTTGTTTCTGTCGCTGATCAGTCTGCTGCTGGCGCTGCCGCTGGTTCCGACGCCTGCGTCTGCCCAGTCCCACGTCCTGACGCTGGCCGATGCCGTCCGCCTGGCGCTGCGGAAATCCCCGGTGCTCCAGGCCGCGTCCTCGGGGCTGGATGCGGCCCGTGGGCGCGAGGGCCAGGCGATGTCCGGGTGGCTGCCGACCGTCGTCGGCGTCGCCTCGTACAATCGTCAGACCGGCAACTACACGCCCCGGCCGGGTGCGACCCCGACCACCGTCACGTCCGGAACGCTGAGCAATTCCAACACGTCCTACGACGTCTTCAATTTCGGCCTGTCGCTGCAGCAGACCGTCTGGGACTTCGGTCGGACCCTCGGCCAGCACCGCCGGGCGCGCGCCGGGGTGGATGCCGCACGGTCGGATCTGGCGGACGTCCGTCTTGCAGTGGCCGGCCTGGTCGTGCAGCAGTACTACGCGGTCCTCGCGACCGAGGACCTGGTCGGCGTGGCCCTCCGGACGGCCGAGCAGGCGGAGCGCAGCGCGGCGCAGGCCAAGGCGATGTTCGAGGCGGGAACGCGGCCGCGGATCGACGTGGCGCGGACCGAGGCCGACTCCCAGGGAGCGAAGGCCGGGGTGCTGGCCGCTCATGATGCCCGGGCCGTGGCCCTCGAGTCCCTCCTGGCGTCGATCGGGGACCCGACCATCGTGGATGTCGCAGTCATTGCTCCCTCCGACGATCCTGCGCGGACGGTCGTTCCGGAGGATCTGGAAGGCGCGGTCCGCGAGGCCCTGTCGCGCCGTCCGGACCGGGCGGCCCTGGATGCCCGCATCCAGGCCCAGGAAGCGGCGGTTGGCGCCTTGACCGGGAACTACTGGCCGATCCTGTCGGCCAACGCGTCCGTCACCGATGCGGGCGTCGAACTGGACAACCTGGCCTGGAACTGGGGCGTCGGCGCCCTGGTGACCGTGCCGATCCTGTCGGCCGTGAACTCCTCGTTCCAGGTCCAGGAAGCCAAGGCGGTCCTGGCGCAGTTGCGCAGCCAGCGGGACGCCCTGGACATGGGCACCCGCGCCGAGGTGCGGCAGACCGTCGCCCGCCTGTCCGATGCCCTGGCGCGCCTGACGCCCCTGGGGGCGCAGGTGGTCGCCGCGACCGAAGCCCGGGATCTGGCCCGGGGGCGCTACGAGGCCGGCGCCGGGAACTCGGTCGAACTGCTGGATGCCCAGTCCGCGCTGGCGAACGCAGAGGCCGGTCTGGTCCGGGCCCGCTTCGATCTGGCGGTCGCCCGCGTGGGACTTGAAGTGGCGCTGGGACGGATGCCCCTGGGCATCGGTGCCGAGGAGGCTCGATGAACGACCGGCCCATGCGCGCAGTCACCATCCTCCTTGCGGCCTGTGCCTGCCTGGCGCTTTCGTGCGGAAAGGCTGGCGGGGCCGACGGGGCCGGTGCCGGCAAGCGGAAGGCCCCCCTGGTGGAGGTCACGACCGTGGCCCGGTCGGACGCCGAATTCCAGCGGTCCTTCCTGGTGACGCTGCAACCCTCGGAACAGGCGAACATCCTGTCGCGGGCGTCGGGCCAGGTGCTGGCGTGGTATGCAGACCGGGGCGATCGCGTGCAGAAGGGCCAGCGCCTGGCTGCCGTCGAGCGCGAGGAGTTGTCGGCCCAACAGCGCGAGTCCCAGGCCCGGCTGGAATCGGCCCGGGCCGCCCTGGAAAACGCCCGCTCGAACGCCGTCCGGGTGGAGCGCCTGGTCGGCAGGAACTACGTGTCCGCCCAGGACGCCGACACGGCCCGCACCGCGGTGCGCCTGGCCGAGGCCGAGGTGGATGCCACCGGTGCGGCGCTGCGGTCCAACTCGGCGCGGGCGGGCTATGCCGACGTCCTGGCGCCCTTCGATGGTTTCGTGCTGAAGCGCCTGGTGGAAACCGGGTCCCTGGTCGGTCCCGGCGGGCCTGCCCTGTTCCAGGTGGGCTCCATCGGACGCGTGAAGGCGGTGGCCTCGGTGCCCCAGGCCGACGCCCTCCGCGTGGCGGTCGGCCAGTCCGTGGACCTGGTCCTGGACGGCCTGGAGGGGCGCATCTTCCCGGGCACGGTGACGCGCTTTCCGCCGGCCCTGGACCCGGCGACCCGGACCGTGGACGTGGAGGTCGAGTTCGACAACCCCGACGAACTCCTCAAGCCCGGCATGTTCGGCCGCACCACGGTCGTCGTGGACCGCCTGCAGAAGGCGATCATCATTCCCCCGCGCGCAGTGGCCCGCCGCGACGCCCGGGGCACGTCCTACGTGGTCCGTGACGGCGCTGCGCGGCGGGTGACCCTGGATCTGGGCCGCACGTTGCCCGACGGTCGCGTGGAAGTGCTGGCCGGCCTGTCCGAGGGCGACGTGCTGGTGGTGGCCGGCCGGGACCTGCTGCGGGACGGGATCGAGGTCCGAACCGTGCCGGCGAAGGCCCTCCCATGACGAACATGTCGCTGAAGAACCCGGTGGCGGTCGCGATGATCGCCATCGCGGTCGTCGTGCTGGGGACCGTTTCCGTCCAGCGCATCCCCGTGGACCTGTTCCCGGACATCTCCTTCCCGGTCGTCCAGGTCCGCGTGAGCTACCCGGGCGCGGGGCCGAAGGACATCGAGGCCTCGATCACCCAGAACCTCGAACGCGCCATCGCGGCGGTGCCGAACGTCGTCTTCATCGAGAGTTCTTCCCGGCAGGGCGTGGCCGAGGTGCGGGCGAATTTCGCCTGGGGCGCCGACGTGAACGTCGGGGCGTCCGACGCCATCCAGCGGGTCCAGCAGGTCATGAGCAGCCTGCCCCAGGGCGCCCAGCAGCCCTCGGTCACCAAGATGGACCAGTCGAACTTCGCGGTCGTGGGATTGACGGTGTCGGGCGGCGATCTGGACGACCGCGGCTTCTACGACCTGGCCTACAACCAGATCCAGCCGCAGATCGAGCGCATCCCCGGGGTGGCGTCCGCCTCGATCAGCGGAGGCCTGGTCCGCCAGATCAAGGTCGTCGCAGACCGCGACGCCCTGTCGGCCCGGAACCTGACCGCCAGCGACGTGGTCACCGCCCTGGCCCAGGCGAACTTCCTGCTGCCCTCGGGCACGGTGCGCGTGGGTCCCCTGGACTACAACGTCTTCACCGAAACCCAGATCAACGTCATCGAGCGCTTCAACGACGTCGTGATCCGCGTGGGTGGCGAGGGCCAGGCGCCCATCTTCGTCCGGGACGTGGCCGACGTGCTGGACGGCGCGGAGGACCAGACGAACGTCGTCCGCGTCGACGGGAAGCCCGGCGTGAACCTGTGGGTCCGCAAGCAGCCCGGCGCCAACACCGTCGAGGTCGTGGACGCGGTCCTGGCCGCGGTGCCCGTCCTGCGCGGCATCCCGGACGGCGTCCGGGTGACCCCCACCTTCGACCAGGCCCAGTACATCCGAAAGTCCATCGACAGCCTGGTGAACGAGGCCCTGATGGGCGCGCTGCTGGCCATCGCGGTGATGTTCGTGTTCCTGCGGTCGCTGCGTTCCACGGCCATCATCGCGCTGTCCATCCCCCTGTCGATCCTGGCGACCTTCATCCTGCTGTTCTTCGCGGGCGGCCAGAGCCTGAACACCTTCACGCTGGGGGGGCTGGCGCTGGGCGTGGGGCGCCTGGTGGACGATTCGATCGTCGTGCTGGAAAACATCTTCCGGCACCGGACCCTGGGCAGGAAGCCGATGGAGGCCGCCCTGGTCGGCGCCCGCGAGGTTGCGATGCCGGTCCTGGCGTCCACCATCGCCACCATCGCGGTGTTCATCCCGGTCATCTTCCTGACCGGCATCGCGAAGCTGCTGTTCATCCCGATGACGTTGACGATCGTCTTCGCGCTGGCGTCCTCCTACGTGGTCTCCATGGCGGTCATCCCGCCGTTGACCGTGCGGTTCGTGAAACCGGTCGTGGAACCCGCGGCCGGCTCGAGGCGCCTGATCGACCGTATCCAGCGGCGCTGGGCGGCCGGCCTGGGGGCCGTCGAGGACTTCTACGAGGCCGTGCTGCGGGCATCGCTGAAACGTCGCGGGCCCCTGGCCGTGCTGATCCTGGCGGTGTTCCTGGGGTCCATGGCGCTGTTCACGCGCCTGGGCACCGAGTTCTTCCCGCGGACCGACGAAAGCCAGTTCACCGTGTCGATGCGCGGCCCCATCGGCACCCGGGTCGAGCAGACCGCGGTCCAGGCCGGCATCATCGAACGGTCGGTGGTCGAGGCCCTCGGGGCCGAAAACGTCGTGGCCGTCACGTCCGATTCGGGCGTCCGCCAGATGGGCGGCGGCGGCGGGGGAGGGCACAACTCGGGCGCGCACCAGTCCAGCGTCCGCGTGCGCCTGGTGCCCCCGAACCGACGGTCCTTCACGGATACCCAGGCCATCGAAAAGGTCCGCGCGGCCATCGGCGATCGCCTGCCCGGCACCCTGGTCTACTTCGACGCCGGCGGCATCGTCCGGCGCGTCATGAACTTCGGGTCCGAGGCGCCGCTGGACGTCGAGATTACCGGGTACGACCTGGAGGATGCCCGGCGCGTCACGGACCAGGTGCGCCGCCTGGTCGAGGCGACCCCGGGGGCCACGGACGTCCGTGTCAGTCGCGAGGACGAGTACCCCGAACTGGACGTGAAGGTCGATCGCGAAAAGGCGGCGGTCCTGGGGGCGACCACGCGGGACGTGGCCCAGGCGGTGCTGACGTCGGTCGCCGGCAACGTGAACGTGCCGGGCGTCTACACGGACCCCATCACCGGCAAGGAGTACTGGATCGTCGTGCGCCTGCAGGAGCGGGACCGGGACGACCTGTCGGACCTCGAGGACGTGCCCGTGCCGCTGCAGACGGGGCGGCCGGTGGCGCTGCGGACCCTGGCGGACGTCACGCCCGGCGTGGGTCCCGTCCAGATCGACCGCAAGTACCAGGACCGGATCGTCCACGTGACGGCCAACGTGTCGGGGCGCCCGCTGGGGGACGTGGCGGGCGATGTCGAGGCCGGCCTGGGGTCGGTCGAGATTCCCGAGGGCTTCACGATTCGCCTGGGGGGCGAGCGGTCCCAGCAGAAGGATTCCTTCGGAGGCCTGTTCATGGCGCTGGGCCTGGCGCTGATGCTGGTCTACATGACCATGGCGTCGCAGTTCAAGTCGTTGCGCGAACCCTTCGTCGTGATGTTCTCGGTGCCCATGGGCCTCATCGGCGTGGTCTGGGCCCTGTGGCTGACGGGCACGCCGCTGTCGGTGAACGCCTTCATGGGCATCATCATGATGGTCGGCATCGTGGTGTCGAACGGGATCCTGCTGGTCGAGTTCGCGAACAAGGCGCTGGAGGCCGGCGCCACGTCCGAGGAGGCGGTGATCCAGGCCGGCCGGACCCGCCTGCGCCCGATCCTGATGACGACGCTGACGACGTTGCTGGGCCTGCTGCCCATGGCGATCGGCATCGGCGAGGGCAGCGAGGCCAACGTGCCCCTGGCCCGGGCCGTGGTGGGCGGCCTGACGGTTTCGACGGTCTTCACGCTGGTGCTGATCCCGATCCTGTACACCTGGTTCCGCCGCCGGGTTGCGACGCCCGGGGTGGAATGACGCCGCGGCGCTACCGCACGTGCAGTTCGATCACGTCCCCTTCCGCGACCTGGTAGTCCCGGGCCACGCGCTGGCCGTCGTACTTCCCCGGTCCCCAGACCCGCGCGAAGTCGAAGCGATCGCGGAAGTCGCGGTGCACGCGCTCGGCGAAGTCCAGCACGGTCCCGCCCAGGGGAACCAGGAACGGCGCGTCCATGGCGGCGTCGTGGCCCGGCTGCTTGCTGTAGACCCGGACCACGCCGAACAGGTGGAAGCAGGCGAGGGCGAAGCCCTTCAGCGACGCCGGGTCGTTGGTGCTGGTGGCGACCACCGGCAGCCGCCCGCCCAGCACGTCGGCCAGCAGTTCCAGGGCCAGCGGCGCGTCGGGGTGGTCGGCCCGCGTGGCCACGATGAAGCCCGGCAGGACGGTGCGGCCCGGCCCCTTCGGCACGCTGAACACGGTCCCAGGGACCACGTCGATCCGCGCTTCGTCCAGGGCCGCGAACGCCCACCCCGGCTGGTCCAGGCACTCCGGCGCCGACAGGTCCACGCAGATCGCGACGGCGTCGGCCTGGCGCACCATCGGCATCAGGCCCGCGTCCTGGAAGTCGGGGTCCACCGACGGCGTGTCCACGACCTGGATCCGGACGTCCTCGTAGGCGATCATCCCCGGCACGGGCTTCCGCGTCGCGAAGGGGTACTCGGTCACCTCGACCACCGCATTCGACATCGCCCCCAGCAGCGCCGACTTGCCGGTGTTCGGCCCGCCCAGCAGGATGACCTGGCCGGCGCCCTCCTTCTTGATGACCAGTTCGGTCGCATGGCGGGCCGGACCTCCGGTCTTCGCCTCGCCCTCCTTCCGCAGCTTCGACAGCCGGGTCTTGAGGTCCGCGAACATCTTCTCGGTGTGCTTGTGCTTGGGCAGCTCCCGGATCATCTCCTCCAGGGCGGCGACCTTTTCCTCGTGGGTCGTGGCCGCCTTGAACCGCTCCTCGGCGAACATGTATTGCTGCGTCAGGTTGGCGGGCATGGAGGGACTCCGTGGACATCGCCTCCTGTTGTAGGGTCCCTGCCATCGCTGTGTCAATCGCCGCGAATCCCATCGACGCGCGGCCCCCGCCGATCTAAGATTCGACCGCCGGAGGTTCGGTCCATGGCGATCCAGGTGCTGAAGTTCGGGGGGTCCTCGGTCGCCGACATCGACCACATCCGCCGCGTGGCGGACCTGGTGGTCGCCCGGCGGCGCCAGGGCTTCGACGTGGTCGCCGTCGTGTCGGCCATGGGCAAGACCACGGACGAACTGCTTTCCCTGGCCCAGCAGATCAACCCGGTGCCGTCCACGCGGGAACTGGACATGCTGCTGACGGTGGGGGAGCGCACGACCACCGCGCTGCTGGCCATGGCCATCCAGCAACTGGGCCAGGACGCGGTGTCGCTGACGGGGTCCCAGTGCGGGATCCTGACGAACGCCTCGCACTCCCATGCGCGCATCATCGAAATCCGCCCGTTCCGGGTGTGGGACGAACTGGAAGCCGGCCGCGTGGTCGTGGTCGCGGGATACCAGGGCACCTCCTACAAGCGCGAAATCACCACGCTGGGCCGCGGCGGTTCCGACACGACGGCCGTGGCCCTGGCGGCGGCGCTGGACGCGGAACGGTGCGAGATCTATTCGGACATCGAGGCCGTGTACACGGCGGACCCGAAGGTCGTCCTGGACGCCCGTCGCCTGGCCGACGTCACCTACGAGCAGATGCTGGACCTGTCGCGCCACGGGGCGAAGGTCCTGAACGCCGAGGCGGTGGAGTTCGCGCGCCGGGCGGGCATCGCGGTCTACACCCGGTCCACCTTCCAGCCGGACCTGGCGGGGACGGTCATCCGGTCGAACCCCCCGCGGGAGCCCCGTCCGGTCACGGGCGTCGCCGGCCGGAAGGGCGTGGTGGGCGTGGAACTGCCCTCGGGCGATGGCACTGCGCTTGCCGGCGCGACGGCCCTGCTGTCGCGATGCGGCCTGGTGCCGGACTTCGTGACCGCGGGCCCGTCGGGCGGCGCGTGGCTGCTGTTCAGCGAGGCCGCGAACGTGGGTCTCGCCGGCATGCTGGAGGCGGCGCTTTCGGGAGTCCCCGCGCGTGTCACGACGGGCCTGGGCCTGGTGACCGTGGTGGGCGACGTCGCGGCGCACCCGGAACTGCGCAGCCGCCTGCTTCCGTGCCTGCAGGCCATGTCGCAGGTGAAGGGCATGCTGGTGTCCCCGACGGCGGTGACCGTCGTGGTGCCGGAGGATCGGGTGGATGACGCCATCCGGGCCCTGCACGCGGCGTGCGTCGGGGGCTGCGATCCTGCCGTCGCCGGTCCGCAGGCCGGGACGTGAAACGTTCGGACGGTTCGTTCGATTTCCCCGTACGCGGCCGGCATCGGGGCCTGCTGCGGGGCATGGCGTGGTTGATACGGAGGCATTCATGGCGTCGTTGAACAAGGTGCTGATCCTGGGGAACCTGGGGAACGATCCGGAAAAGAAGGAGTTTCCTAGCGGGCAGTCCGTGGTGCGGTTCAGCGTCGCCACGAACGAATCGTGGTTCGACAAGACCGCCGGCACCCGCCAGGAGCGGACCGAGTGGCACAAGGTCGTCGTCTTCGGGCGCCTGGGCGACCAGTGCATGCAGTTCCTGAAGAAGGGCCGCACGGTGTTCGTCGAGGGGCGCCTGCAGACCTCCAGTTGGGAGGACAAGCAGAGCGGGCAGAAGCGCTTCATGACGGAAGTCATCGCCAACACCGTCGAGTTCATCGGCGGGCAGGGCCAGGGGCAGGGACAGGGGCAGGGCCCGGACGGCGGGCATTCCTTCGACGCGCCCATGGCCGAGCCGGTCGGCCGCGACAATCCGCCCCCGGCCGCGATCAGCGACGACGACGTTCCGTTCTGATCCTCCCCGCGTTTCCGAACCCCTGCCGCCGCCTGCCTCCCCGTCGCGGAATTGGGATACATTCGCAGCGCCCCGTTTCGAGGTGACTCCGTGCGGCAACGCTCCGCCTGGTACGCTCTGGGCGACCTGAACGCCTTCTTCGCCCTGGTGCTGGACAACGTGGTCAACCTGGTGATCCTGGGCGCCCTGCTGACCTTCGGCTTCGGGATGCCCGCCGACTTCGTCCTGACCCGGATGATTCCCGGCACCGCCCTGGGCGTCCTGGTCGGCGACCTGGCCTACTCCTGGATGGCCATCCGGAAGGGGGTCGGCGCCACGGCCATGCCGCTGGGCCTGGACACCCCGTCCACGATCGGCATGGCGGTCGCCGTCATCGGGCCGGTGTTCCTGCAATCCCGCGACCCGATGGTGGCGTGGGAGGTCGGCATGGCGACCCTGGTCCTGATGGGGGTCGCGAAACTGGTCCTGTCCTTCGCGGGCGATGCCGTGACGCGCATCGTGCCGGTCGCGGGGCTGCTGGGGCCCATCGCGGGCGTGGGCCTGGCGCTGCTGGGACTGTTCCCGGTGGTGCGGATCTTCAGCGTGCCGATCGCCGGCATCGTGGCGATGGGCCTGGTGCTGTATTCCCTGGTCGCGGGCCACGTGCTGCCGTTCCGGATTCCCGGCGCCCTGGCCGCCCTGGTGGTCGGCGCCCTCCTGTACTTCGTCACGGTCCTGGCCGGCTGGACCCCGGCCCACGCCCCGGCCGCCGTCGCCCTGGGGTTCCATCCGCCGATGCCGCAACTGGACCACCTGTGGGCCGGCCTGCCCCTGGCGCTGGACTACCTGCCCATCAGCATCCCCTTCGGCCTCCTGACCGTGATCGGGGGCATCAACGTGGCGGCTTCGGCCCGGGAAGCGGGCGACGACTACCGCACGCGGGACATCCTGCTGGTCGAGGCCGTGGCCACCCTGGTGGCCGGCGTCTTCGGCGGCGTCGCCCAGTCCACGCCCTACATCGGCCACCCGGCCTACAAGGCCATGAAGGCCCGGGCGGGCTACACGCTGGCCACGGGCCTGGTGATCGGCATCGGGGGCTGCTTCGGCCTGCTGGGCGTGCTGGTGGACTGGCTGCCCGAGGTCGCGATCGCGCCGATCCTGCTGTTCGTGGGCCTGGAAATCGCGGTGCAGGCCTTCCACGTGCCGCCCCGGAGGCACCTGCCCGCGGTGGTCCTGTCCTTCATTCCGACCCTGGCCTACCTGGTGTCGATCTATACCGGGCAGTTGATGGCCGCCGGCGCGAAGCCCGATCCCTTTCTGGCCAGCCAGGTGGGGACCCTCGCGATCCTGGGCCGCGGCTTCATCCTGACGGCCATGCTGTGGGGGACCGCGACGGCCTGGCTGATCGATCGGCGCGCCCTGCCGGTCCTGCTGGCCTTCCTGGTGATGGCCTTGTTCAGCCTGTTCGGGGTCATCCATTCGTCGGACCCGGCCGGCGCCCTGACCCTTCCCTGGAACGCCCTGGTCCGGACGCCCTGGGAACTGTGCATCGCCTACGGGGCGACCGGGGTGCTGCTGGCGGGGCTCCTGCAGTTCGGTCCCGCCCGCGAGTGATCGGGGGCGGTACGGGCACCTGACGAGGAGGGACCCATGAGTCCGCGTTCCTGCGCCGTCGGCGGCGTCCTCCTGGCGACGCTGTTGGCGATCGCGCCCGCCGGGGCCGCGGAAGACGCGGCGGCGCCGGTCCCTGCGCCCGCGGCGGACACCGTAGGCGCGTGGGGCTACAACAGCACATACGCCGGCGCGGTGTTCCGCCCGCAGTTCTGCCTGGTCAACTGCACCCAGTCCGGCCGAGCACAGAACCGGTACCTGATGACCTACGGCGTCGAGGTCGGCGACCGCTTCTTCGGCCTGGCCATCCGCTATGGCCAGGAGCGGCGCCTGGACCCCGCGGACGGCATCCTGCGCACCGTGCACGAGATCACGACCGACCTCCGCCTGTCCTACGACTGGCGGGTGGGGCCGGTCCTCCTGGCGCCGTTCCTGGAGGTTTCGCCGATGATCCTGTTCGGCGGCGCGAACGGCGTGCACCTGATCGTCCGGCCCGGGTTCCGCGCGACGTTCCTTCTGACGACGTTCCTGGACCTGGCGGTCGAACCGTTCGCGCTGGATATCGATTGGTATCGTTTTGAGCGATACGGGTCGTTCAGCAGGGTAGACCTGTCCATATCCCTCCGCTACAGTGTCAGCCTCAGTTTGCACGCCCGCTGGTAGGCCGGGAAACCCGGGCCGGCGGTCGTGGGAATGGTAACTGCCGGGAGGGATGTCATGCCGCGCTTCATTCTCGCTCTGGACCAGGGGACGACCGCCACGACCGCCGTCGTCGTCGGGACCGACCTCGCGTGCCTCGCCAAGGCTTCCAACGAAATACCGCAGATCTACCCCCAGCCGGGCTGGGTCGAGCATTCGCCCGACGCCATCTGGGGCGCCACGATCACGTCGGCGCGCCAGGCGATGATGGCGGCGGGCGTGGATCCCCGGGATTGCGCCGCGGTCGGCATCACGAACCAGCGCGAAACCACGATCCTCTGGGACCGGACGACCGGCGCGCCCCGGCACAACGCGATCGTGTGGCAGTGCCGCCGCACCGCGCCGTTCTGCGACACGCTGAAGGCGAAGGGCCTGGAACCGACGTTCCGGGAGCGCACGGGTCTGGTCCTGGACCCCTATTTCAGCGGCACCAAGATCCGCTGGATGCTGGACAACGTCACGGGGCTGCGGGCCGATGCCGAGGCCGGCCGCCTGGCGTTCGGTACCGTGGACTGCTTCCTGCTGTGGCGCCTGTCGGGCGGCGTGACCCACGCGACGGACGTGTCCAACGCGTCCCGGACGCTGCTGATGAACCTGAAGACGCTGGACTGGGATCCGGAACTGTGCGCCGAGATGGGCGTGCCGATGTCCGTGCTGCCCAGGGTCATGCCGTCGTCGGGCGTGCTGGGCGTCACGAAGGGCATCGACTTCCTGCCCGACGGGATCCCGGTGGCGGGCATCGCGGGCGACCAGCAGTCCGCGCTGTTCGGCCAGACGTGCTTCGCCGCGGGCCAGTCCAAGTGCACCTACGGCACGGGGGCCTTCCTGCTGGTGAACACCGGCGCGACGGCGGTGCCCTCCCGGTCGGGCCTCCTGACCACCGTGGCCTGGACGGTCGACGGCAAGACGTCCTACGCCCTCGAAGGCAGCGCCTTCATCGCCGGTGCGGCGGTGCAGTGGCTGCGGGACGGCCTGGGGTTCTTTGCCGCCGCGGCGGAAATCGAGTCCATGGCGGCTTCCGTCCCGGACTCGGGCGGCGTCGTGTTCGTTCCCGCGCTGGCCGGCCTGGGCGCGCCCTACTGGCGTCCCGAGGCCCGCGGCGCCCTGTTCGGCCTGACCCGCGGCTCGACCCGTGCCCACGTGGCCCGGGCGGTGCTGGAGGGCATCGGGTTCGAGGTGGCGGACCTGATCGAGGCCATGGGCCGGGACACCGGGGTGCCGGTCGCGGAACTGCGCGTGGACGGCGGCGCCTGCGCGAACGACCTCCTGATGCAGTTCCAGTCCGACATCCTGGGGATCCCCGTGATCCGTCCGCGCAACGTCGACACCACCGCCATGGGCGCGGCGATGCTGGCGGGCCTGGGCGTGGGCCTGTGGACGCAGCCCGACCTGGCCCGCCTGGCCGCGACCGATCGCCGGTTCCAGCCGACCCTGGACGCCGCGGCCCGGGCCAGGCGCCTGGGCGAGTACCGGGCGGCCGTCGCCCGCGTGTAAAGGGAAGGTCCCATTCGCAGATCTTGACAACCGATCGGTGCGTTGCTAACCTCCTCCCGTGCTTCCCGCGGATCGGCCCGCCCATCCGCGCTTTTTCCACTTGGTTCCGGCTTTCTTATACCGTCAGTTGGAGTCCCGCAGAGCGGCGCTCAGACGGCTACGGAACCCCACTTCACGAGGCGTCAAAGTCGCCTTCGCAACGGAGGACCGTGTGAACCTGAAAGAACTAAAGGACATGAAGATCTCGGACCTGCTGATCCTCGCCAAGGATCTGAACCTGGACGGCGCTCGCGGCCTGCGCAAGCAGGAACTGATCTTCGCGATCCTCCAGGCCCAGACCGAGCAGAACGGCTCGATCTTCGGCGAAGGCGTCCTGCAGGTGCTGCCGGAAGGCTTCGGCTTCCTGCGCGCCCCCGACACCAGCTACCTGCCGGGGTCCGACGACATCTACGTGTCCCCCTCCCAGATCCGCCGGTTCAACCTGCGGACGGGCGATACGGTGGCCGGCCAGATCCGTCCCCCGAAGGACGGCGAGCGCTACTTCGCGCTGCTCAAGGTCGAGTCGATCAACTACGAGGATCCGGAAGTCGCCAAGACCAAGACCCTCTTCGACAACCTGACGCCGCTGTACCCGAACGAGCGCTTCAACCTCGAGTACGACGCCAAGAACTACTCGACCCGCGTCATCGACCTGCTCTGCCCGCAGGGCAAGGGGCAGCGCACGCTGGTCGTCGCCGCGCCCCGTACGGGCAAGACGGTCATCCTGCAGGACATGGCCCACGCCATCGCCACGAACCACAAGGAGGTCTACCTCATCGTGCTGCTCATCGACGAGCGGCCCGAGGAAGTGACCGACATGGAGCGTTCGGTGAAGGGCGAGGTCATCAGTTCGACGTTCGATGAGCCGGCCGCCCGCCACGTGCAGGTCGCCGAAATGGTCATCGAGAAGGCCAAGCGCCTGGTCGAGCACAAGCGCGACGTCGTGATCCTGATCGACTCCATCACGCGCCTGGCCCGTGCCTACAACACCGTCGTTCCCCCGTCCGGCAAGATCCTCTCCGGCGGCGTCGATTCGAACGCGCTGCACAAGCCCAAGCGCTTCTTCGGCGCGGCGCGCAACATCGAGGACGGCGGCAGCCTGACGATCATCGGCACCGCGCTGATCGACACCGGTTCGCGCATGGACGAAGTCATCTTCGAAGAGTTCAAGGGCACGGGCAACTGCGAGCTGCACCTGGATCGCAAGCTGATGGAGAAGCGGATCTTCCCGACGCTGGACATCAACAAGTCCGGCACGCGAAAGGAAGAACTGCTGCTCGACCCACTCGCGCTGAACCGCGTGTGGATCCTGCGCCAGTTGCTGCACCCGCTGAACGTCCTGGACGCGATGGAGTTCCTGCTGGACAAGCTGTCCCGCTACGACAGCAACAAGCAGTTCCTGAACAGCATGAACCAGTAACGCCCACCGCCACACCGCTTGCCCGCATCTCCGTTGCCCGAACGCACCTCCCATGGTATGCCTGCGTTCGAAAAGGGGGACAGCCCCCTTTTTCGCCCTAGAGACGAAAAAGAGGCAGTCCCCTTTTTCGAGGAGCACCCATGGACATCCGGCCGTCGAAGCGCATCGCATCCCTGCCCGGCTACCCGTTCGCCGAGGTCGACCGCATGGTCGGGGCCCTGAAGGCCGGCGGGCACGACCCCATCGACTTCGGCGTCGGCGATCCGACCGAGCCCACGCCCGAGGTCGTGCGTCGGGCCATCCAGGCGGCGGTGGACACCCGGGCCCGGGACGGCTACCCGTCGTACGTCGGCTCCGGCGAGTTCCGCGGGGCCGTGGCGGCGTGGTACGGCCGGCGCTTCGGCGTCCCGCTGGATCCCGAGCGGGAAGTGTGCGCGACGATCGGCGCCAAGGAAGCCGTGTTCAACTTCCCGAACTGCCTGATCGATCCCGGGGACGTGGTCCTGTGCCCGACCCCCGGCTACCCGCCCTACAACCGCGGGACGCTGTTCGCGGGGGGCGTGCCGTACTACTACCCGCTGCGGATGGAGGACGGTTTCCTGCCCGACCTCGAGGCGATTCCCGCCGACGTGCTGGCGCGTGCCCGGCTGATCTGGGTGAACTACCCGAACAGCCCGTCGGGCCGGGTGGCGCCGGACGGCTTCTGGCCGGGGTTGCTGGCCTGGGCGGCCCGGCACGACATCGTCGTGGCGTCGGACGAGGCCTACACGGAAGTGTGGTTCGACAAGCCTCCGCGGACGCTGCTGGAGTTCGGCCGGGATGGCGTGATCGTGTTCCAGTCGCTGTCCAAGCGCTCGAACATGACGTGCCACCGGGTCGGCTGGGTGGCCGGCGATGCGCGGATCGTGGACCTGTTCAAGAAGCTGAAGACCAACATCGACTCGGGGACCGCGACCTACATCCAGGACGGCGCGGTGGCGGCCCTGGGCGACGAGGCGCACGTCGCCGCGATGCGGGACCTGTATCGCCAGAAGCGCGACCTGCTGGTGCCCGCCCTGCGGGACGTGGGATGCGAGGTGTTCACCCCGGAAGCGACGCTGTACGTGTGGCCGCGCGTCCCCGCGGGCATGGACGGTCTGCAGTTCGCGAAGCGCCTGCTGGACCCGGCCGTCGCGGTCGTGTGCAGCCCCGGCCCCGCGCTGGGCGAGGCGCTCCCGGACGGCACCCATCCCGGCCAGCGCCACGTCCGGTTCGCCCTGGTGCCGTCGGTGGAACGGGTGGCGGAGGCGGCGGGGCGGATTCGGAAGGCCTTCGGCTAGATCACTTCCACGAATGACTCGTGAATCTCGTTGAAGCGGGGCGTGACGCGCCGGAAGGCGTCCAGCAGCGCCGGGTCGAAGTGGTCGGGGCCGATGCGGCCGTCGCCGCGCAGGATGCATTCCACCGCGTAGCGATGCGCCATGGCGGCCTTGTAGGGCCGCACGCTGCGCAGCGCGTCGTACACGTCCGCCAGCTTGACGATGCGCCCCTCGATCGGGATGTGCTCGCCCTTCAGGGCCCGGGGATAGCCGGTGCCGTCCCAGCGCTCGTGGTGCGTCAGGGCAATCGCGGCGGCCATGGCCAGGCGCGGGTGCTCGCCCAGGATGCGCGCACCGTGCCAGGTGTGGGCCTTCATCACCTCGTACTCGTCCTCGGTCAGCCGGTCGGGCTTCTTCAGCAGGTCCATCGAGATCTGGATCTTGCCGACGTCGTGCAACTGGGCCTGGACCGAAATCGTGCGCACGAAGGACGCCGGCATCCCCACCGCCTCGGCCAGCATGCGGCTGTAGGCGTTGACCCGCTGGAGGTGGGCGCCGACGTCGGGGTCGTTCGCCTCGGCGGCGCGGGACAGGGCGCGCACCGTGTACTCGAAGGCCTCCTCGATTTCGCGGGTCGCGGCGGACATCCGTCGCACGAACTCCCAGTGCAGCGCGAAGCCTCGGACCACCTCGGCATCCAGCGCGTCCACGCCTCCGGGGTAGTTGACGGCGGCCAGGGCGGCCCCGGGCGTCACGCAGTAGGCCATGTTCTGGATCTCGCCGGCCACGGGGTTCAGGCAGTCCAGGAAGCACTGGATCCACGGCGAGGACCCGTCGCCGTCCCCGGCCGTCCAGGTCCCGACGACGGGCGCGACGTACGACGCGGGCCGGTCGGTTCTGCCCACGCACTCCATCCGGGCCGGTACTTCCTGCAGCGTGTCCAGGAACAGCCGTCCCTCGAAGCCGGTGTCCGTGCGGTCCAGCGCCGCGATGATGTCCGGCAGGCGGCCCGCCCGGCTGGCGGAACGCAACTGTTCGACCAGTGCCGGGAGGGGATCCGGGGCCAGGGTTCCCATGGCGTTCAGGTCGGCCAGGTGCACCTCGGCGGTACGGCCCAGCGCCGTCAGCTTGCTGAAGGATTCGTCCAGGCGCTCCTGCAGGACCTTGGTGCGGATCAGGCCGCGAACCCGTGCCACCAGTTCGGCTCGGCTGGCCGGGCGTGTCAGGAAGTCCGACGCGCCCATGTCCAGGGCCTGGATGCGGGTCTGCTCCTCGCCCAGGGCGCTCATGCACAGGACCGGCGTGTCGCCTGCCCGCGGCGTGCTCTTGACCGCCTTCAGGACACCGTAACCGTCCAGTCCCGGCAGGACCAGGTCCAGGATCATCAGGTCGAAGGCCTCGGCCCGGAACGCCTCGACCGCCGCCTCGCCGGTGTCCGCCTCCACCACTTCGTAGTGCTCGGCCTCGAGGATCGCCCGGATGAGGACGCGGTTCTGGGAGGAGTCGTCGACCAGAAGGACGCGGATCGGGTGCATGGCATCCTCGCGCACGCCCCGGGGTTCAGCCCGCGGCGGTACCGCCTGGCAACGGAAGGGACACGACGTAGCGCCCGCCTTCCGGCGTGTCCTTCCGGTCGACCGTCCCGCCGTGCATTTCCACGAGCCGGTGGGCCAGGGACACGCCGAACCCGGGGGTCCGCCGGATGGTCGGGTCCAGGGAAACGATAGCGGGGCCCGGTCGGACCCACGAAATATCGACCAGGATTGCCTTGTCGGACGCCTCGGCGACCAGGGAAACGCGTCCCCCCGACCCGGCGCTGCGCGCGGCACTGGAGCCCAGATTGAACAGCACCTGCTTGATCTTGCGGGCATCGGCCTGGATCGGGCGTTCCGCATCCGGCCGGACGCTCCAGGCGATGGTCACCCGGGAGGTCGTCGCCAGTTGGGCCAACTGGGCCGCCGCGGCTTCCAGGATCTGCCGGGGATAGCAGGCCTGGGTGTCCAGCACCAGCCGACCGGATTCGATGCGGGACAACTCGACCACGTCGTCGATGACGTCCAGCAGTTGGCGGCCCGACTGCCAGATGTGTCCCAGATGCTCCTTCTGGCGGGCATTGAGGGGCCCGTACAGTTCGTCCTTGAGGACCTCCGCGAACCCGAGGATCGCGGTCAGCGGCGATCGGAGGTCGTGGGACATGTGGCTGAGGAACTCGGTCTTGTACTGCGAGGCCTCCGCCAACTGGGCGTTGGCCTGGGCCAGTTCCTCGTTCCGCCGCTCCAGTTCCTCGGTGCGGCCGCGGATGGTCGTTTCCAGGTCGGCCGCGCGGGTCGCCAGGCTTTCGGCCAGACGGGCATTTTCGATTGCGGCCGAAGCGGCTTCCGCCAGCACCAGGAACATCGCCCGGCGGATCGGCGTGAAGAAGTGCTCCTGGTCGCTGTACAGCGCCAGGGCGCCCACCAGCGAGTCGTCCTGGTTCTTCAAGGGGATGGCGGCGACCGACCGGTAGCCTCGGAGGAGGGCCTCCTGGCGCCAGGGCGCAAACCCGGGGTCGTCAATGGCATCGACGACGGCGATCCTGCCGGTTCGCAAGGCCGTGCCGACCGGGCCCTTGCCGGTTGCCGATTCGTCCGTGGTGATCCGGACGGCCCGAAGGTAGGAATCCTTGTCGCCCCAGGAAGCGACCGGGATCACCTCGGGACCGGTTCTCTCGATCAGTCCCACCCATCCCATCACCAGCCCGGGAAACCCTTCGCCGGCCGCGCTGAGGGAGCGGTAGACCCCTTCCAGGGTCCGTTCGTGGGCGACCCGGGCGGCGGCTCCGGCGAGGGTCATCGCCGTCGCGATCAGTTCGGCACGATCGCCGGGTTCACGTTCGAGGAAGTCCATGTCGCTCAACCTTTCCTCGCGTCCAGGAGCGTGGGTCCCGGGGATTGTAGCACGTCGCGACGCCGGCTCTGCAAGCGGGAACGCGCATCATGCGGGCGGGATTCGTCCGGGGTTTCGGGGCGTCAGTCGGTGGTTTCGTCGGAGCCGGAGTCGTCGCTGCCGACGAGGATGGCGAGGAGCCGATCCGCCGAGGCCTCGGCGCGGTTCACGTCCTTCGACACGCGGCGCTGGAAGGCGTTGAAGGCGATGACGGCCGGGATGGCCACGAAGAGGCCGGCGGCCGTGGCGATCAGGGCCTCGGACACGCCGGACATGACCACGTTCGCGCCGCCCTTCACGTCCAGCGACAGGTCGTGGAACGCGCGGATGATGCCCATGACGGTCCCGAAGAGGCCGATGAACGGCGCGTTGTTTCCCAGGGTGCCCAGGAACGCCAGGCGACGGTCCAGGCGCTGCGTTTCGACGAGGAGGGCCGCATGGACCAGGCGCTCGGCAGCCGCCTTGCCCTTCCGGGCGCCCAGGACCCCGGCCCGCAGGACGTCCGCCTCGGGCCCCTGCCAGGAGCGCAGGACCTCGGCCAGGCCTTTCGGGTCGTCGGCGTGCAGCAGGGGATCCACGCGGGCCAGCAGTTTGTCCCAGGCCAGACGGTTGGAACGGAAGAACAGGACGCGCTCGATCATCAGGGAAATCGACACCACCGACAGGGCGATCAGCAGGTACAGGACCCACTCGGTGCCGAGGAGCGTCACCTGCATGAGCCGTTCGGTCAGCATCCTGAACTCCAGGCGCGGGAGGTCCCGGAATCGGCCTTCCGGGGGAGCGCGGCGAGAATAGGGTTTCGAGGTGCGCGGGTCAAGGAGCGGCGCCCGGGCGGGTGTTTCGGAACAATTGGAACCGGTTTTGGAAAAATCCGACACGCCCCCTACGGGGGGACGCTATACTCGGCACGATTCATCCGGGTTCGCGTGTTCCGGT
>CAINDP010000010.1 GCA_903847405.1 uncultured Myxococcales bacterium | reverse complement strand
CATCCGTTCCGGCGGGTAGAGCACCGTGGCGAGGCCGCCGGGGGCCAGGCGGTCGCGGATGATCGCCAGCAGGGACGGGACGTCCAGCAGGAATTCGTGCCGTGCCACCGCCCGCTCGGGGTGGGGGTTGGTCCGTCCTGAACCCAGGCGCCAGTAGGGCGGGTTGGCGATTACGCGCGCGAACGTCCCCGGGGGCAGCAGGTCCCGGTGGCACCGGGCGTCGCCCTGGATCACCGCGACCGCGGACCCGCAGCCGTTCGCCACGACGTTCCGCCGGGCCCGGTCCGCCAGGTCGGGCTGGACCTCGATGGCCGTGATGCTGCCCTGCCAGCCCCAGCCGGCCAGCAGCACCGGAACCACGCCGCAGCCGGTGCCGATTTCGAGGAGGTCGCCCTGGGGGCCGTCGAACACGTGCCGGGCCAGCATCACGGCGTCGCTGCCGAACCGCCAGCCCCGGGCGGCCTGCACGAACGCGAACCGGCCTTCCAGGATCGAAACGTTTTCGCCTTCCAGCGCGTCGGGACGGGGAATCGCGGGGAGGGCGGGCGGGCCGCAGCCGACCGGGTCGTCGAGCCCGACGGACGGTTCGCGCGGATCGGGGAGGATCGGGTTCACGGCACCTCGTCCTCGAGCGGGTGGATCACCAGGCCGGAAATGATCTTCGGATAGAAGAACGTGGACTTCTGCGGCATCTGCTGGCCCGCCGCGGCCACCGCCTGGATCTGCCCGACCTTGACCGGGTTCAGCAGGATGGCGGCCTGGTACTGGCCCGGGTTGGTGGTGAGGGCATTCGCAACGTCGTCGATCGTGTGCCGGTAGTCCAGGTTGGTCTGGGCGGCCTGGGCTTCCCGGGTGATGCCCAGCAGGTCGAAGAAGACGTGCTGGTGCAGCCACGACACGTCCAGGGCCGCCACGGTCGGGTGCAGGCCGCAGGTGCGTGCGAAGGCCGCCTGCGACTGGGGCCGCACGCGGATGATCCGCCACACGCCGTCCGCCAGCCAGAGGGCAAAGGACGGGGCGAACTCGCCGGACTGCGCCAGCAGGCGCGAGGCCTCGCGGACGTCGCGGCCCACGGGGATCACGTCGCACTCGGTCGCGATCGTATCCAGGAACGCCACCGGGTCGAAGCCGGGCACGTCCTTCAGCAACCGGTAGATGGGCTGGATCACCAGGCCGTCCTGGAAGGTGTTCGCCATGTAGACGCTGGCGAAGTTGAACGGTTCCTCGCCGGTCGGGTGGCCGACTTCCTCGCGACGGGTGGTGCGGTACTTCTTGGTCGTCTCGAACCGGTGGTGCCCGTCCGCGATGAACTGCGTGCACCCGGACAGCACCTCGGAAATCCGCAGGACCGCGTCGGGCCGCGTCACCAGCGACAGGCGATGGATCACGCCGTCGGCGCAGGCGAATTCGGTCCCGGGCTGCAGCACGCCGGGCTGGGCCAGGATCGCGTCCACCCGGCGCTCGGGGTCCGAGTAGAACGTGAAGACCTGCGAGCACACGACCTTGCAGGCCCGGAACAACTGGAAGCGGTCCGCTTTGGGACCGTCGAGGGTGCGCTCGTGGGCCAGCAGGCCGCCTTCGTCCTGGATGCGCCACCGGCCGACCACGCCCCGCCGGGTGACGGTGCGGCCGTCCTCGAGGGCGAAGGTCTGGTCGTACACGTAGAACGCGGGCTGGGCGTCGCGCCGGATGGCGCCGCCGGCCAGGAAGGCCCTCAGGTCGTCCCGGGAACGGGTGTAGCGGTTGTCGGCGTCGGTGTCGGTCGGCAGCTTGCGTCCCAGGATCAACCGCACCACGTTCGCCGGGTGCCGCGCGTACAGCGCCTGCTGGTCGTCGGGGGAGATGACGTCGTAGGGGGGGGCAAGGACGTCGCCCAGGTTCCCGACCACTTCGGGATCGTACCGGAACGCCTGCACCGGAAGGACGCTGTTCGCCATCAACTGCCTCGCTGTAACGAACGGGCGAAACCTAGCACACCCTGCGAAGGAAGGGGAAGAAGGACCCTGCCGGCAGATTCCATCGGGTTCCGATCATTTGCCGGGGGAATCATGGGTTCGGGGGCAGGCGCCGATGGGGGCGAAAGGAATATACTGTCCGGGCATCGAAACGTCTGGGGGGGAATGCGAATCCAACGCGTGAATCGGCTGGGGGTGGTGCTGTTCGCGGCCGGCCTGGGCGTCGTGGCCGCGGGCTGCTTCGAGACCTCGAGCGAAGGGGTCGATATCGTCGTCGGCCCCGACGTGCTGGGGGACGTGCCCGATTCGACGCTTCCCGGGGATGTCGTGGGGGACGCGCCGGACGGCGGCGACTGCCCGCTGGTGATGGGCTACGTCGATCTGATGGACGACCCCGCGAACGGATATCACCTGGAGGTTGTCTACAACGGCCAACGGGATGTCCGGGTCAAGGTTACGGCCTGCGACGACGTGGGTGCCGGCACGAACGTCACCTTCACGGAAGTGGAGGACGACGACAACCTCTGCCAACTCGACCTCGCGTCTGTCGGGACCGATGCCGACGGGATTGCCTCGGTCGTGCTGAGCTCTCCGCAAAGTGCGATGGGCGGCGAGTGCATCGTCGAGGCGTGCGTGGCCGACGGCAATTGCCTGACGTTCATGGTGCACGTAAACGGGATAGTCAAGGTTCCGCTGACCGTCGGGTTTGCCGAGTACGTCGGTGTGCACCCGCAGGTCAGCCTGGGGTACATACGCCTCTTCAAGAAGACGGACCCCTCGAAGGCCCGGTGCGACAGCCTCAAGGCGGAGGCTCTCCCGACGGCGCACGACGGACGGGGCCCGATCAACATCCTGCTGACCGCCAAGTTCGAAACGCTGAAGAACCTGGATACCGAACTGACGCAGTCGTACACGGTCTACTGCTACGCCACGGAACCGGGTTCGGACGTCAAGCGCGCCTATGGCTGCGTGGACGACGTGACGGTCGAGTCCGGTGCCAAGCGGTACGTCGAGTGCCCACTGGACGACATCCCGCCGAAGATCGTCGGATCGTACGACGTCACCACGACCCTCGACCTGGAGGCGGGCATGCCGTCGATGGCGAGGACGGTGATCAACTTCATCATCGACTTCGTGCAGAGCCCGACCAGCACGGTACTCAAGTTGATGTGCGATCCGGGGGTCTGGGGGCAGAACGGCGGGCCGCTCCAGCAACTGTGCAGCGACATCTTTGTCGACGTCGCCAACCCCGACATCGCCAACCTGACCAGCATCGGAACGATCGCCCAGGGCATCATCGACGCGCAGTTGATGAGCCTGCGGAACAGCCAGTGCCCGGACCCGTCGAACCCTTTGACCTGCATGTCATTCGTCGACCCGGGTTCGAACACCGGCGACATCCTTCGGAACTTCATGCTGCTGTCCACGACGACCTGCAAGGCAGAGCCGGACGGCACCGGTCTGATCGCGACCGGAGGCTGCACGGAACGATGGCACTCCGCCCTACTCCAGTGGATCCCGCCCTCGGCGTGTCTCCCCACCAACCCCACCTGCGGCACGGTCACGCTGTCGCTGGCCTCGATGTCGGGCGTGGGCGGGATCACCGCGGACATCGAGGCCCGCCTGGTGGAAAAGAACACGAAACTGGCCATTACGAAGCACGCCGTGGGCCTGAAGTACGGCGCCTTGATCGACTTCGTGATGGAAAAGTTCCTGCTGCCCAGGATGTTCGGCGACGGGTCCGACGGCCTTCCCGCCGTGGATTCGTTCGAGGCGATGATCGGCGCGTTGCTGGCCGGCAGGGCGTGCCTGCAGTCCGGGACCTGCTGCCACGACTTCGCGGTGAATCTGGTCGCTCAGACCGGCGACGCCCTGGGCGTGAACTTCGTCGAGGGAGCCTGCGACTCCCTGATCACCACGGCCGGCCCCTACATCCGCGGCTTCCTGACCGGACTGGACACGCCCACCAGCACCTTCACGTTCGGCACGCCCGTGGCCGGCGGGACGTACACCGCCGACCAGCCCTGCGCGATATCCGACAAGAACGGCGACATGAAGTTCGACGCCCTGGGCGGGAATACCATCGGCCAGCAGTGCCTGTGGGACGCCACGGTGACGGTGGGCGGCTACGACTACTCGCCGGACGCCACCTTCTACGGAACCCGACAGTAACCCGGGAACCGGTCCGGCCCGCCGCCCTCAGCCCCCCGCCTTCGCCATCAACGCCGCCAGCACCCGGGCGTGCACGCCCTGGAAATCGCGGCCGCTCATGCCCAGGATGACGTCGCCGGGTTTCGCCAGGCCCGCGGCCTCGTCGGCCAGCGCGTCGATGTCGGGGATCATGCGCGAGGGCGTGCCCCGGGCCGCGATGTCGGCCACCAGGCGGTCCATGTCGATGCGCTCCTCGGGGGCCAGGTTGTCGGCCTTCTCGAAGGGCTTGTAGAACAGCATCACGTCGGCCTCGGCGAAGGCCTCGGCGTATTCTGCCTGGAAGACCCGGCGGCGCGAGGTGTTGGACTCGGGCTCGAACAGGGCGATCAGGCGGGCGCCCGGGTAGGCCTGCCGCACGGCCCGCATCGTTTCGCGGACCGCCGTCGGGTGGTGGGCGAAGTCGTCGATGACCGTGACCCCGCCGATGGCGCCCTTGACCTCCTGGCGCTTCTTGATGCCCTGGAACGACGTCAGTGCCGCGGGCAGTGCCGCCGTCACCGCGCCGACCTCGTGCAGCAGTGCCAGGGCGGCCACGGTGTTCTTCAGGTTGTGGTCGCCGATCAGCGGCGTTTCGAAGGCGCCCGCCGCGCGGCCGTCCCGCCGCAGCGTGAACCGCGTCCGGCCGGCGGCATGCGAAACGTCGGTGGCCTGCCACTGCCCGCGGCCCAGGCCGAAGGTAATGCCCGTCGCGCCCGCGTCGGCCAGCACCCGCGGGACGTTCGGGTCGCCGTCGGGGACCAGCAGCGGCGCGCCGGCCGGCACCAGGGCCGCAAATTTCGCGAAGGCCGCGATGACCGCGTCCAGGTCCTTGAAGATGTCCGCGTGGTCGAATTCCACGTTGTTGATGATGGCGGCTCGCGGGGCATAGTGCAGGAACTTCGGACCCTTGTCGAAGAAGGCGGTGTCGTACTCGTCGCCCTCGATGACGAAGTGCGGGCCGGCGCCCAGGCGGTAGTTGACGCCGAAGTCCAGGGGCACGCCGCCCACCAGGAACGACGGGTCGAAGCCCATGGTGTGCAGCAGGTGGCAGATCAGGGACGTGGTGGTGGTCTTGCCGTGGGTGCCGGCGATCACCAGCGACGTGCGGCCGGCCAGGAAGTGCCGGTGCATGGCCTGGGGGAACGACAGGTAGGCGCGGCCGGACTCCAGGACGGCGACGGCCTCGGGATTCACCCGGCGGATCACGTTGCCGACGATGATCAGGTCGGGATCCCAGGCCAGGTTGTCGGGGCCGTAGGGGTGCATCACCGGGATGCCCAGGCGTTCCAGCAGGGTGCTGACGGGCGGGTAGGGCGCCGCGCCCTCGGACCCGCGGACCTCGCAGCCCGCTTCGCGGAACAGGCCGGCCACCGCCGACATCGCCGTGCCGCCCACGCCCATGACGTGGACCTTCCGGACGCCCTCGATCGTCGATGCCATGGTCGCGTTCCCCTTCAGGACTTCTGCAGTGTAGGCGGGGGCGTCGTCAGGGGCCAAGCAGGTGTCGGATTCCTGCGGTGTCGGCAACTTGGCGTTCGACCGCGGGCCGCCGTATCCTCCCCTCGATGGGACGAACGGCCATAGCCTCCCGACTCGAGGAAACCGTGGACCTCGGACACTGCGTTGTCTGTGGAAAGCAAGGCAAGACGCCCGACAACTTCATCTGCAGCGACTGCGGCGATCCGTTGGAAACGACGCTGTTCTGCCGCAACTGCCACAAGCGCCTGACGTTGAACCCCGGAACGGCGCGGGCCTTCCTGGCCGAAAACGGGTACGACTTCGAGGACGTCCGTGGCGTGATCCTGAAGGTGGACCACTGCGGCGACTGCATGGCCGACGATTCCGTCGTCGACATGGACGTCTACCGCCTGCGGTTCGGCCGGTAGGGCCAAGGGCCGAGCCGGGTACGGGTACGGGTTCGGGTACGGGTACGAGCGCGGGCACCGGCATCCCAATGTCTTCCCTGACCCCCCACACAGGTTGAAAAAATCGCCGGCCTGGAGGATGCTGCGGGCCTCGCCGGGCAGGCTCGGCGGGCGCCGTTCAATGGAGGATCCAACCATGCTCGCGCCGTTTGCCAACGAAACCTACAACGACTTTTCGGTCCCCGCCAACCGCCAGGGAATGCTGGCGGCCATCGCGGCGGTCGAGGCCCGTTTCGGGACGCACTACCCGCTGATCGTGGGCGGCCGGGAAATCCGGACAGACAAGGAAATCGCGTCGCTGAACCCGTCGGACCCGTCGCAGGTCGTCGGGTTCGTTTCGTCGGCCACGCCGGAAATCGCGGATCAGGCCGTCCGCGCGGCCCACGAGGCATTCGGGGCGTGGTCCCGCTGGGAACCGGAGGCCCGTGCCCGCGTCCTGCTGCGCGCGGCGTCCATCATGCGCCGCCGACGGTTCGAACTGAACGCGGTGGAGGTCCTGGAGGCCGGCAAGCCGTGGCTGGAGGCGGACGGCGACGTCGCCGAGGCCATCGACTTCTGCGAGTTCTACGCCCGGGAGGCGATGCGGTACGGCGGCGCCCAGCCCACGACCCTGCTGCCCGGCGAGGAGGACAACGCCTACTACATCCCCACCGGCGTGACCGTCGTCATCCCGCCGTGGAACTTCCCGCTGGCCATCGCGTGCGGCATGACCACGGCAGCCCTGGTGGCCGGCAACACGGTCGTCCTGAAGCCCGCGTCGCCGACGCCGGTCATCGCCTGGTACCTGGTGGACATCCTGCGCGAGGCCGGCCTGCCCGAGGGCGTGCTGCAGTTCGTCCCCGGGTCGGGCGGCGCCATGGGTGACGTTCTGGTCGCGCATCCCCTGACGCGCATCATCGCCTTCACCGGCAGCATGGCGGTCGGCATCCACATCAACGAACTGGCGGCGAAGGTCCAGCCCGGGCAAATCTGGCTGAAGCGGGTCATCGCCGAGATGGGCGGCAAGGACGCCATCGTGGTGTGCGACGACGCGGACGTCGAGGACGCCGCCAAGGGCATCGTGTCCGCGGCCTTCGGCTACCAGGGCCAGAAGTGCAGCGCGTGCAGCCGCCTGATCGTGATGGACGCGGTCTACGACGACCTGGTGGCGCGCGTGGTCGAGGGGACGAAGAAACTGACGGTGGGACCGGCGAAGGACGTGGCCAACGCGATGGGGCCGGTCATCACCGAGTCCGCGATGAAGGGCATCCTGGCGTACATGGAGATCGGCAAGACGGAAGGCACGCTGCTGTGCGGCGGCGGACGTGCGGCCGAGCCGGGCTACTTCCTGCAGCCGACGATCTTCGGCGACGTCCCCGCGGGCGCGCGGATCGAACAGGAAGAAATCTTCGGGCCGGTGCTGTCCGTGACGAAGGTAGGTTCCTTCGACGAGGCCCTGAAGGTGGCGAACGGCACGATCTACGGCCTGACCGGCGCGCTGTACAGCCGCAGCCGCGAGCGCCTGGAGCGGGCCCGCCGCGAGTTCCACGTCGGGAACCTGTACCTGAACCGCAAGTGCACCGGCGCGATGGTCGGCGCGCACCCGTTCGGCGGCTTCAACATGTCCGGCACCGACTCGAAGGCCGGCGGCCGGGACTACCTGGCGCTGTTCCTGCAGGGCAAGAGCGTGGCCGAGCGCCTGTAGGCCGGACCGTGCCCGCCCCGCTCCCACAGGAGGACCCCGTGAGCGATCCGAAACAGGGCGTCTACTACATCACCACGCCCATCTACTACGTGAACGACAAGCCCCACATCGGCCACGCGTACTGCACGGTCCTGGCCGACGTGCTGGCCCGCTTCCATCGGTTGTTCGGTGTTGAAACGTGGTTCCTGACGGGCGTGGACGAGCACGGCCAGAAGGTCCAGGACGCGGCGGCGAAGCGGGGGATGACGCCCCAGCAGCACTGCGACGACATGCAGTCCCACTTCCGGGACCTGTGGCCGACGCTGGACGTCGCCAACGACGACTTCATCCGCACCACCGAACCGCGCCACGAGCGCGTGGTCCAGGAGGCCCTGCAGCGCCTGTGGGACAAGGGCGAAATCTACCGGGGCGAGTACGAGGGCTTCTATAGCCCCCGCGTCGAAAAGTTCTTCACCGAGGAGGAACTGATCGACGGCAAGTGCCCGGAAACAGGCGGCGACGTCTACCAGATCAAGGAGGCAAACTACTTCTTCCGCATGGGGAAGTACCAGGAGCGCCTGCTGCAGCACATCAAGGACACCCCGGACTTCATCCGGCCCGAGTCGCGCCGCAACGAGGTGATCGGGTTCCTCCAGAAGCCCCTGCAGGACCTCTGCATCAGCCGGCCGAAGTCGCGCCTGGCCTGGGGCATCCCCCTGCCGTTCGACACCGACTTCGTGACCTACGTGTGGTTCGACGCGCTGCTGAACTACTGCTCGGCCATCGGCCTGTACCACGACCAGGAACGGTTCGACCGCCTGTGGCCCCACGTGACGCACCTGATCGGCAAGGACATCCTGACGACCCACAGCGTGTACTGGACCACGATGCTGATGGCCCTGGAACTGCCCCTGCCGCGCATCATCGCCCACGGTTGGTGGCTGATCGACAAGACCAAGATGTCCAAGTCCCTGGGCAACGTGGTGAACCCCCTGTCGATGAAGGACAAGTACGGCACGGACAGCCTGCGGTACTTCCTGATGCGCGAAATGGTCGTGGGCCTGGACGCGGACTTTTCCGAAACGGCGTTCCTGAAGCGCCACAACTACGACCTGGCCAACGACCTGGGCAACCTGGCGAACCGGTTGGTGAAGTTCGCCGAGCGCTCCATGGGCGGCGTGGTGCCGGAACCGGGCGCAGGATCCGGGATGCCCCACGACGCGGACCTGCAGGCGATGGCCCTGGCGCTGCCGGGGCGGGTCCGGGACCTGGTGGGCGATCTGCGGGTCGAGCAGGCGGTGGAGGCGACGATCGCCCTGGTGCGCCGGGTGAACCGCTACGTGGCCGAAACCGAGCCCTTCAAGGTGATCAAGACGGACCCGGCCGCGGCGGCGGGCGCCGTGTGGATGGCCCTGGAGGCCCTGCGGTTCGCGCTGAACTGCCTGTGGCCGGTGATGCCGGCCAAGTGCGAGGCGCTGCTGGTTGCCATCGGCGCCGGAAAGCCGGAAGCGACGCTGGATGCCCTGGCCTGGGGCGGCCTGAAGCCGGGCGGCGCGATGGTGCTGGAATCGGCGCCGTTCCCGCGGTTCGACGTGCCCGAGTACGAGGCGGCGCCCGAGGTCGCGCCCGCAGCCGTGGTGGCTCCCGCACCCGTCGTCGTGCCGGTCGCGGTGGCGGCAAAGCCCGCGCCGTCCGACGAGCCTCCGGCCCGGATCGCGTTCCCGGACTTCGCCAAGGTGGACCTGCGGATCGGCACGGTCCTGGTCGCCGAGCCCGTGACCGGGTCCGACAAGCTGCTGCGCCTGCAGGTGGACCTGGGCGAGGCCCAGCCGCGGCAGATCGTGGCGGGGATCGGCAAGGCCTACGCCCCGGCGGACCTCGTCGGTCGGCAGATCGTCGTCGTGGCGAACCTGGAGCCCCGGAAGGTGTTCGGGCAACTGTCGAACGGCATGGTGCTGGCGGCATCGGACGACGCGGGGCCCGCAGTGCTGGCGCCGGCGCGGCCGATTCCCCCGGGGACGAAGGTGTCGTAGGTTTTTCCGGGAAGCCTGCAGGCTATCGGCTGACGGCCGTGTCCGACGGCGGGGCCCCGTCCTCGAACGACATCACGCACTCCAGGTAGTCCGCGGCCTTCAGCAACGGGTAGTCCGGCTTGACCTGCGGATGCGGGTCCGCCTTGGCCACCTGGTCGCCGATGCCCGTCCGCTTGTCGCAGGCCAGCACCTTCTTCGTCAGCAGCAGGTTCGGGGACTTGTACTCGCCGGACAGGCGCGACAGGTGATGGTGCAGGTCCTCCTCACGGAAGCCGACGGGGGGTTGCTCGCCCGGTGCGGGCGGCACGGTGATGTCCGGGACCACGCCGGTGACCTGGATCGTCCGGCCCGAGGGCGCGTAGTACCGGGCGACCGTCAATTTGATGTAGTAGTCGCGGCGCAGCAGGGGGTTCAGGAGGGTCTGGACCGACGCCTTGCCGAAGGTCCGATCGCCCACGACCAGGGCGCGGCGGTTTTCCTGCAGGGCGCTGGCGAGGATCTCGGCCGCGGAAGCGCTGCCGTCGTTGACCAGGACCACGGTGGGGAAGGTCCAGGAACCCGGCTCGGCCTTGAAGACCTCGTCCCGGTCGCTGGGGTTCTTGACGCTGACGATGACGCCGTCGTCCAGGAAGTCGTCGGCCATGTCCACCGATTCCTGCAGCAGCCCGCCCGAGTTGCCGCGCATGTCCAGCACCAGCCCGCGCAGGCGTCCGCCCTTCGTCTGGGACTTCAGGGTGTCCACGGCCTGCTGGACCGCTTCGCGGGTCGAGGGGACGAAGCCGGTGACCTTGACGTAGCCGACGTCGGGGTGGCGATCCAGCATGTGGGCCTGGACGTTCTTGACCTCGATGTGGTCGCGGACGATTGCGAACGTGAGGTCCCGGGGCTCGCCCAGGCGCCGGACGGCCAGCACCACCGTCGAGCCCTTGGACCCGCGGATGCGCTTGACCACCTTCTGCAGTTCCAGGCCGCCGACGGCCTTGCCGTCCACGGACACCACGACGTCGCCGGCCCGCAGGCCCGCCTTGAAGGCCGGCTGGCCCTCCATGGGGTTTTCCACCAGGATGTCGTCGCCGCGCTTCATCAGGACGGCGCCGATGCCCTCGAAGGAGCCGTCGGTGGTCGTGCGGGTGCTTTCGTCCCAGGCCTTGGCCGACACGATCGTCGAGTGGGGGTCCAGGGACGCCAGGTAGCCCTGGGCCGCCGCCACGAAGAACTTGCTGGGCTTGAAGTCCGGCTTGGCGCCCGGCTGCGCCTTGATCCAGTCCATCACCCGGTCGAAGTCGGCCTCGGTGAAGGGGACGCGTGCCCAGGCGCGGTCCAGTTCCGAATTGCGCTGCCGGTACTCGGCCTTCCGGGCCCGGATCTGGTTCGGGGTCAGGGTGCCCTTGGGCAGGTCCAGGCCGTCCTTGGCCAGGCGGGCCACCAGGAACAGATCGCCCTTCCGCAGGCGTTCCGGCTCGCCTTCCCAGCGCTTGCGCTCCTTGGCCTCGGCCTGCTTGCGGCGCCACCAGTCCTCGGGGACCGCCTCCCGGGACGGTTCCATCGTGCGCAGGGCGAAACTGGCCGCCGTCAGCCACGCCAGGTGCTTGTCGTAGCCCGGGTCGATGTAGAAGAACTTCACGAAGCGCCGGACCTCGGCGAAGTCCTCGGGGCCGAAGTCCACGCCTTCCCAGTAGTCCTTTTCCTCTTCGTCATCGACGTCGTCGCCCATCTTGTCGGGGGTCGGCGCCGCGGCCGTCAGGGCGACGGGCTGACGCGCGGCCAGCCGGATGGACGTGGGTTCCGTCAGCGATGCCGGAGCCGCAGTCGAGCACCCCCCCCATGCGAAGGTGGCGAACAGGGCGCCCAGGGCCGTTGCACTGAATGTCGGAAACCTCAAGGAGTACCTCCGATTCCAACGCAGCACGCTAGCACACGGGATCGGCCACTTCAAGGAAACGCCCGTCCGGGGCCGATCTGCTGCCGGACGAGGCCGTGAACCCGAGAGGGCAAACCCGCCGGTCGATCGGGAATTCCCCGGGGCCCGGGAAGGGAGCCCCCTGCGGGACGGTTCCGGATGCGTCGCACCGGCGGGGCGGCCCGGGGCCGGGCCGAGGGTCGCCCTGGGGCCGCGGCGGAAGGCGGCTGTGATACACTTTCGCCCTCGATGGAAGACGGCTCTCGCAGGGCCGGGGGAAGACTTGGAGTGCCGATCGGGCCTTTCGCCATCTACCTGAATTCCAACGCGCGACGGGTCTCGGCGGACATCGTGGGACAGATCGAGGAACTGGTGCCGCCGGACGACATCTTCTTCGCGTCCACGCCCGAGGACGGCGACCAGTTCGCCCGGACCATCCTGGATCGGCGCTATCCCACGGTCTTCACGGGGGGCGGCGACGGGACCGTGGTGCAGTTGATCAACGCCCTCTGGCGCGCCTCCCTGGCCCGCCCTGAGCGGCCGCCGCTGCCGGCCCTGGGCGTCCTGTCGCTGGGCACCGGCAACGCCCTGTCGCTGCTGGTGTCGTCGGGCAATCCCATCCAGGACCTCAAGACCTACGTCACGAACCCCTCGCTGGACACCTGGACCATTTCGCTGGTGGACGTCGAGGGGCACCTCTTCCCCTTCGCCAGCCTGGGTGTGGATGCGGAAATCCTGAACGATTACGTGGATGTCAAGACGCGTTTCGGGGCCGGGCGCCTGAAGCCCCTGTTCCAGAACGTGGGCGGGTACTTCTTCGCGTTCTTCGGTGCGACCGCGCCGCGGCACATCAAGGGCTTCGTCGAGGGGCGGAACCTGACGGTCCGCATCACGAACCTGGGCGTGGAGGCCTGGCGGATCGGGGCAGAGGGCGTCCGGGGCCGGGCCTATGGCGCCGGGGACATCCTGTACGAGGGACCGGCGGTCGCGACGGTGGCCGGTACGACGCCCACCTACGGCTACGGGATGCGCCTGCTGCCCTGGGCCGATCGACACCCGGGATTCATGCAGTTGCGGGTGTCCAACGTCCCCCTGTCCTGGAGCCTTCTGCAGATCCACAAGGTGTGGGACGGGACCTTCAGCGCCGAGGGGCTGCACGACTTCTACGCGTCTGAGGTGCGGCTGGAGTACTCGCAGCCGGTGCCGTTCCAGGTGGCCGGCGACGTGGCGGGAATGCGGGAAAAAGTGGAGTTCCGGGTGGTCCCCGAGGCCGTCCGGTTGTTGAGGTTCCTGTAATACGGACGGAGGAACGGCCACAATGAAACACGTCTGCCTGGTGTGCGGTTACGCCTACGACCCCAGCAAGGGCGATCCGATCGGCGGCATCCCGGCCGGAACCCCCTTCGAGGACCTGCCCGAGGGGTGGACCTGCCCGGAGTGCGGTGCGGCCAAGGAGATGTTCGAGCCCGAGGACAGCCAGGGCGGGGCCCCGACATGAGCGGGCGCACCAGCGTGGTCGTGGGCGGCGGCGTGGCGGGCATCGAGGCCGCGACGGCGATCCGGGCGCGTGACGAAACCGCGCGGATCCTCGTCCTGACCGACGAGCCCTGGCCGTACTACTCGCGCATCCGGATCGGCGAGGTGGTGGACGGCCGCAGCGGGCCGGAGGGCCTGTTCCTGCGCCTGGACGCCTGGTACGACGAGCAGCGCATCGAGATGCGGCGCGGCGCACGTGTCGAAGGAATCGACCCGGCCGGGGGGGAACTGCACGTCGCGGGCGGCGAACGGATCCCGTACGACGGCCTGCTGCTGGCCGTGGGCGCGCGGCCCTTCGTGCCGCCGTTCCCGGGGGCGGACCTGCCGGCGGTGACGACCCTTCGCCGGATGGACGACGCCCTGGAACTGCGGCGACGGGCGGGACAGGGCGGACGCTGCGTGGTCGTGGGCGGCGGGCTGCTGGGGCTGGAACTGTCGGCGTCGCTGGCCGGAGCGGGCATGTCGGTGACGGTCGTCGAGGCGGCGCCCTGGCTGCTGCCGCGGCAGGTGGACGCCGAGGGCGGCGCCGTGCTGCAGGGGATCATGGAGCGGCGGGGCGTTTCCTTCCGGCTGGCGTCGGGCGTCGAGGCGGTGGAGCCTGCGGAGGACGGGGCCGTCCGGGTGTCCGTGAAGGGCGGGGAACGCCTGCCCGGGGACCTGGTGGTGGTGTCGGCGGGCGTGCGGCCCGACACGGCGCTGGCCCGGGAATGCGGGTTGGCCGTGGACAAGGGGATCCGGGTGGACGACGGCCTGCGGACCTCGGCCCCGGGGATCTGGGCGGCGGGCGATTGCGCCGAGCACCGGACCGGGCTGTACGGTTTCTGGAGCGCCGGGGGCGACCAGGGGAAGGCGGCCGGGGCGTCGCTGGCCGGTGCGCCGGTCGCCTATGCGGGCTCGATGCGGCAGACGACCCTGAAGATCACGGACGTCGCGGTGTTCAGCATCGGCGACCTGGCCGCGCCGTTCGACCGGGAGGAGTCGTTCCGGGAGGGCGACGTGTACCGGCGTGTCCGGATGGATGCGGCGGGGCGGGTGGTCGGTGCGGTCTTGATCGGGAGCCTGGACGAGCGGAAGGCGCTGGTGGTGTCGTCGATGACCGGGCGCCCGTACCGGCCGGCATAGTGCCGGTGGCAGGACCCGGGGGGAGGATGTCATGACGGTCGAGGAAGCGATTCGGACGGCGATGGAGTACGAGGCCCGGGTCCGGGACGTGTACGCCGAGGAAGCGGGGAAGGCCACCGATCCGGCGGCCAGGCGGGTACTGTCGCTGCTTTCCCGGGAGGAGCAGGGGCACCTGGACTACCTGATCGCGCGGATGCGGGACTGGACCGCGACCGGCCAGGTCAGCCTGGCGACCCTGGCGACGCTGATCCCGTCGGGCGAACGGCTGGCCGAGGCCGCGAAGAACCTGGGCCAGCGGATGGCGATGACGCAGGCCGAGCGGGCCTCGGCGCTGGTCACCCTGCGCAAGGCCGAGGCGGCCGAGCGGGCGACGGCGGCCTGGTACCACAAGGTCGTCGACGAACTGGCCGGGGCCACCGAAAAGGCCATGTTCGCCCGTTTCCTGGAAATCGAGGAAGGCCATGCGGCGATCGTCCAGGCCGAAATCGATTCCGTGACGGGCCTGGGATTCTGGTTCGACGTTCCCGAGTTCCAACTGGAAGCCGAATAGCGACGCGACGCCTGCCCACCTTGCGCGGCACGATTTCCGGCCCCACCGTTACCCCGACTGTTCCGGGAGCCCCCCTTGTCGAACCAGCGGACCGACCTGGCGATCATCGGCATGTCCTGCGCCAACTGTGCCAAGGCGGTCGAGCGGGCCCTGTCCCGCGTCGAGGGCGTGGCCTCGGCGGACGTCAACCTGGCGGCCCAATCAGCTGCCGTGCGGTTCGATCCCGCGGTGGCCACCGTCCAGTCCATGGTCGGTGCCGTGGAGGCCGCCGGGTTCCGTGCGGTTCCCGCCCAGGACGACGGCGAGGAAGAGCGGGTGGCCCGGGCGGCGGACGAGTCCCTGCGGTGGCGGCGATTCGTTGTCGGCGCGGTCTTCACGCTGCCCCTGGTGACCCTGTCGATGTCGGCGGACGCGGGGATCCTGGAGGGAGGCGCCTGGCTTCCGTGGCTGATGCTGGCGCTGGGCACACCCGTCCAGTGGTACTCGGGCTGGGGCTTCCTGTCCGGCGCCGTGCGGGCGCTGCGGGCGCGATCGGCCAACATGGACGTCCTGGTCGCGCTGGGTTCGCTGGTGGCCTGGACGTGGTCGGTGGGTGTGGTCCTGCTCGGTGTGAAGGGACACGTCCTGTTCGAAACCGCGGCGCTGATCGTGACGCTGGTCCAGTTGGGCAAACTGCTGGAAGGCCGGGCGCGCGGCCGGGCGTCCCGGGCCCTGCGGACGCTGATGGAACTGGCGCCGACCGTCGCGCACCTGCGGAGTGCTGCGCCCGGCCTGGACGAAGCCGACCCGGGCTCGGTCAATGTCGTCACTGAGCAGGACGTGCCTGCCGCGGCGCTGCGGTCGGGGGACGTTGTTGCCGTGCGCCCGGGCGAGCGGATGCCGGCGGACGGCGAGATCCTCACGGGCCGCTCCTCGGTCGATGAAAGCCTCCTGACGGGGGAGGCGATGCCGGTGGACAAGGAACCGACGGATCGCGTGTTCGGGGCGACGATCAACGGCGAGGGCCTCCTGGTGGTGCGGATCACCGGGACGGGCGAGTCCACGGCACTGGCGCGGATCGTGCGCCTGGTGCGCGAGGCCCAGGCAGGGCGGGCGCCGGTGCAGCGCATGGCGGACCGGGTGTCGGCGGTGTTCGTCCCGGCCGTGGCGGCGTTGGCGGTCCTGACGTTCGGGGCGTGGTGGGCGATCGGCGGCGACCCGGTGGCCGCCATGGTGCGGATGGTTGCCGTGCTGGTCATCGCGTGTCCCTGCGCCCTGGGGTTGGCGACGCCCACGGCGATCCTCGTCGGGACGGGACGCGGCGCCCGGATGGGGTTGCTGTTCCGCGGACCCGAGGCGCTGGAGGCGCTGTCGCGCGTGGGGACCGTGCTGCTGGACAAGACGGGGACCCTGACGGCCGGTCGGCCGGTCCTGGACGAGGTGCGGGTCGTGGACGGCGTGGATCCGGACCAGATGCTGGCCCTGGCGGCGGGGGCCGAATCGGCGTCGGGGCACCCGCTGGGAGTGGCGGTGGTCCAGGGGGCGCGCGCCCGGGGCCTGGCGATCGTCGTGCCGGACGAGGCGACCGTGACTCCCGGACAGGGAGTGGCCGCCATGGTCGGCGGTCGCAAGGTGCGCGTGGGAAAGCCGGGGTGGGCGTTCGCGGATGACGTCCCAGGCGCGGCGGATGTCGCGGAACTGGTGATGCAACTGGCGGTCGGGGGCGCGACGACGGTGGTCGTGGCGGTGGACGGCCGGGCGTTCGGGGCCCTGGCCCTGCGGGACGTGGAAAAGGTGGGCGCCGCGGCGTCGGTGGAGGCGCTGCACCGACTGGGGGTGCGGACCGCGATGATCACCGGGGACGGCAGGCTGGCGGCACAGGCGACGGCGTCGCGCCTGGGGATCGACCACGTGCTGGCGGGCGTCCTTCCGGAAGGAAAGGCGGACGCGGTGCGGGCCGCGCGCGCCGAGGGCGGGCCCGTCGCGATGGTGGGCGACGGGATCAACGACGCACCGGCGCTGGCCGCGGCCGACGTGGGCATCGCGATCGGGACCGGGGCGGACGTGGCCATGGAGGCCGCGGATGTGACGCTGGTGGGCGGCGACCCGGCCGGGGTGGCCCGGGCGATCGCCCTGTCCCGGGGAACGATGCGGACGATCCGGCAGAACCTGTTCTGGGCCTTCGCCTACAACGTGGCACTGATCCCGATCGCCGCGGGGGTCCTTGCGCCCTTCCAGGGCCTTCCGCACTGGATCCGCGAACTGAACCCCGCGCTGGCCGCAGCGGCCATGGCCTTCAGCAGCGTGACCGTGGTCCTGAACAGCCTGTTGCTGGGACAGCGGCGGATTCCGGGCCTGGCGGAGGCCGATCCGGGCGCCTGTCGGCGGTCGGGAGTCCGTTGACAGGGGAAGGGCCACCGGGGTACAAACATCCGGCGATTCCCGGAGGCTCCGGATGTACCTGGGCAAGGTCGTGGGCACGGTCGTGGCGTCCCAGAAAGCCCCCGGGCTGCAGGGCGTGCGCCTGCTGGTCGTCCAGCCCCTGAACACCGATCTCACCCCCCGGGGCAGCGTGCTGGTCGCCGTCGACGCCGTGCAGGCGGGGCCGGGCGACGTGGTGCACCTGGTCAGCAGCCGCGAGGCCGCCCTGGCGCTTCCCGATTCGTTCGTGCCGGTGGACGCCGCCATCGTCGGCATCGTGGATTCCGTGGACGTGGAGGCGCGGCCGTGACGCTGTGTCGTGTCGTCGGTACCGTCGTGTCGACGGTCAAGCACCCGACCTACAAGGGACTCAAGTTGTACGTGGTCCAGCCCGTGGATTCTGACGACCGGCCTACGGATCCGTCCTTCCTGGCGGTGGACACCGTGCAGTCGGGACCGGGCGACCTGGTGCTGGTCCTGTCCGAGGGCAACGGCGCCCGCCAGATCCTGCGCGAGAAGGTGCTGCCCATCCGTTCGCTGGTGGTCGGGATCGTGGATGCCGTGGACGCCCGCATTCCGGCCGGCGTGCCCGAGGGCGCGATCGCACGGGGGGACGCATGAACGCGTCCGTCACGCTGCCGGAACTCCAGCGCGAAGTCGTGCGGGTCAGCCATGTCCTGCATGCCCGGGGATGGGTGGCGAACCACGAGGGGAACGTCACGGCGCTGACCGCGGACGGGAAGGTCCTGGCGACGCCCACCGCGATGTCGAAGGCCGACGTCCGGGAAACGGACCTCCTGGTGCTGGACCGGACCGGCCGCAAACTGCAGGGCGCCCGCAGTCCCTTCGGCGAACTGCCGATGCACCTGGCGGTCTACGGGACCCGCGCCGACGTCGGCGCCGTCGTCCACGCGCATCCGCCGGCCTGCACCGCGTTCGCGTCCGTGGGCCGTCCCGTCGAGGCGTTCTTCCTGTCCGAGTTCATCGTGGGCACCGGCGGCGTCGTGCCGGTCGTGCCCTTCGCCCTGCCGGGCAGCGAGGCCCTGTGCGGCGCGCTGCAGCCCTTCCTGGAACCGTACGACGTGGTCCTGCTGGGCAGCCACGGCATCCTGGCGTGGGGGGCGGATCCCGCGACGGCGCTGAAATTGATCGAGCATTGCGAGGCGACCGCGCAGATCCTTCTGGCCGCCGAACGCCTGGGCACCGCGAAAGCGCTGCCCGATCCGGTGGTCCGCCTGCTGCTGGACGCCCGCACGAGCGCCGGAATGGGCCCCTCGGGCCGGGCCCGGGCCCGGGCCGTTTCCCGGTAGGTTGCTTCTCGAAAGATCGCCGCGCGCCGAAAATCCCCCCCGTACCCGTACCCGTACCCGTACCCGTCGACGTCCACGTGCAGGTCCACGTCTACGATTTCGTGTGCTGGTCTACGACTGCGAATCCGGGGAATGGCGGGGAGGGGTCGTCGGTCGGCCTACGAGCGGCGCAGGCTGCTGACGATGCGGTCCTTGACGGGGTTGCCGGAGTCGCTGGAGCCGCCCAGCACCAGGCCGGCTTCCAACTGGTTCAGGTACGCGCGGGTTTCCGGGAAGTCGACGCCGCGGCGCGTCAGAAGGGCGGTCGCCGGCTCGGAGATCCCGAAGCGCATGCGCACGTAACGCTCTTCTTCCTCGGTGAGGGCGCCCTTCGCGATCGACGTGCGCACATCGGCACGGGTCAGCGTGAGCGTCTTCGTCGTCGTCATCGTCTGGGTCTTCGTCTTGCGATCCATCGGTCACCTCCGAGCTGTAAGTTCCCTTCCGGGACTAGTGATCCTCGCACGGACAGGGCCGGACTGCCAAATTCGCGACAGTCGTCAACGAAAACAACGGGGTCCGATGTTCAGACCCCCTCGTTCCCGGACCGGGGAAGGTCGATCTGCCGCAGCAGGTACTCGAGGCTCTTGCGGTGGATCCCCGCAATGCGGGCCGCCTTCGAAACATTGCCCTCGGTCCGCTTCAGCAGGCGGCTGAAATACCGGCGCTCGAATTCCGACACCAGCCGGTCCTTCACGTCCTTGAAGGGATCCTCGAAGTTCACGCGGAGGATCTCGTCCTGGTCGTCCTGGTCCCGCCGCAGCGACGTCTGGGTCGGAGGGGGCAGATCCAGGGGAACCGGCGCCCCCGACAACGCCCCGGACAGGATCACCGACCGCTCCAGGAAGTTGCGCAGTTCCCGGACATTGCCCGGCCACGCATATTCCTTCAGTTTTTCCATCGTGTCATAGGAAAGCCGCGGCGCCGGCGCCCCGGTCCGCCCCGCGATTTCCGCCAGGAAATGGTCGGCCAGCAGCGGGATGTCCTCGGGCCGCTTGCGCACGGGCGGCAGGCCGATCCGGATGACGCCCAGGCGCCAGAACAGGTCCTCGCGGAAGTTCCCGGCGCGCACCTCGTCGTCCAGCCGCCGATTCGTGGCGGCCATGATCCGGACGTCCAGCGTCGAGTGACGGTTGCCACCGACGGGCTTGACCTCGCGCTTTTCCAGGGCCCTCAGCAGCTTGGGCTGCAGTTCCAGCGGCAGTTCCCCGACCTCGTCCAGGAACAGGGTGCCGCCGTTGGCTTCCGCCATGGCCCCGGTGCGGTCCCGGACCGCGCCCGTGAAGGCGCCGCGGACGTGGCCGAACAGTTCGCTTTCCATCAGGTCCCGCGGGATCGCGGAGCAGTCGAAGACGACGAACGGCTTCAGGCGGCGGGGCCCAGCGGCGTGCAGCGACTCGGCCACCACCTCCTTGCCTGTGCCGCTTTCGCCCTCGATCAGGACCGTCGCATCCGTGGGCGCGACGCGCTTGAGGATGGCGAACACCTCCCGCATCTCGACCGATTTTCCCAGCAGTTTCCCAAAGCGCGTTTCCCGGGCGATGCTGATGTCGACGGTTTCGGTGCCCAGGCGGAACAGGATGACGGTTTCGCCCAGGATCAGGCGTTCCTCGGTGGGCAGGTACGCCGACAGGACCTTCAGATCCCCGATGCGGACGCCGTTCTTGCTGCCGGCGTCGGACACCTTGTAGCCCTGGCCGTCGTGCTCGATGCGGGCATGGTTCCGCGACACGGTGGGGTCCGACAGCATGAAGTGGCAGTCCGGCGCCGTCCCGATATCGATCTGGCGTCGCTCGAAGGATTTTTCCAGGCCCTTGTCGGGTCCCTCAATGACCTTCAGCGTGTACTTGCACAGCGTCAGGTAGTCCACCGGGACTTCGATATGGACGGTCAGGGTCTGGTCCAGGTCGCTCATGGCGCCTCCGTCGGGGGGGGAAGGGAGGTCGTCGCAGTCGATTCGGGCCGTCCGCGTTCGCCCAGTTCCACGGTCCCCAGGGCCCGGGCGCGTCCGGGCGCCACGTCGAAGGGCGTGTCGCGCGACCGTTCGCCGTCCCGCGAGGTCAAGGTCAGCACGTGGGCTCCGGCGGGCAGTTCCAGGTCCACGAGGTTGCCCGTCGTCTCGATGGCCCGGCCGTCGATCCGGACCCCGGCGTCCGCCGGGAAGAAGCGGAACTTCACGCGTCCTGGGACCGGCGGAAGGGACACGTGGATCGAGGAGGCCGAGGCCGACGTCAGGGTCACCAGTTTCGACCCGTGCCCTTCGGCCAGCAGTTCCAGTCGCAGGGTGCCGCCGGCCGGGACCGTCACGTCCAGCGGCGTCGTCCCCAGTTCCCGCTCGCCGGACAGGACCCGCGCGCCCGCGGGGTCGGACTTCAGCGACACCTTTCGGGGGCCGGACGACTCGGCGACGGGCGGGGGTGGTGTCGGGGGGGTGACGGCAACCCGGGGCGTTGCAGGGGGGGCCGGTGACGGCGCCGGCGTCGGCGGGACGACGGACCCTGCCGGGGGCGTCCCCGCCGTCAGAGGCGTGTCGACGGGGCGCGCCTCGATCGCGGCCCCGGTGGCTGTCGCCGGGGCCGCCTCCGCAAGCGCCGGGGCGTCCACCCGGGCGTTGCGCGACAGATCGTTGATCAAGGCCCATGCCCACAGACCGGTCGCCAGGCCGACGACCCCGACCGCCAGGGCGATCCAGGGCCAGACCCGCCGGGCGCGTTCCCGGCGGTTGCGGGTGCGCGACGACTCGCTTCCCCCGGACGCCAGGGTCCGGGTGTGCGGCGAACCGGCGGCCTCGTCCAGGGGCACGGGGGTCTGGGCGTTGTCGAGGCCAATTCCCAGGAGGGACGCGGCCACGTCGTCCAGGCTTCGGGGCGTTCCCGGGCGGATCGGCGTGGGCATTGCCGCCATCGGGGGGCGCTCAGGGGCGATGGACCGGAGGTCCCCGAGGAATTCGGCCAGCGCCCGGGCCGACACCATCGTGTGGGCTTCCAGCATGTAGGTGGACAGGGCCTGGCGGAAATCCTCCATGGTCGGGTAGCGGTCCGCCGGATCCCGGGCCAGTGCGCGGGCGACGATGGCCGCCAGGGAGCCCGGCACCCACGGCGCGACCTCGGCCAGCGGGGGCGGTTCGCACCGGCGCACCTTGTCCAGGACCGCAACCTCGCTGGTCCCCTCGAAGGGCCTGCGGCCCGCCAGCATCTCGTAGGCCACGACACCCAGGCTGAACACGTCGGCCCGCGGATCGCACTCCTCGCCCGTCACCTGCTCGGGCGACATGTAGTAGACCTTTCCGTGGAGCGTCCCGGGGATGGTCAGGGACAGGCGCATCGCGGCCTTGGCGACCCCGAAGTCCGTCAGTTTGACCTGCCCGTCCATCGACAGCAGCAGGTTCGCGGGGCTCACGTCCCGGTGGACGATGCCCAGGGGCTGGCCGTCGGACCCGCGCTTTTCGTGGGCGTACGACAGGGCCTTCGCGATTTCGACCAGGATGTACAGCGCCAGGTCCTCGGGCGTCCGGCGGTTCGTCGCCCGCAGGCGGTGGAAGGCCTCCTTGAGGTCCATTCCGTCGACGAACTCCATCGCCATGAAGTACTCGCCGCCGACCTCGCCGACCTCGTAGACCTGGACGATGTTGCCGTGGGTCAGGCTGGCGGCGACGCGCGTTTCGTCCAGGAAGCGATCCAGGAAGCCCGGTTCCTGGGCCAGGTGGGGCAGGATCTTCTTGATGATGACCAGACGCTCGACCCCGGGGAGGCCCGGCTGGCGTGCCAGGAGGATTTCACCCATCCCCCCCGCGCCAAAGGGCCGTACGATCTCGTACCGCCCGAAGATTTGCCGTGTTCCTTCCACCGCGCCCCAAAAACCCCGATTGGGCCAATATCCTACCACCGAAGGGGGTCGGACGCGAGGCGCCCCGGAGGCAATCAGGGGGCTTCTGATTGAACGCATGATTCCGGCCATGCTTCGAACGGGCATGGCGGTGGATCAGTCTGCGTTCGCGGGCGGATTCGCGGGGTGGGCCCGAGGCGACTTCGGCTTCAGGATTCGTGTGCCGACTGCGGACAGCGCCGCGGCGGCCAGGGACGCTCCGACGACAAGGACGATTCCCGGCGAGGGGAAGTGCGCCGGGAGCGCCCCGACAGACGGACCCAGGAGCCCCGCCAGCGTCGCCTCGGCCGATGTCGCGGCCGCGATCATTTTCTGCCCCCCTGCGGCCAGCAGTGCCGCGCCGACACCGCCGGCCAGCCCGGCCGCGACGGCGGCAACGACCTCGGGCCGCCACGAGGGCCGCCACGACACCACCACGAAGAACAGCAGTGCGCCGGCCAGGGATGCCGCAACGGGCCACCCGAAGGGCGCCTGCACGTCCGTCCTCCCGGCGATGACGCCGGCCACCGCGCCACCGGGAGGGGCCACCACGCACAGCAGGCGCGCCTGGTCCCCTCCGTCGATGCAGGCGGACCCTTCGCCGCCGTCCTTCCGGGAATCCCGGGCGCGTTCCGCCGCCTCCCGGATCGGGACCGACAGCGCCTTCGGCAGCACGACCGGCATGCCGTTGGGCCCGAGGGCCAGGAGGCGGGCGGGCGCTGCGTCGCCGGACGGGTCGGTGCCGCCGGCCGTGAGGAGGAATGCCGCGGTCATTGTCGATGCGCCGGCCGCGCCCACCGTGCGCACCGTTTCCGAAAACGCCCTGTCGTCCGTTCCGATCGCGGCCACCCGCCGGGCCACCGCCAGGGACCTCCACTCCTCGGACGCCGCCTGCCCGCGGGCGACCTGGCGCAGCGCATGGAAGGTCGCCGGGACCAGCACCGCCAGCAGCATCACCGCGACGGCCAGCGCGCGTCCCAGGGGCAGGGGCGGCACCTGCCGGCCGTCGTCCTCGTGCGCCACCATCCCGTGTCCTCCGTCGTCTTTCGTGGCGCCCATCCCCTTCACCGCCGCGCGGCCGGGCGATTCTACTCCAGGAGGCTGTTGCCGGATTCGATCCAGCGCGAGGTCTCAGGGGATCGGCCATTGGCAGGGCGGATTCGCGGCCCCTGGCGAGCCCCGGTCCCCGTCGTCCAGGACCACGCCGTCCGGCGCCGGGCACCAGGCCTCGCCCCAGTCGTTCCACCCCGCGTCGAGGAAGTCGGGGTCCAGTTGAAGCGACCGTCCCGATGCCTCCGGAAAGGTCGTCCCGAGGTCGTACTCGACCCGGTCGATGACCGTGTCGTTCCAGGTCACGACGATCCGGTCCCGGGGGCTTGCCAGCGGGAACCTGTCGCCGTAGGCCCAGTCCACGGCCACGCCGCCGTTGGCTTCCGGGTCCGCGCTGCGACCCAGGACCACGTACCCCAGGGGCGGTGCGACCAGGGAGCCGCCTGCGGGCAGGATTCGGGCGCCGGCGCCGGCCTCGTCGCCCAGCGTCCACCCGGCGATGTCGATCGGCACATCGGTGGTGTTGTGCAGTTCGACCCATTGTCCGACGGTCTGCCCGACGCCCTCCGGCCGAACCAGGAATTCGGTGACGATGATCGAGCCCGCCTGGAAGGACTCCGCCCGGCAGGACGACGTGCAGCCGTCCCCGGGAAGCGCGTTGCCGTCGTCGCATTCCTCCCACCTCTGGACCGTTCGGTCCCCGCAGGACGACGTGCTGCACGGCGGGTTGTCGGCCCCCGGGGTTCCCCGGTCGCCGGCGCCGAAGGCTTCGGATCCCCGGCACCAGTAGGCGGCATCGTCGTTGCGGGTGGCGTCGAATCCCGACCGGTCCAGGGCCAGCGAGCGGCCGGCCGCCAGCGGCGACGACGCCGGGACCCACGACATTCCATCGATGACGAGGTCGCCGCAGACCAGGGCCACGCCGTCGGCCTGGTTCGACAGGCGGATCGAATCGTAGACGTACCCGGGCACGATCCCGCCGTTGTCGGCGGCGTTCGCGGACGCGCCCAGCAGGAGGAATCCCCCGGCCGGCACCAGGACGGGCGAGCCGCCCGCGATAGGGTGGGACTCGCGGCCGCTCCGGAGGTCGATGCCCCGCAGATCCAGGTCCTGCACACCCGGGTTGTGGACCTCGACCCACTCGCCGGTCTGATCGGGTACGGCCGCGGGGTCCGGAAGGAGTTCCGTGATGATCAGGGCCCCGGGCGCTGGGCAGGGGCCGGGGAGGACTTCCGCAAGCAGGTCCGTCGTCGGGCCCGGGTCCGGGAGGTCCGTGCCCGGGAGGTCCGTGGCGTCGCGGTCGGCCGGATCGGCACCCGCATCCCTTGCGATATCGACCGAAGTGTCGAGGGAGGGCGGGGTGTCCGGCAGAGCGTCACGGACGCCGGGCACGTCCGCAGCGGCCTGCAGCGGCCCATCGTCGCCGCATGCGGCCATCCACGCAACCAGGGCGGCGAACAGCACCGCATTCAGCACGGGGGTTCGGCCGGGAATCACGCGATCCTCCCTCCACGGACGGGGAGGCTATCGAGGGTGCGACAGTTTTGTTCCAGCCGGGCCCGGGTCGAGTGGCGCGCCCTCCACAGGCGGGACATCACCGTTCCCACGGGGATCTTCAGTTCCTCGGCGATCTCGGCGTACGTCCAGTCCAGGAGGTCGGCCAGGATCATCACCGCCCGGAACCGCTCGGGCAGGGCCTCGAGGGCTGCCTCCAGTTCCTTCGAAATCGTGGTGTGCCGATGGTGGGTGGGCGGGTCGGCCCAGATGCGGGCGCTTTCGGACGAGTAGGTCGAGCCGTCCAGGAGCCCGTACCAGGCCATTTCCCCCACGCGGCGCGCCACCTTGTGATGCCGATGACGGTTGATGAACAGGTTGCCGAGGGTCCGGCACAGGTAGGCCGGGATGTTGCCATCCGGGTCCAGCCGGGGCGCGACCTCCAGGGCCCGCAGCACCGTTTCCTGCACCAGGTCCTCGGCGTCGGCCCGGTTGCGCGTCAGCCGCATGGCCGCCCCGTACAGCCGGTCCAGCGTCTGGACGACCGCCTCCTGCACCGGGTCCCGTTCCGCTCTCCGTGTTTCCCGGTTCCGCATGACCGCCTCCTCCGAAGGGTGCGGTCAACAGACGGAGCTGACGCGAAAAGGATCGACAACTATTTTCGGTCGAAAAAACGAGGGTCCCCGGGGGTGCAGCACCGGCTCCGCCCCTGCAGCCGGCCCCGATCGGCCGCCGCCCGCCCACAACCCCCGGATCTGATTTGCCTCAATCAGGATGCGGCGATCGTGATGCCGGTGAGTGCCATCGGGGGGGCAATCCGGACCCCGACTCCGGGGAACGTGATGGCATTGTTCGGGGATCGTCATGTCGTTTCTTTGACTTCCACGAGGAGGGGATCTATTTTCGCCGTGTTCCCGGGCATAACTTGTTTGGAGGTCATCATGGCGGTCAAGAAGGACATCAAGAAGGCGGCTCCGAAGGTGGCGACGAAGGCTCCCGTGAAGACGGTCAAGGCTGCCCCCAAGGCGGCGAAGCCGGTCGCGAAGCCCGCCCCGGTCGTGGCTCCTGTCAAGAAGGCGGCGCCGGTCAAGGCGGCCCCGGTGAAGGCGGCCCCGGCGAAGGCGCCCGCGAAGAAGGTCGCCCCGGCGAAGGCGCCCGCGAAGAAGGTCGCCCCGGCGAAGGCGCCGGCGAAGAAGGTTGCCCCGGCCAAGGCGCCTGCGAAGAAGGTTGCCCCGGTCAAGGCGCCCGCCAAGAAGGTCGCCCCGGTCAAGGCGCCTGCGAAGAAGGCCGCCCCGGTCAAGGCGCCCGCGAAGCCGGTCGCCCCGGTGAAGGCTCCGGCCAAGGCGCCCGCCAAGGCGAAGCCGGTTGCCAAGAAGAAGTGACGACGACGGGCAGGGCGGCCTGAGGCCGTCTGCACTTCGACGACGTCCAAGGCCGTCCCCGCCGGGTCCGTGATGGATCCGGAAGGGGTGGCCGCGGACGTTTCGTCCATCTGGGCCCCTGGGGCCTCCGCAGGCGCAAGCCGTCCCCCGGAAAGGTGATTCGATGACGGCGACAATCCGGCTGGACCGCCACGGGGTGGCGCAGATGGGGCATGCCGCGCAGGCGGCCGGGATCGCGGCGATGACCGTCGCCACCGCCCTCGGCGCCCAGGTTGCGGTGCGTCTGCCATTCACGCCGGTCCCCTTCACCCTCCAGGTGTTCGCGGTGCTCCTGACCGGCCTGGTGCTGTCGCCGCGGCAGGCCTTCGTGTCCCAGGCGATCTACGTCGGGGCGGGCTTCCTGGGCGTGCCGTGGTTCGCTGGGTGGACGGCCATCCCGGCCCTGGCGGGCTGGGTGACGGCCGGATACCTGGCCGGTTTCGTGGTTGCGGCGCCCGTCGTCGCGATCGTGCGGACCCGACTGGGGCCCCTGGCGGCCGCGATGCTGGGGATCGTGGTGATCCAGGTTGCCGGCGCCTCGGTCCTCGCCGCCCTGCTGGGGCTTTCGCCGCGCCGCGCCTTCGTCCTGGGGGCGCTGCCGTTCCTGCCCTTCGACGCCGTCAAGGCCATGGCTGCCGTCGCGACGGCCCGGACGTTTGCGTCGCCGCGGGCATGACCTCACCCCACGCGGACTCCGGCCCCGTCCGCTCCCACGACCCGGGTATCAGGGTGTATGATTCGCGCGCCTGACGGACGCCCGTGGAGGGGTCCGGTTCGCAACTGGAGGGATCGATGGCACGGACATTCAACGTCGCGGTGGTGGGAGCCACCGGGATGGTAGGCCGGGAAGCGATTGAACTGCTGGAGGAGCGGGGGTTCCCCGTGGGCCGCCTTCGCCTGTTCGCCTCCGGGCGCAGCGCGGGGACGACGATCGCCTTCGGCGGCACGCAGGTCACGGTCGAAAACCTGGCCCATGCCGACTTCGCGGGGATCGACGTGATCCTTTCGGCACCGGGCGCCTCGGTCAGCCGCGAGTTCGCGCCGAAGGCCGTGGCGGCCGGCGCGGTCGTGATCGACAAGTCCAGCGCCTACCGCATGGACCCGGACGTTCCGCTGGTCGTCCCGGAAGTGAACGGGGAGGCGGCGCGCGGCCACAAGGGCATCATCAGCAGCCCGAACTGCAGCAGCATCCCGCTGACGCTGGTCCTGGGACCGCTGCACCGGGCGTTCGGCCTGAAGCGCGTGGTCGTGTCCACCTACCAGGCGGTCAGCGGCGCGGGGCGCAAGGGCGGCGACGAACTGGTCGGGCAGTGCGTGGCGATGCTGAACCGGCGGCCCCTGGAAATCCAGGCGTTCCCGCACCAGATCGCGTTCAACGTCGTGCCGCAGGTCGAAATCTTCCGGCCGGAGGACGAAGGCTACTCGACGGAAGAAACCAAGATCGTCAACGAAACCCGCAAGATCCTGGGCCTTCCGGACCTGCGCATCACCGCGACCGCGGTCCGCGTGCCGGTCCTGAACGGCCATTCGGAATCGATCAACGTCGAGTTCGAACGGCCGGTGACGGCCGACGAGGCCCGGAAGGTGCTGGCCGCCGCGCCCAGCGTGGTGGTCGTGGACGACCCGGCGAACGGGGAGTACCCGATGCCGCTGGACGCGACGGGGCTCGACGACGTGCTGGTGGGCCGCATCCGGCGCGATCCGACCGTGGAGCGCGGGCTGAACCTCTGGCTGTCGTCGGACAACATCCGCAAGGGCGCCGCTCTGAACGCGGTCCACATCGCCGAGTTCCTCCTGGGCGTGACGCCGGCGCCGGTCGTCGTCCGCGAGGAGGAGGACGACGACGAGGCGTAGGATCGTCGTGTCAACCATGGCGTGGTCGGAGCCTCCTGATTGACAAATTGGCACAAAGGGCGCCCCGCGGACCGGTTCGAATGCCGTTGGGGGGTGGATTTGCAGCGTGTGCCGCATGGCACGAGGTTTGCTTGGGTGTAGGACCATGAAAACGAACACGCGTATCGTTTCCCTGGCACTGGCAGTATTGGTCGCGGCAACGCTGGTTCCGATCCCGGCCGGCGCGGCCATCGCCAACTACCTGTTCCTGGGCCTGGAGGCTGTCGGCACGGACTGTACGCTGGACAGTCGTATCGGCAAGACGTCCACCGACACCAAGCACGTCGTGAACCTCGCCGACTGTCTGGAGTTGAAGAAGAACGCCTGCGCGATCAAGGTCAACTGGACCTTGAACAGCGTGACGACGGCGGACTGGCACTGGTACTCGAAACTGAGCCTGCCGAACGGCACCTGCACCGACAGCGACATCACGACGCTGGGCACCAGTTGTCTTGCGGAACTGTACTACGGCGAGCAGGACTTCCTGTCGGCGGCCGGCGTGGCCATCCCCATCCAGATCCAGGTGGTGGGCGACAGCGCGGGGGACGCTACCCTGACCACCTCCGGGTGCGCCGCGGGGACGGACTTCACGACGAACCTCTACGTGATCGTCTACACGCCGGCGCTCCTGGCCACCCAGACGGCCACCTATACCGGCCAGTCAATCCCCTTCCGTTTCGACCTCAAGCCTCCGGTCGCGCCGAAACTGGAAGAGTCGGACGAGGGCGATTCGAACATCACCGTGAAGTGGTCGGACCCGGACAACGGGGACGAGGCGGGAATCGAGTACGTCGTCTACTGGGGCAAGGAGAAGTTCGACGCCACTTCGCTGGCCCTGGCGAAGCGCAGCGGGCCCTACTCCGTGAAAAGCCACCAGTTGACGGGCCTGGACAACGAGGTCCTGTACTGGTTCGCAGTCGCCGCGGTGGACACGAACGGGAACGAGGGCCCTCTGTCGGTGGTCAATACCGCCATGCCCGTGCCGGTCCTCGATTTCTTCGAGGCGTATCGGGACGGTGATGGTGGAGTTGGACGGGAAAAGGGGGGGTACTGCTTCATCGCCACGGCGGCCTACGGCTCGGCCATGGCCGATCAGGTGTGGACGCTGCGGACCTTCCGGGACCGCTTCCTGCTGTCCTGGGGACCGGGGCGCGGGCTGGTCGCGACGTACTATGCACTCAGTCCGCCCCTGGCCGACTTCATCGCGGGCAATGACACGATGCGTGCGGTGGTCCGCGTGGTGCTGTGGCCCCTGGTCACGGCGGCCGGCTGGGCGACGGCGCTGCCTTCCGGCTGGGGCTTCGTCCTGCCGCTGCTCCTGGTCCTGATGGTGGTTGCGACCGGGTTCGCGACGCTGACCGTGGTCCGCGCAAGGAGGCGGTCGTGATGCGGACTGCGATTTCGGTGCCTGTTGCGGTCCTGACGGCGCTGGTCGTGCTGGGCACCAGCCTGCCGGCCCTGGCCGAATCCCCCCGCGCGTTCATGGCGGAGTTGAAGTTCGGTCCCTGGCGGCCGGACGTGGACAAGGAGTTCGCGACCAAGACGCCTTGGAGCGACGCGTTCGGCGGCGGCTCCTTCCTGATGACCCAACTGGAGTTCGACTGGGAGTTCTTCAAGAAGGTCGGCGTGCTGGCCGTCGGCGGGACGATCGGGTATTCCCAGGCGAAGGGGCACGGGCGCCTGTCCGACAAGACCAAGTCCACCGACACCACGAGCATGCACCTGATGCCCCTGTCCCTGTCGCTGATCTACCGGTTCGACTACCTGGAGCGGCGCTTCAAGTTCCCGTTCGTGCCGGTCGTGAAGGGCGGCGTGGACGCCTACTTCTGGTGGGTGACGAACGGCGTCGGGTCGGTGTCGAAGGCGGCGGATGGGACCTCGGGCAAGGGCCTGACGATGGGTGGGCACGTGACGGCGGGAATCATGTTCCTGCTGGATTCGCTGGCCCCGATGATGGCCCAGACCCTGGACCAGGAAATCGGCGTGAACAACACGTACCTGTTCGCCGAATACACGTGGAACTGGATCGACGACTTCGGCTCGAACAAGTCCATCAATCTCTCTTCCCGCAACTTCCTGGCGGGAATCGCCTTCGAATTCTGACAGCCGATGCTGCAGGGCAAGCGAATCGCGGTCGTCATTCCGGCGTTCAACGCCGGCGAACGGCTGGCCTGCGTCCTGCGTGCGCTGCCGGACGGCATCGACGAGTGCATCGTGGTCGACGACGGGTCCCATCCCGGGGCGCAGGCCTGCTTGAAGCCGGCCGGACACGCAGACGCAGGCGAGCGCATCGCCTGGGTCCGCCACGACCGGAACCGGGGCGTCGGCGCGGCCATCCTGACCGGGTATGCCGAGGCGCGCCGTCGGGGTGCGGACGTGGCGGTCGTCATGGCGGCCGATGGCCAGATGGATCCCGCGGACCTCCCGGCGCTGCTGGAACCGGTTCTGTCCGGCCGGGCTGCCTATAGCAAGGGCGATCGGCTGTCGCATCCCGATTGTCCCCGTGTCATGCCGCCGGCCCGGTACGCCGGAAACTGCTGCCTGACCTGGCTGACGCGCCGGGTGACCGGTCTGGACGACCTGATGGATTCGCAGTGCGGCTACACGGCACTGCGCCTGGACGCGCTGGACAGCCTGCCTCTGGAGTCGCTCTATCCGCGCTATGGGTTCCCGAACGATCTGCTGGCGGCCCTGGCCGGCGCCGGGCTGCCCGTGGCGCAGGTGGTCGTGGCTCCGGTCTACCGGGGCGAGCCCTCGGGGCTCCGCCCGGCCCTGGCCCTGCTGGTGTACCCGCTGATCCTGGCCCGGGGCCTGTGGGTCCGCTGGCTGGCGCGGCGACACGCCGGGGCGGCCGTGCTGGACGCGACGGGTGCGGCCCCGCGCATCGCGGGGTAGGGGGGGGCATGCGCCTTCTGGTCCTGACCAGTTCGTGGCCCCTGCATCCCGGCGATGCCCGGGGCAGTTTCGTGAAGGACTGGTGTGAAACCCTGGCGCGGCGCGGGTTCGACATCGTCGTGGCGGCGCCGCGACCCGTCGGGGATCCTCCCGCATGCTCGGGCGACGACGCCCTGGTGCGGGTGACGTGGCTGCCCGCCTTTCTGCCGGTGCGATCCCGGGCGTTCCACGGCGCGGGCCTGGAGTCGAACCTGTGGCGCGACCCGGCGGCGGCCCTGGGATTGCCGGGGTTCCTGACGGCCTTCACCCTGGAGGCGGCCGCGCGGGCAATCACTGCCGACGCGATCGTGGCGCACTGGCTGTTGCCGATGGGCGCAGTGGGGGCCGCCGTGGCCCGGGTGTCGGGCCGGCCGCTCTATGTCCTGGCCCACTCGGGGCCGCCGATCGCGGCGCGCTTTCCCCCGATGTCCCTGGCGGTTCGCGAGGTGGTCCGTGCGGCGCGATCCGTGGCGTGCGTGTCGGACTCGGTCCAGGCGGAGATCCGCGCGGCCGTCGGCGAAGGCGCCCGGCTGACCACGATTCCCCTGGGTGTGGACCTGCGGCCCGTGGTGGGCGCGCCGCCCGGTCGATCGACGGTCAAACGGGTCCTGTTCGTCGGTCGACTGGTGCCCCTGAAGGGGGTGGACGTCCTGCTGCGGGCCCTGGTCGGGATGCCGAACGTCCAGTTGACGGTGCTGGGCGACGGTCCGGAAGGCCCGGCCCTGCGGCGGTTGGCGGCCGACCTGGGCGTGGACGCGCGGTTCGGGGGCGAGGTGGATCGGGAGGACGCGCGGCGCGCGATGGCCGGGGCGGACCTCCTGGTGGTCCCGTCCAGGGTCGGCTTCCTGGGGCGGGCCGAGGGGTTGCCCCGGGTGATCCCGGAGGCGTGGTCGTGCGGCCTGCCGGTCGTCACGACCTCCGCCGGAGGCGCGGGCGAGGCCGTATTCCGGTGCGGCGGAGGGCTGCTGGCCCTTCCCGGCGACGTGGCGGACCTGCGACGGGCGATTCGTGCGGTGCTGGAAGACGATGCGTTGCGGGCCGGCCTTTCGCGGGGGGCGGTCGTCGCGGCCGCAGGACTGTCGTGGGATGCGGTGGGCGAGCGGTGGGCCGAGTGGCTGGAAGGCCGGTCCCGTTCGGGGCGATGACCGTGGCCCGGTGCCCGGCCTCGCGGCAGGCCCCGGCGGGTGCCCTCGGTTGCCGGGCGGCGTCGAAACGGGTAGTGTTCCGGAGGTCCTCCGGGGGGTGTCTGCGTGCGACGTGGCGCATCGCTGCTGTTGGCGATCGTCCTTCTTGCCCCCTCGGGGTGCAGGTCGCTGTTCCACATCCCGTCCCAGCCGGAAGACGTCGAGATGCCCGATCCAGGCTGGTTCCCGGACGCGGCCGATGGGATGGACCCGGGACCCGATCGGCCGGATTCGGGCGGGCGTGACGCCGATGTGCCCGGCGATCCCGGTGACGTCGCTTCCTCCGATCCCGGGTGCACCAGCCAGTGCTACGGCAATCCCTGCGGGGACGACGGCTGCGGCGGCATCTGCGGGGTCTGTCCCTCGGGCACCCAGTGCTCCTCCGACGGTTCCCGGTGCATCCTGACGTCCGTGCAGGTCGCCTTCGGGGGCGGTTGCGGGCCCACCGCGGACTGCGACGCGACGATTCCATTGTCCTGGCTGCCGGGAGTGGGCGTCGCGAACCCGTCGTGGCCGGGGTGCCAGGACGACCAGTGCCGCGAAGGTCCCTGCAGTCTGGGCGTCTGTTCGCGCCGGTGCGTCCCGACGCGGGACGTCGTGCAGAACGGCACGGGCGCGCCGGTGTCCGACGGCATCGAGGATGACGGCGCTCCGGCGGGGGACTGCGAGGGGGCGCTGACAACCCGGTTCCAGGGGGCCTGGGCCTGCATCGAGGAGGACCTGACGGGTGCGCCCGATGGGGCCAAGGGACGCTGCCTGCCCCGCGCCTCGTTCACGCCTTGCTACGACGGGACGGCCTGCCCGGCGGGCGAGGCGTGCGGGTACGTGAAGGTGCGCGGGAACCTCGAAGCGAGGTGCCTGGCGGCCGCCGCGGACGGAGGCCTTCTGGGCGCTTCCTGTGGCTGGGATTCGGCGCTTGGCGAGGCCCGGCGCTGTCGGACGGGGAACTGCTCGCCCCGGGGATGCTCGGGTCCCTGTGCCGACGACGGGGCCTGCCTGACCCTGGGCGTCCTGTGCGACCTGCCGGCGGGCAGGTGCCGGGAAGGCGGGGCGTCCTGCGCGACGGACGCGGACTGCAGCGCCTGGTCCTGCACGACGGGCGTGCTGCTGGCCGATCCGGCCGGCCTGTTCGCCGCCTGCGCGCCGCGGGCCTGCAGCGTGGACCTGGACTGCCGGTCGCCCGCGTTCTATTGCGTGGCGGACCTGGCGCAGATGACGTCCTCGTCCCCCGACGCTCCTCCCGGACGATGCCAGCGGCGCACGATCGGCGGGGCCGGCCCGGGGGAGCCCTGCGACACGAGCCCGGGGGACGGGCGTCCGGATGTTCCCTGCGCGAACGCGGCCTACTGCCTGGATGGCCGGTGCGGCGCCCTGTGCGTCGCCGACGGCGACTGTTCGGCGGGCCAGAGGTGCGGGCTGCGGGACTTCCCGGTGGACGTCAACGGCGATGGGAAGGTCGATCTGCCCCTTCAGGTTCCCGTGTGCGTGACGACGGGCGATCCGGCTCCGGCCTGCCTGGTCGCGTCGGACTGCGCCCCGGATGCGGCCTGCACCGCGTATGTGCCGGTGGCGGCGGACCCGACGCGCGTGGACCTGCGCTGCATGACCCCGCCCGCCGATTCGCTGCCGGTCGGTTCCGCCTGCGGCGCGGCGGCCTTCGGGGCGACGTGCGGGTCGCGCGCCTGCCTGTTCGAGGACGCCACCAACGGGGTGCCGGGAATCTGTTCGCAACCCTGCCGGACGCGGGCCGATTGCCCCGAATCGTCACCCTACGGGACCGGCGAGGTCCGTTGGCTCTGCGAAGCCCTGGCGTTTTCCGCCGCAGGAACCCGGGTGACGAACGACGACCTGTGGGTGTCGTGGTGCGTTCCGGTGCCCGGCGACAGCAGCCTGGCGGCCTGTGACGAGGTCCCGGCCTGCGTCGACCCGGGGGAGTTCTGCCGCCCGACGGTGCGGGCCGGCGTCCCGGGCGGAATCGGCGATGTCCGCGGGTTCTGCGTGAAGCCGGACGGGGGCGCAGCGGTCGGCCATCCCTGCTCGCCCGGGAAGGGTGGGGGCGACTGTGCGACGGGCTTCTGCGAGCCGTCGGTCCTGGGGGACGTCGGGTTCTGTTCCCTCGCGTGCCGCACCGACGCGGATTGTGGATTCCTGGCGGGTTGGGGTGCGACCTGCGCCCCGCGCATCGTGGTTTCCCGGTCCGATCCGACCCTGTCCCTGGCGATTCCCCTTTGCCGCCAGGCCCTGTCGTGCGTGCAGTGCAGGATCGACGAGGACTGCACGCCCGGGCTTCGGTGCGTGGACGCGTCGTCCGTGCCCTACCTGCGGGACTTCCGATGCGTGATGCCCTGCGAAACGGATGCCGAGTGCCCGGGCCTGTCCGACGGGGCGGCCTGCACCGAGGTCGCGGCTCCCCAGGAGTCGTCACCGACGGGGCGCGCGAAGGCCTGCCTGCCCATCACCTGCCCATGACATCGCCCTTGCACAGGAGCAACCCTCGATGCGCTGCGTGATCCAGCGGGTTTCCGAGGCCCGGGTGACCGTCGACGGTCGGCCCGTGGCGACCCTGGGCCGGGGCCTGATGGTGTTCCTGGGCCTGGGGCGCGGGGACACGATCGAGGATCTGGACTGGCTGGCGGGCAAGGTGTCGCGGCTGCGGGTCTTCGAGGACGCGGAGGGCAAGATGAACCTGTCTGCCGGCGATGTCGCCGGCGGGCTGTGCATCATCAGCCAGTTCACGCTGTACGGCGATTGTCGGCGGGGCAACCGGCCCTCCTGGACCGAGGCGATGGCGGTCGAGGACGCGCGCGCCTTCTGGCCCATGGTCGAACGCCGCTTCCAGGCCACGGGCCTTCCCTGCGTGTTCGGCGAGTTCCAGACGATGATGGCCGTGGACCTGGTCAACGACGGACCGGTCACGATCCAGTTGGACAGCGTCGATCGACGTTCCTGAGATTTCCGGGAAGGAGGGACGGGGGAAGCGAGGGGGGCGGGGAGCCTACTTGCACTCGACCTTCTTGAGCGTGGCGTCGAATTCCTTCGCGAACTTGTCGTCCTTGCGCAGTTCCACGTCGATGGCGTTGAACTCTTCGAAGGTCTTGAACCCGTTGCGGTTCAGGATCTCGATGAACAGGCCGCTTTCGGTGTCCTCCGACACGTTCTTGCCGCCCTTGCGCTTGGTGTCGATCTCGCGCTTGATGCATTCCCAGTCGTTCAGGGCCTTCTTGTAGTTCTCGCGGGCTGTTTCCGGCTTGGGCAGAAGGTCCGCGCCCCGGAAGTCGACCATCCAGATCTGCGGGCCCTTCTGCTCCCAGAACATGGATTCCCAGCCATCCTCGACGCGGCCGTGCTCCTTGTCGCCGGTGAGGAAGAACTTGCGCGGGTAGTAGCCGTCCGCCTCGATCACGACGGTCATGTCGTACACGAACAGCGTCTTGCGGTCGTCCGAGGCTTCCTTGATCGGGATGTCGTTCAGCGGGATCTGCTCGACGACTTCCTTGTCCTTCAGCTTCAGCGACGGATTGTCGACCTGCAGGATTTCGGGCTTCTGGCTGTAGTCGACCTTCTTGCGGAGGCAGGCGAGGGTTTCGTCATCGCCCGACGACTTGGAGCAGTCCAGCTTGTACTTGTACTCGGTGATCGTCACGCGGGCGGTGCGGGGCGAGTAGAACAGCGACAGGCTGCCGTAGCGGTTGCCCGTGACGCTTTCGATCTCGCGCACCTTGTCCTCGCGGACCTTGCGCAGTTGCTCCTTGTACTTGCCCAGGTCGCCAGAGAGCATCGCGGAGAACTGCTCGGACAGCACCGGGCTGGCGTAGATCACCCCCAGGCCCACCGCCGTCAGGGCGAGGGACACCAGGATGACGATCATCGGGACCGAGAAGAACTTTTCGCGCTTGGGCCGGCGGGCGTCGGTGACGACGTCCTGGGCCATCGTGCTGTGTCCCTCTTCCTCGTTCCTGCTCAGCAGCAGTTCGTGAACGTCCCTGGGAAGCTTGTCGTCGGTCGGTTCGCTCATGTGTTTCACCCGTTCTTGCCGCGCGGCGATCACGCCAGAAGCCGGCCCGCAAAGGGGGGTGCCCGGCTTGGCAGGCCGGACTATATCGAGGGGTCCCGGCCCCGTCAAGCGTGAACTGCGCGTGGGAACATCACGGCGTTGCAAGGGTAAACGAAGACCATCCCGCCGCTCATGCCTGCGGGTCGGCGGCCTCGACCCACACCCGGAAGGCATCGCCGTCGCCCGGCGTCGCGCTGACCCGGAGGGACGCCCCCGGCGGGACCGGGGACTCGAAGGCTCGATCGGCGGCGGGACGGAGGATCGTGCGGGACACGATGGCCTCCAGCGCGGCGCCCGGGGCCTCGTCGGAACCCACCTGGCAGCCCAGCAGCGCCGCGGCTTCTGGATCCACGACCAGCCGGATGCCGTGCTCGTCCTGGAAGGACGCGGTCGCCTCCCGCAGGATCCGGCCCAGCATGCGTTCCCGGACGTCGGCGCCGGGCCGGGGGAAGGGCAGCACCGCGTCGGCGGCGGACAGCAGGTCCGACGGGAGGATCTTGCGCAGGCGCGCCACGACGGCGGCGGCGCGTGCAGCCGGGTCGTGCACCGGATCGAAGCCGACGGTGCGCGCGGCCGAGCCTGTCGCGTCGTCGGTGCCGGGAGCCAGGATGTGGACGGTGTTCCGGAAGTCCATCCGGCGGCCGCGGCGGTCCGTCACGGTCCCCTCGGCCAGGATCTGCGCCAGGAGACCCTGGATCGAGGAGTGCGCCTGTTCGGGGTGGTGCCACAGGACGACCAGGAAGGGGCGCCGGATCAGGGTGTCGGCCAGGAGGCCGCCTTCCTCGTGGCCCACGTATCCCGGGGGGGACCCGATGAGGTGCGACAGGGCGTGGGACTCGGCGTAGTCGGTCAGGTCCACCTCGAGGAGCGCCTGGGCCGAGCCGAACAGGAACTCGGCGATGCACGCCGCCAGCGTCCGGCGGCCCGATCCGGAGGGGCCGGCGAGGACGAAGGACCCGAGGGGACGCCGGGAGCCGAATCGCGACCAGTTCTGGGCCAGGGCGCGGACGATGACCGCGAGGGCCTCGTCGTGGCCGAAGACCCGCTCGGACAGGAAGCGTTCCATTTCGCGCAGGCGTTCGGTGGGCGACAGGGCCAGGTACTCCCGGGGCAGGTCCACCAGGGCGGACAGGACCCGGACCACGTCGTCCCGGCCGACCTCGTCGCGCCCCTCGCGGCGGACGCGGGCGCCGGCCCGGTCCAGCACGTCGATGGCCTTCGCCGGCAGGCTGCGATCGGGGATCAGGCGATCCGTCAGGCGTACGGAAGCGCGCAGGGCGTCCGCCGAGAAGTGGATGCCGTGATAGGCCGCGTAGCGGGGCGCGACACCGGCGAGGATCCGTTCGGCGTCGTCCAGGGACGGCTCCCGCAGGAACACCGGTTCGAAGCGGCGCTTGAGGGCCGGGTCGGTGAGGATGTGGCGCTTGTATTCGCCGAACGTGGTCGCGCCGATGCACGGCAGTTCGCCGCGGGCCAGGGCGCTCTTGAGGTCGTTGGCGGCGTCCATGCCCCCGTCGCCGGCGCCGGCGCCGATCAGGGTGTGGATCTCGTCGATGAACAGGATGATCCGTCCGTCCGATGCCAGGACCTCGTCCTTCAGGGCCCGGAGGCGGGCAGCGAAGGACCCGCGCATGACGGTGCCCGCGACCAGATCGGCCACGGACACGGACACGATCACGCGGTTCGACAGCCCCGGCACGTCGTCCCCGCGGGCCACGACCAGCCCGGCGAGGCCTTCGACCAGGGCGGTCTTGCCCACGCCCGGGTCGCCCAGCAGCAGGGGGTTGTTGGAGCGCCGCTTGCACAGGATGTCCACGACCGCATCCAGTTCGTCGTCGCGCCCCACCAGGGGGTCGATGCGACCCGCCACGGCCTCGGCGTTCAGGTTGCGCCCCAGGGCGGTCAGGGTCGGGAAGCGTTCGGGGTCGAGGTCGTAGCGTCCGGGACGAGCGGGGACGCGGGAGGCCGTGAGGACCGCAACGGGTTCGGGGACGTCCTCCTCGATGGGCGCCGGTGCGTCGAGGTCGTCGCCCAGTTCCTCGAACACCACGGGGACGTCGTCATCGCACACCACCGAGCGCGGCCCCCGGGGCAGGGGGCACAGGGCGGCGGCGGCCCCCGAGGGCGGCATCCGCGGCGGAGGACCGGGCGGCCAGCCGGAAATCGTTCCGCCATGGGGAAGGCCGGGAGGCACAGACGGGTTCGGCGAACCGGGAAGGCCGCGGGCGGCACCCACCGCCTCGATGCGTTCGGAAGCGGAGCGGCGAAGGCGCGGGTCCGTCAGATGGGCCATCGCCTGCGTTCGCAAGGCGAACATCGGCAACCCCACCGCCTCGAGGGCCCGGGCGGCCCGGGACGTCGTGATGCGCGAGATGGCCATCAGCAGGTGGACCGAGGTCGCCTGGTGCGACCCCACGTTGGCCGCGATGCGTGCCGTGGCGGAGTAGACCATCGAGATCGTTTCCGGGGGCTCGGGCGTGATCCGGGTCAGCACGTCCAGGATCCGATCGTAGTCGACGCGTTTCTCCAGCAGGATCGACTGGGCCTCGCACCGGACGGCGAACAGGCCCAGGACCAGGTGGACGGTGTCGATGGGCTGCTGGGAGCGCCGGGCGATGTCGGCGGCTTCGGCGAACACGAACTTGGCTTCCCGTGAAAACGGGATCTCGTCGATCACGTTCGGCTCGCGTCGAGGGATGTCAGAGGAGTTCCTCCGCCGCCAGCAATAGCGCCCCGGCGGGTCGCGTGTCAAGCCGGTCCGCAGGAGGGCGCCGTCGCCCCGCGGGTGGCCCGGTTCGGCGCCAAAAATTGACGCGCGCCGGCCGGTCCCTAGAATCGAAGGGCCTTCACGGTCCTCGGACGACATGCGGCGAAACGATATCTGTGCCTCCCGAGCGCGCAGGCGCAGGCGATGGGTTTCCGCAGGAAACTCTCGCCGGAGCCGAAGCCGACTCGGGACGATCCAAATGGTGGTTGCCGTCGCCGTCCTGACGGGGTGCGCCGCCGCCGCGGATCGGAGGGTCGAGGAGGGATGCCCGCCCGGCCTTCCCTGCGAGCGGGTGCAGACCCGTGACGTCGACGGCGCGGTGCTGACCGGGCCGCGGCCCCTGGAGCCGAGGCTGGACGCCCTGCCGCTGATCGGGGTGGGTCGCCAGCATCCGAAGATCGGGCGCCTGCGGGGCCAGGGGTCGCTTTCCATCGGGGGGGCCACCACCGGGTTCGTCGTGGCCTGCCGGATGCTTCCCGTCGAGGGCCCCCATCACGTCATCCTCGCCGAGCATTCCCATCGCGGGACCGCCTGCGCGACGGACGACCTGGTCGAGGCCCTGCTGAATGCCGCCGCCGCGGTGGACCGGGCGAAACCCGGGGCGCGCCTGGCGGTCGGGAACCTGGGGCGCGCGGGCGGGGGCGAAATCCCCTGGAGCGTTTCCCACCACTCGGGTCGGGATGCGGACGTGGGGCTCTACCTCCTGGGGCCGGACGGGAAGCCTTTCCTGCCGAAGACCCTGGTGGCCCTGGATCGGGCCGGGAGGGCGGATGCCGACGGGGTCCCGGTGCGGTTCGACACCGCCCGGAACTGGCTGCTGGTGAAGACACTGCTGACGGACCCCTCGGTGTCGATCCAGTGGATGTTCCTGTCGCGGTCCCTGAAACGCATGGTGCTGGAACACGCCCGGAAGGCCAAGGAGCCGCCGGCCCTGGTCCGCCGTGCCGAGGAGGCCCTGGCGCAGCCGGTCCGGTCGCGGCCCCACAACGACCACCTGCACCTGCGGATCGGCTGCCCCCCGGACGACGTCCTCGAGGGCTGTCGCGACACGGGGAGCCAGCGCTCCTGGTTCCGGGATCCCTCGTCCCGCATCGAGGAGCGGGTGGCGGAGCTGCTGCTGCTGGCCCGGTCGCAGGACGCCCTGGTGCGGGCCGACGCCGCCACGGTGCTGGGGCGGATCGGGACGCCCGAGGCCCGTCGCGAGGTCCTGCGCCGCCTGGATGACGACGATGCCGTTGTCCGGCGCGCGGCCGCCCTGTCCCTGGTGGACGGAGGCGTGGGCGGGATCGAGGTGGAACTGGTCCACCGACTGGTGCGGCAGAAGGATGAGTCGATCGCCGCGCTGCTGCTGACGGCCCTGGATCGCCACGTGGTACGGGGGCGAAGGCCGGCCCTCCTGGCCTGGCTGCTGTCCATCGATCGGCCCTGGGTCGTCGACCTGGGGGTGTTCCAGGTTCGCCGCACCGTCCGGGACTGGGCCGTGGATGCCGTGGAGCGGCTGCCGACCCTGGCGGCGGTCCAGATCCTGATGGAGGCGCTGGTGGACGGCGCCCTGCCGCCGCAGCAGGCGTCGACGGCGCTGCAGGACCTGACGGGTGCGGACCCCGACGCGGGCGCGCCGGACCCCGCGGCCGTGGTTGCGGCGTGGCGGGGGTGGTGGCGCTCCCACAAGGACCGTTCCCCGCGGGAGTGGTGGGTGGAGGCGTTCCGTCGTCGGGGGCTCCAGGCGCTGGAGCCTGCGGCGGCCCGGTTGCGGGCGCTCCACGAACCGGGTTCCGGTGCCGACGCCCACCGGTGGTGGCTGCGGGCGTGGGAGGGTGCCCTCGGCGTGAGGTTTTCCCCGTGGGACATCGATTCCCAGGTCGTCCTGATGCGTCGGGCGATCGGCGGCGGCCTCCCGGCCGACGTCGGCAGTCCGGAGCCGGATCCCGCGACCGCGGGCCCGGGGGGTGCGGACGAAGCGCCCGAGCCGCCCGCCCGGGGGGATCCCGTCCGGCCCGCGGCCGACCGGAGGCCCCGAAGTCCCCGCAAATGGCGGCGAATCCTCGTTCGCGCACGATTTGACGGCCCCTGTCCCCGTGATATACTTCCGCGGGGATCAAAAACATGATGCGGCTGTACATCGAAGACGATGCGGGCAATGTGCGGGTCGTCCCCCTCGGGGAGGACACCGTCACCATTGGCCGCGCTGTGGACAACAGTCTGGTCCTTGCGGACCGGAACGTGTCCCGGCACCACGCCCGAATCCGCGTCCAGGACGGGCGGCTCCTGCTGTCCGACGCCGGTTCGCGCTACGGCATCCGCCTGGACGGCGAGCGCCTGTCCCACGAGGTGGAGATCCGGCCCGGCGACGTGTTCCTGGCCGGCGACTACCGCCTGAAGGTCATGGCGCCGGACTCCGCGCTGGCCGAATCGACGCCCGAATCGCCTGCCGATCGGTCGCGCCATGCGACGGCCGTGGCGATGCGCGCGATCACCGTGCCGGAACCGCGGGCCGACGTCGGAAACGACTTCGCGATGATGACCCTCCAGGAAATGGAGGAAGTCGCCCGGCTGGGCTGGCGCTCGGATTTCGACGACGACTACGAGCCGGGGGCGGTCAAGGCTACGGCGGGCCGGGTCCTGCTGCTGCTGGTCCTGGTGCTGATGGCCGTGGGCCTCGGTTTTGCCTACTACAAGTTGTACGTGGCCGAGGACGAGGTCCTGGTCCAGCCGCGCATCCACTCGGTGCCCGCCCCGGTCCCGGCTTCCCGGGACAATCCCCCCACGACCCGGCGCGCTCCGGAGCCCATGGGCGGCGTCTCGAAGTGAACGACTCCTTCCTCCCCCTGATCGTCCTGGGATTCGACGGCCCGACCCTGCCCGGCGATGTGGCGGCCCTCCTGGCCCGCGGCCTCGGGGGGGTGGCGCTCTTCGCCCGCAACCTGGTCGACGGGGACCAGGTCCGCGACCTGTGCCGCCAGGTGCGCCAGGCGGCACCCGGACTGCCGCCGCCCATCGTGTCGGTGGATCAGGAGGGTGGCAGGGTCCAGCGCCTGCGCCGCCTGTGCCCGTTGCAGCCGACCGCCGCCGACCTGGGTGCCGCCGGTCCCGAGGCCTGTCGCGCGGCCGGCCGGGCCATCGGGCGGGACCTGCTGGACCTGGGGTTCAACCTGGATTTCGCGCCGGTCCTGGACGTGGACACGAATCCTGCGAACCCGATCATCGGCGATCGGGCATTCGGGAAGACGCCCGAGTCGGCTGCGGCGGGGGCCCTGGCGTTCCTGGCGGGCCTGGAGTCCACCGGCGTGGCCGGATGCGGCAAGCATTTTCCCGGCCACGGCGACGCGTCCGCCGACAGCCACCTGGAACTGCCCGTCATCCCGGTCCCGGCCGCCGTGCTGGACGTCCGGGAGGCAGGGCCCTTCGCCGCGGCGGTCCATGCCGGCATCCGCATGATCATGACGGCCCACTGTCTGTATCCGGACCTGGACCCGGACGTGCCCGCAACGCTGTCCCCGGCCATCGTGGAAGGGCGCCTTCGCGGGCGCCTGGGCTTCGACGGGTGCGTGATCACCGACGACCTGGGGATGAAGGCGATCGCCGATCGGTTCCAGCCGGCCCAGATCCTCGATCGGGGGCTGCGGGCCGGCGTGGACATCTTCCTGCAGTGCGGTGCACGGGGGGAAGGGTTGGTGCTGGCCGAGGCGCTGGAACGAGGGGTCCGGGACGGGACGCTGCCCCGGGACCGGCTGGATGCGGCCGTCGCGCGGGTGACCCGCTTTCGGGCGTCGCTGGCCTGAACGCCGCCCTCGGCCCCGGATCGCCCGGGGCGGACGCTCTGCTACATCCGCTTGCCGCTGCCGCGAAACACGACGATCGAGCCGTTCGGATAGGACGTGACGGCGTCGAAGCGGACCAGTTTCGGCCCTTCCCAGGTGACCACCAGCGAATCCTCGATGGGCTTCCCGTCGTCGGTCGTCTTGAGGGGGTCGAACTCCAGCGTCTGGTCATCCTTCCAGGTTCCGGCGTGGTCGTGGACCTCCCCCGCGGTGTTCACCGCGAACAGGTGGACCTTCCGGTCCTCCGGGTTGAAGGCCCACAGTTGCGCCTCCTCCATCGGGGGCGACCCCGGGAAGGGGGCCTTGAACTCGCAGGCCGCGGCGCGCCCTCCGGCGACCCTGCGGCACGTGAAGACGAACTTCGCCCGCAGCGGTTCCGTCGTGCCGGCCTGGGTCAGCGCGCCCTCGAACCGCCACCGTCCCACGAACGCGTCGACCGTCTTCTTCACTTCGTCCGGGACGGCCTTCGCGAGCGCCATCACGGGCGCCTTCGCGGCCGTCGCCTTCGGGGGGGTGCCCTTGGCCCGGGCCGTTCCTGCCGCCAGCGGAACCAGGATCGTCACCAGCAGGGCGATGATTCTGTGATGCATTGCAGCCTCCGGATTTCCTTCCGTTCCTGATGGTAACCACCGGGGGCCGCGGGGCAAGGAGGGGGCGGTGTGCGGCGCGTCGGGGCGGGGCCGGACCCGGAGGAGGTAGTCGTCAGTCCGCCCGGAACCCGGTGTCGCGGTGCGAATTGTCGCACCAGGGCTTCGCTTTCGAGGCGCCGCACCGGCAGATCGACGCGCGGCCACCCGGGTACCTGCGGCCTTCGGCGTCGATGACCGTCAGCGGGCCCACGAGGCGCAGGGAACCGGTCGGCTTCAGGATTATCGTGGCCGGCCCAGTGGTTGCAGCCTCGTCGGGCAGCGGCTGCACCTTCGCCTCCGCCGCGGGCGCCTCCCCGTCCAGGAACCCCACCCTGCGGTGGCTTTCGTCGCAGAAGGGCTTGCTGCCCGAACTGCCGCACCGGCAGAGGGCCGCCGCGGTTTCGCGTCGCAGGATGGTGCCCGCCTCGTCCGCGAACACCAGGTCGCCCACCGCCAGGATCGGCCCGTCGCGGACCACCTGGAACACGTTGGTCGCCGGGGGGGCCCCGGTCGGGACATCCGCACGGAGCGGCAGTTCTTCGTCCATCGTGCATCCCTCGTTCCTCCCGCAGGATAGGGACGTTGCCGCGTCCGTGCAACCGGGGCGCCCGGCGGGGTTGACAGGACCCTCCCGTCCGCGAAGATCGCACCCTGCAACCGGAGGCGTCATGCGAATCGGCCTGATTCCCGAGTCCGCGTTCGAGCAGTTGGGCCTGTGGTCGGGCGAGGTCCCGACGCCCGTCCTGGAGTCCTTCAACGGGCTGATGATGGTCCGGTCCCTGATGGCCGTCTGTCGCCTGGGCCTCCTGGAAGCCCTGGCCGACGGGCCGCTTTCGTCGGAAGAAGTCGCCCGGCGTGCCGGGACCTCGCCGATGCCCACCCGGCGCCTCCTGGACGTCGTGGCCTCGCTGCGCTACCTCAGCCGGGAGGGCGAAGCCTATGCGCTGACTCCCGCGGCCCGGCGCTGGCTGCTGGCCGGCAGTCCGGAGTCGGTTCGCGACTACCTGCTGTGGCGGTACTACGAATGGGACTGGGTTGCCCGGCTGGAGGACCACGTCCGCACGGGCTCGTCCATGGTGGGACGGCCGGAACTGAACGAGGAGGGCTGGAGGACCTACCAGCGGGCCATGCTGGGCCTGGCCCGCCTGGGATCGAACGAGATCGCGGCCCGGACCTCCGTTCCCCGAGGGGCGGCCGCGATGCTGGATATCGGCGGTGCCCACGGGTTCCTTTCCGTCGCCTTCTGTCGCCGCCATCCGGGTCTGAAGGCGGTGGTACTGGAACTGCCCGAGGCCGTCCAGGCGTCGGCGCCGCTGCTGGCCGAGGAGGGCATGGGCGATCGCGTTGTCCACCGCGCCGGCGACGCCCTGGTCGATGATCTGGGCGAGGCGTGCTGGGACGTGGTCGTGACCTCCAGCGTCGTGCACCACTTCACCGCCCAGGAATGCGGCGACCTGACCCGTCGGGTGGCGCGAGCCCTGAAGCCTGGCGGGGTGTTCGCGGTGATCGACTTCAGCCGCCCCGACGTTCCGGGCGGCAAGGGCCAGACCACTGCCCTGATGGACCTCTACTTCGGGATGACCAGCGTTTCGGGGGCGTGGACCGCCGACCAGATCGCGACGTGGCAGCGGGAGGCGGGCCTGGTTCCGCGGAAGCCCCTGCGGTTGCGGCGCGGGGCGGGATCGGTGATCCAGGCCGCCGTCCGACCGGGGTGAGGGGGGGGCCGTTCCGGGAAGAACCCTAGTCGTTCCGGATGCGGTGGAAGCGGCCCTCGCGCAGCACGAAGCGGTAGCGGGTCGTGGGGCGGGCGTTCGGGGTTTCGGGGTGCAGGGGATCGCCCGGCAGGACGACCATGGGACCGTCCGGGCCGTTCGCCAGCATCACGGGGCGCTGGACGCGCGGCGGTCCGCGGCGCGCCCAGGCTGCCAGCAGGCCGTCGATTCCCGCGGTGTCGCCGGCGGT